>NZ_JBITIE010000034.1:0-63532 GCF_044458665.1 Streptomyces sp. NPDC050422
ACCGTCGTCATGGTCACCCACGACCCCGCCGCCGCCACCTGGGCCGACCGCGTCCTCTTCCTCGCCGACGGCACCTTCGCCGGCTCCCTGGAACATGGCTCGGCGCAGCAGATCGCGGCACGCATGGCCGCTCTTGCCTCCCGTACCGCCCACGTGGGCACCCTGGCAGGTGCGGCGGTATGAACCTCCCCAACGGTCTGGCCCGCGCGGCCGTCCGCTTCAAGCCCGCGTCGTTCGCCGGCACCTTCGTCGCGCTGATGATGTCCGCGCTGATCGTCACGGCGTGCGGCATCCTGCTCGAGACCAGCCTGCGCGCCTCGGTGCCGCCCGAGCGGTATGCGAAGGCGCCGGTCGTCGCGGCGGCGGACCAGTACGAGTACGTCGTGACAGGCAGCGGTGAGGACCGCGAGGAGGAGGCGGTCCCGCTGCCCGACACCGCACGGGTGGACGCCGGGCTGGCGGCCAAGGCCGCCGGCGCACCGGGCGCGGCCACCGCCGTCGCGGACTTCACCTTCCCGGTGCGCGCGGCACACGACCCCGCGGGCGCTGCCACCCGTGAACCGGCCGTTCCGGGCGGTGTCCTCACCGGGCACGGATGGGGCTCGCACACCTTCACAGGAACCGCCCTGACCACCGGCTCCGCACCCCACCGCGGCGAGGTCGTGCTCGACGCAGCTACCGCCCACGCCGCGAAGGCCGCCGTAGGCGACACCGTCGCGCTGCAGACCCTCGCCGGACAGCGAGACTTCCGCGTCGCGGGCATCGCCGAAGCCGGACCCGGGGACACCGCCCGGAACACAGGTGCCACAGACGCCATCGCCTGGTTCGCAGACACCCAGGCCCCCGCACTCGCCGGGCATCCCGGCAAGGCCGACGCCATCGCCGTCCTGGCGAAGCACGGCACAGATGCCGACACCCTCGCCGGCTCCGTGGCGAAGGCCCTGGCGGGCTCCGGCGCCCTGGTGCACACGGGCGACGACCGCGGAGCTGTCGAGGACCCGGGCCTCGGCTACGCCAAGGAGACGCTCTTCGGGATCGGCGGCTCCTTCGGCGGCATCGCCACCATCGTCGCGGTCTTCACCGCGGCCGGGACCGTGTCCCTGTCCGTCTCCCAGCGGGCCCGCGAATTCGCGCTGCTGCGCGCCATCGGCGCCACCCCGCGGCAGATCCGCCGCGCGGTCGCCTCCGAAGCACTGCTCGTCGCGCCGCTCGCCGGCATCATCGGCTGCCTGCCCGGCATCGGGCTCGCGCACTGGTGGTTCGGGCAGTTGCAGGACCGCGGCGCGGTCCCGGACGCGGTGCAGCTGAACGTCTCAGGGCTTCCCCTCCTCGCGGCCGTCGGCACCGGGCTGCTCACGGCGCTCGGCGCCGGCTGGACGGCCGGGCGCAGGCCCGCGAAAACCAAGCCGGGGCAGGCGCTGTCGGAGGCGTCGGTGGAGCGGCTGCGGCCCGGCGTGATCCGTACCGTGCTGGGCCTCGGTGCCCTTGTCGGTGGCGCGTTCCTCACCGGTGTGTCCGCCAACTCCGCGGGGGATGACGCGGCCGGCGCCGCCCTCGGCGTCGTCATGCTGTTCATGCTCGCAGTCGCCCTGCTCGGCCCACTGGTGGCGCGACTGTGTGCGGGCCTGTTCGGCCTCCCGCTGCGCGGCGCGGGACCGGCCGCCGGGCTGGCGGCCGCCAACTCCCGTACGAATGCCCGCCGGCTCGCCTCCGCGATCACCCCGATCGTGCTCGCCATGGCCTTCGCCTCGACGCTCGTCTTCATGCACACGAGCGAGAACCACATCGCCGACAAGCAGTTGCGCGCGGGCATCACCGCAGACCACGTCGTAACGGACCCTGCCGGGCTCCCGGTGGACGCAGCGGCGCAGGCCGCACGTGCGCCGGGCGTGGACACGGCCGTCGGCCTGCTGAACACGCAGGTGCTGGTGCCGGTCGGTTCGGGGGAGTTCAAGGCGCTGCAGGGCGCGGCGACCCAGGGTGTGACCGGCTCCGGCGCCGAGCTCGCGAGAGTGCAGGACCTGGACGTACGCGAAGGAAGCCTCGACCGGCTGGGCAAGGGGCGCATCGCCATCGACACGACCCTGGCGACGTCGGCGGACGCCGGAGTCGGCGACAGGCTCTCCCTCTACCTCCCGGACGGGACGAAGGCCCGCCCCGCGATCGTCGCGGTCTACGGCCGCGGCCTCGGCCTCGCCACAGTGACCATGGACCGGGCCTCCCTGGCCGGGCACGTCACCGCGGGCTTCGACAGCATGCTGCTGGTAGGCGGCGGCTCGGCGAAGTCGCTCACCGCTCTGGGCACGGTCACCGACGCCTCCGGCTACGCCACCGAGCAGAGCCTCGACGCGAAGCTGGGGGCCTGGTCCAACTACATGATGGCCGCGGTCCTAGGCGGCTTCGCCGCCATCGCCGCAGTCAACACCCTGGTGATGACGGTCCTCGACCGCCGCCGAGAGCTGGGCGCCCTGCGACTCGTCGGCGCCACCCGGCATCAGGTGATGCAGATGCTCCGGTGGGAGGGCCTGCTGGTCTCCGTGGCGGGCGTGGTCCTCGGCTCCGCGATCGCCGCGGCCACGCTGATTCCGATGATGCGCGGCATGACCGGCGAGGCGCCGTATGTGCCTTGGCTGGTGTACGGATCCTTCGCAGCGGCTGCCGGCGCACTGGCCCTGCTCGCGGTCACGGTGCCTGCGCGAGCGGCGCTGCGCCGCTGGTCGTAGTGACGCATACGGGGGCGGGGGCCGGCATCACACCGGCCCTCGCCCCTACGACCGCGCTGACCGAGGGCCTCGGTCAGCGCGTGCATCCTCCTCGGCCCGGGTGCAGCGTTCGGGAAGGGGAAGGAGACCGGGAGTACCACGGTGCCGGCGACATTTCTTTCCCGTGCTTCAACACACGGGGCGGGGCCTGCGTATCCCCTGATGAACGTTGTCTCCGGAGATGGGGAGCACCATGGAAGTCAGGCGCGGAAGGCATGCGAGGGGGCGTGACGGTGAGCGGTAGTCCTCTGCGATGGTTTCGCGGGCGGACTGCGGCGAACAGTCCGGAACCTGCCGGGCTGCGGAACGAGCGTCAGATGCAGGCTGCGTACGATCTCTATGGCGGTGAACTCTTCGGGTTCGCGTTCAAAGCGCTGGAAGACCGGCAGCTCGCCGAGGACGTGGTGCAGGAGACCTTCATCCGCGCCTGGCGGTCGCCTCGCGGCTTCGATCCGGATCAGGGAAGCCTGCGGACCTGGTTGTTCGCCATCGCCCGGAACGGGGTGGTCGACGCCGTGCGGCGTCGCAGGGTCCGGGAGGGGCCAGGCTTTTCGTCATGGGATGCGGTGTCCGAGTCGTCCTCGGCGCTCGATGGCGTTGACCAGCTTCTTGACCGGATCCAGCTCGGCGAGGCACTGGAGCGGTTGAGCCCGCAGCACCGGGAGGCGGTGGTCGAGGTGTATTTCGGCGGTCGAACCTGCGCCGAACTGGGTGCGGAGCAGGGTATTTCGGCGTCCACCATGCGCAGCCGCCTGTACTACGGCGTGCGATCGTTGCGGCTGGTCCTGGAGGAGAACGGGTGGCTGGCACCATGAACAAGAACTGCGTCCCCTTCCGCCCCCTCCTGACCGAGCATCTTCTGCTCGGAACGCCGCTTCCGGAGGAACTGTCCCGGCACCTCGGCCAGTGCCCGGACTGCACCCGCGAGGCTTCCGAAACCGATGACGTGGTCCGGACACTGCAGCGGGTGAACCCGCTCGCCGACTGGGCCCAACCACGAGCCTCGGAAACGCACGCATGGCCGTCGAACGATCTGGGCGACCGGATTCGCAGGGACATGGCCGGAGCGAAGACCGTCCGGACCGGTCGCGGGCGGCGGATCGTTGTGGGCGTCGCCGCTTCCCTCGTCACGGCAGCCGCAGTGATCATCCCCCTCAACATGGCGGACCGGAGCCAGCCACTCGGAACAGCCGTCGTGCTGGTACGCCAAGGTCAGATGGTTGATCAGGCATGGGGGACCGAGGTCCCGGTGGCCCTGTCGGGCATGGAGGCGGGGGAGACGTACCGCGTGATGGCCGTCAACGCCGATGGCACCCGCCTGTCCGGCGGCAGCGTACGGGCCGGCAGCGGCCAGCAGATCTCCTTCCGCATGGTGACAGCGATGCGGAAGAACACCATCACCGCTCTGATCGTGGAAGACGAGGAAGGGCGCGTCGTGAGCCGCGTTCCTGTGCGGCCCTCTCCGGCCTGAAAGCCGGGACCAGAACTTCCTGACGCCGGCTTCTTCGGCGCTCAGGCGATCCGTCACACCCAAAACACACTCTGGAGACAAGCATGCCTTCTGCACGTCGTGCCACATGGATGCTGGTTGCCACGCTGGGGGTGGGAGCCGGTGGGCTGGCTGCCACGTCCATGGCGCAGGCCGAGCCGGCCGCCATGACCGGCACCGTTCAAGCGGACGACGCGGCCCGGCACCGTCCGATTCCGGTCTCGGGCCGGGACCGCCTCTACACCGCCGATCAGTCGTCCAACACGGTGTCGGTGATCGACCCTTCCACGAACAGGACGCTGGGGACGATCGCGCTGGGCGACCAGCGGGTCGGCAGCGCCTTCAGCCCGCAGTACGGCGGCGACTCGGGGGTGCACGGGCTGGCGATCTCGCCGGACCAGCGGCGCCTGGCCGTGGTGAGCGTGTCGAGCAACACCGTCCACATGATCGACACGAGGACCAACAAGGTCCTCAGCACCACCGACGTCGGCCGGGCCGCGCATGAGGGCAGCTTCAGCGCCGACGGCAAGCAGTTCTGGGTCGCGAACCGTGGCCGGGACACGGTTTCGGTCGTCGACGCCGTGCACGGCGGTGTTGTCGCCGATGTGCGCGTGGGCGAGGGCCCGTCGAAGGTGCTCATGAGCCCGGACGGCAGGACGGCGTACGTCAACCACACCAGCAAGTCCGAGATCACTGTGATCGATGTGCGCTCCCGCAAGGTCGGCAAGCCCATCACAGGGCTCGGTGCCACGTTCTCCTCCGATCAGGCGATCTCCCCCGACGGCAAGCGGATCTGGGTCTCGCACAAGCGTGACGGCAAGACCACCGTGGTGGACCTGGACCGGAAGGAGGTCGTCACAGTCCTCCGTACCGGCCCCGACACCAATCACCCGCAGTTCGTCGACAACCGCCAGGGGAAGTTCGTCTACCTGACCATGGGCGGGCTGGACCAGACCTGGGTCTACAAGCGGACCGCCGGCGCCCCGGAGCTCGTCACCAAGGTCAGGAACGGTGGCCACGCACCGCACGGTGCCTGGGCCAGTGGTGACGGGTCGCGCCTGTACATCGGTCTGGAGAAGTCCGACGCGGTGGACGTCATCGACACGGCCACCCACACGGTCGTCGACACCATCGCGACGGGGCAGGAGCCCCAGGCCATCGTCTACGCCACCCGTGTCGCACACCCCGGCAGCGCATCCAACCTCGGCCGTCAGGGCCTTGGCCAGCAGGCACACAACGTTCCCACCCTCCTGCCGGACGGCACGGCCGGAGACACCCTCGACCCGGTCAAGGGCCGCGTCCTGGAAGCCACCGTCCGCCCGGTGAGCGGGCTCGACATGATTCAGCTGCAAGCACGCGGGCTGAAGCCGGACACCGTCTACCAGGCGTACGCCGTGACCGCCGACGGGGAGAAGACGCCCGTGCGCTCGTTCCCCACCGACAAGAACGGCACGACCCCCATGGCGCTCTCCTTCAGTGCCTTCGAAGGCGACAGCATCTCCATCGAGGTCAAGGGCGAGGCGACCCCGGTCCAGAAGGCTGCTTTCGCCGCTCAGGGGAGCATGCACGGTCACGATGTGAAGACCGCGGACCTCCTGTACTGCGACTGCTGCTGACCCCGACACCAAGTGAAAGGACTTTCCCATGCTCCGTCGCACTCGACGGCACATCTCCCCTCTGGCTACTGTCGCCGCCGGTGCGGCGGGCGCAGTCCTGCTCGCGGCCGGGACAGCCGCGGCGCATGTCAGGGTCATCGGCGATGTCATCCCCGGAAGGCCGGCCACCCTCCAGTTCCGTGTCCCCAGCGAGATGGCCGACGCCACCACGGTCCGTATCGCCGTCGCCGTCCCGCCGGATCTCACGGTCACGTCGGTGCCGGTACTCGACGGATGGACGGAGAAGACCGTCGCAGGGCCCGCCGGCCAGGGGGCTCACGTGGTGTGGACGGCAGAGTCGGGCCACGCGATCAAGCCGGCCGCCAGCCGGACGTTCACGGTGAAGGTCGGACCCGTACCGGACCGGTACTCCCTGAGCTTCGACACGGAGCAGACCTACTCCAACGGGACGAGTGTCGCGTGGAACGAGGAGCAGACCGGCTCCGAGGAGGTGGAGTTCCCCACGCCCGTACTCGTCATCAACCCCAGTGCCAGTTCCTCGCCCGCTGTCGCCGGTGACTCCCCGCGACCCACCGGGCCGACCGCTCCCGAGCCCTCCGTCGCAGCGAAGCCCGCCGCCTCGGCCGAAACCCAGGAGACGAAGTCATCCCTCAGCCTGTGGGCGACGATCGGTGCGGGACTCGTGGTCGCCGCGATCCTCGGAGCCGGGTTCCAGCGGCGCAGGAACAACGCAGCGTCACACTCATGACACTCGCTCCGGTGCCCTGTGCCCACGGACGGTCCGATACGGCGGTCCTGCTTGCCCTCGTCGGTGAAACCTGCCGCGCATCGACGTCATGGGCTTCGGGAGGCCGAACAGTGCCAGACATCCAAGAGCCCTAGGGTCTCTCGCTCGGCTCAGGCCGGACCGCCCGGATCGCCCGGTCCTCGCAGGTCGGTGCGAGGACCGGGCATGGCGCTGCGGAGAACTCCGGCGGCGCGGGCGTCGGCCAGCCAGCTGGGGAAATCACCCAGCAACTGGTCGTAGAGGGCCGTGTCGGAGAGAGCGCGCGGGTCGTGTCCCGCATGGAAGAAGCCCGCGTTGTCCACCACGCGCTTGCCGGGAACTGCGAGGTCATCAAGTTTGCGAAGGAAGGTGAACTCGTCGTGGTCCGGGTCGCCGAACCCCACGAACTGCCAGAACAGCGGGAGCTTCGCAGCCTTGCAGACGTAGCGTTCGGCAGCGAGCCGGCTCGTCGGCCCACCATCCGTCTGAAAGATCACCAACGCCGGGTCGCGACTGCCGGATGCCTGATAGTGGTCGATGACCTCATCCATGGCCCAGTGGTAGTTCGTACGTCCCATGTGGCCCAGGTTCTGGTGGAGCTTCTCGATCCGGCCCTCGTACCGGGCCAGACTCACGTCACTGATGCCGTCGACGTCGGTGGAGAAGAACACCACCGGTACGACACCGTCGTCGTCCAGATGAGCGGACAGCCCCAGTACGTGCTCCGCCAGGTGCTGTACGGTCCCGTCCCTGTAGTAGGGGCGCATCGAACCCGACCGGTCCAGCACCAGATACACCGCAGCCCGCACCCCTTCCAGGGCACGCTTCCGCAGACTCGCCGCCGCGCTCTTGTACAGGCTGACTATCCCGGGAGCCGTCGCCTCCACCTTGGCCAAGCTGATCGCGGAGCGGGACTCCGGCGCCGTACCCGTACCCGTACCCGATCTGCTCATTCGTGTCCCCTCAGTTCGGTGCGGGGTCCCGAGTGCCGCAGACACAGGACACCTAGGACGAGATCCCCTCTACCGCCGCGCCACCCGTTCACGCCGGCCCTGCCGTCTCGTCGTTGACGGCGATCCCCAGTTCGACGGCGACGGTGGTGAGGGCCGGTCCCAGAGGAAGCGCGATGCGGGCGACGGCGTGCCGGTCGCCCCGGGTCAGGTCCCGGTTCACAATCAGTACGGGCTTTCCGGCCTGGGCCGCGTAGCGGACGAAACGGAGCCCGGACATCACTGTCAGTGAGGAACCCAGAACCAGCAGCGAGACCGCGTCATGCACCAGTTCGCGGCAGTGCTGGACTCGCTCCGGGGGCACAGCCTCGCCGAAGAACACCACGTCCGGCTTGAGGATGCCGCCACAGACCGCGCAGGACACCACGTGGAAGTCGCCGACCTGCTCGTCCGTGAGATCGGCGTCACCGTCCGGGTTGATCGCGGCAGCCGCCGGCTCGAAGCCCGCATTGGCCTCTTCCAGTCGCCGAGCGAGTTCACGGCGCAGGCTGAGGGTGCCGCAGGAAAGGCAGACGACCCGTTCCAGGCCTCCGTGGAGTTCCACGACGTCCTCGCTGCCCGCGGCCTGGTGCAGACCGTCGACGTTCTGGGTGATCACACCCGAGAGCAGACCGTGCCGCTCGAACGCGGCCACGGCCCGGTGCCCGGCGTTGGGGCGGGCCCGTCCGAAGGTGCGCCAGCCGAGGTGGCTGCGCGCCCAGTACCTGCGACGGGCCTGGGCGTCGGCGGTGAAGTCCTGGTATGTCATCGGGGTGTGCCGGCTCAGGCTCCCGCCCTCGCCCCGGTAGTCGGGAATGCCGGACTCCGTGGAGATACCCGCCCCGCTGAGCACCAGCACGCCCCCGGTGCTCAAGGCATCGGCGACCGGCTCCAGATCCGTGATGGCGGGGGGAAGCTCCTCGGTGGGGGCCCAGCTGAGAGTGGGGCGCATGCGCATGCCTCCAGAGTACGGAACAGGTGGCCGTCACCCGCCCGCAGCCAGGCCCCGAAATCCGGGCCCGGACGCGGCGCGCCTCGGCCGCGGCGGCGGCCGCAGGTGGAGGATCGGTGGGGCGGTGGCCTCAGGACCGGCCGCCCGGCACAGCCCACCGCGTGGAAGAGGCCTGGTCATGAAACCGTTGAGCGACCCGCTGTTCCAGTCCCTCGCCGCCCGGGCGCCGGGACCCGTCAACGAGGACGTGCTCGGCGTTGCACCGGGTGCGGCGTGACCGCCGCTCCGCCCGGGGGCGCGCCCGGCGACGGCCGATACGGCCAGGCGTACTTCCGTCCCGAACAGGCGGGGGAGGGCGAGCGCATCGACTTCGGGGCCCTCGCCTACGACGACATCACCCTGGCACGGCTGCGGGAAATCGGTGCGGGCCCGGGCTGGCGCTGCCTCGACGTCGGTGCCGGCACCGGCACGGTCTCCTGTCGGCTGCTGGACGAGGCCGGGGTGGCGAGCGTGCTCGCCGTGGACCGCGACGTTCGGTTTCTCGCAGAGCGGTGCCTGCCCAGGCTCGACGTGCTGGAGGCCGACATCACCGCTCCCGGCTTCGTCTCCGGCCGCTTCCAGCTCGTCCACGCGCGCTTCGTCCTGATGCACCTGCCCGAGCGTGCCCGCCTGATCACGGCATTGGCCGAACGTGTGGCACCGGGCGGAGTGCTGGTGCTGAGCGACGCGGTCGACCTGACGAGCGACCAAGCGCCCAGCACGCCGTACACCGAGGTGATGCGGGCGATGTGGCAGGGGCTGCGGATCGCGATCGGCACCGATGTCTCCTGGGTGCCGTCGTATCCGCAACTGCTGCGCGGGGCGGGGCTCAAGTCCGTCGCCGCCGAGATCCACGTGCCGCCGCTGCTGCCGGGCAGCGCCATCAGCCGATTCTGGGCGGACACGTGGGAGCGCAGCAGAGCAGCGATGCTCGCCACCGGGCTGGTCGACGATGCGGCCATCGACATGGCGCTCCGGTATCTGGGGTCCGACGAATGCGCCGCGTTGTCGGCCGGCATGCTCACAGCGTGGGGACGGAAACCTGAGGAGCGTGCGGGATGAGCAGCCCCGACCGCGCCCGTCGCGTTCATCGGCCAGGGCCCGGGTGTGCTGCCCTTGGGCGCGGGTAGGCGAAACGACGTCCGGAGCCCAGATGCCCTGAAACAGGAGGATGGTCATGGCGGTGCCGAAGACGAGCGTGCTGGTGCTGGACAGTGCGGAGCCGAAGGAACTGGCTGACTTCTACGCCGTGTTGCTCAACGCGGAAGTCCATGTCGGCGACGAGCCCGATATCGTCGAGGTCGTCGGCCACAGAGGAGTGCATCTCGCGATCCGCCGGGACCACGGTTACGCGCCGCCGAGTTGGCCGCGACCCGATGACTCCCAACAGGCTCATCTGCACATTCTGGTGGCGCGTGAGGATATCGACGAGGCGGAGCGCGAGGCGGTCGGTCTGGGCGCGCGTCCTCTCGACACGAAGGACAACGGGGGCATCCGTGACGCGCGCCTCTATGCCGACCCCGCCGGACACCCCTTCACGTTGGCCACACCTGGCTGATCCGCCGGACAGGCCGTACCGGTTGGCGGATGCCAGGTACGGCAGGTGCCGACCGCCCGTCCGACGACCGTCATCGGGCGTCGGGCCGTCGGCACCCACCGCAGGCCCTAGTCCACCGCCGTCGGCCGGCGGGAGAGGCTCGTCGCGTTCCGCACGTCGGTGAGTGGACGCAGCCGGAACGTGTACGCGTAGTCCCGGTCGGCGAGCAGCTTGTACGCGTCGTGTGTATGCGCGCCCCAGCTGTTGTCGCCGCCGACGCCCATCTGCCGGTGGTTGACCCGCAGGATCACCTCGTCACGGGGGGTGAGCTGGTAGTCGTGGCGGGCCCCCAGGGACAAGTCCTCCGGTGTGAAGTGGGAGGCGTTCACTTCCAGGAGTCCGTCGCCGCTGACGAGCAGGCCGCGACCGTGCCGGTCCGTGAGCGCTGCCCAGCGTACGTCGGTCTTGTTCCCGTTCTCCTGCGGCCGCAGGTACGGGCTCCACTGCTCAGCAACGGTCCCGGACCAACGTCCCACGTCCGTACCGTCATTGCGGTCCCAGTGATTCTCCTCGGGGCCGCGGCCGTAGTAGTCGAGCCGCGCCAGGGCGGCGGGAAGGCGCAGGATCGTGCCGATCTCGGGGATGTAGGGGAGGGTCGCCGCGCCCGGAGAGAGGGTGTTGTCCACCTTGATCTCACCGTTGCCGAAGACGGTGAAGGTCGTGGTGTACGCCGAGGCGGTGCTCGTCGGCAGCGTCCCCTTGACCTCGACCTCGACCGCATGCCCGTCGAGCCCGCGCACCGACACACCGGTCACCGTGCGCCGTGAACCCGCGTCCCGCCAGGTCTGGTTGCGGGTGTGCTGGCCGTTGCCGTGGTCGTTGTCGGTCGGGGCACGCCAGAAGTTGGGGGCCGGACCTGAGACGAGGAGCTTCGTGCCGGCCGCCTCGTACGAGGTGATGAGCCCGGTCGACTTGTCGATGACGACCTCGAAGCCGGCGCCGGTGACGACGATTTCCGAGGAACCGCTCCGGTACGACACCTTCGGCACCTCGGCCGACGGAACCGGGGCGATCTCGGGGCTGCCCCCGTCGAGGGGCAGTTGCACCCGCGCCACCTCGAAGCCTTCGTCGGCCCACGGCGTGCGTTCCTTCGTGGTGAAGGAGAGCTGGAGGAAGTATTCAGTGCCGGGTGCGGCATGGGCGGGCAGTGCCACGGGCAGCGTGATGGTTCTGTCCGTCAGTGGTGCCACGTCCAGTTGATCGCGGCGGATCCTGCCGCGCCGCACCGTCTCACCGTCGGCGGAGAGTTCCCAGCTGCCGTCGTACGTACGCAGGTTGGTGAAGAGGTTCTCGTTCGTGAGGGTGATCTCGCCCGGCGCGGCGCCGTTTGCGCGGGTCGCCCGGATCGATTGGTAGATCCGTTTGACCTCGGCCGCCTTGCCGGTGTGGCGGCGGTCGGGAAGGACGATTCCGTCGCCGGCGAACGCGCCGTCGTTGGGGTTGTCACCCCAGTCGCCACCGTAGGCGTGGAAGGTCCTCGCTCGGGCCTTCTTCTGCTCGTACCGAGCTGTCCGTGCGTCGAACCAGAAGCGCACGCCGTCGTCGCCCGGGCTGCGCCCCTCGTCGGCGAGTTCGGCGGACTTCAGAGCGCGCGCGTACACCCGGGCCTGACGGATGGTGCCGCTGAACTCCCGAGTCGGGTTCTCGACCTCTCCAGCGAGTGACAGCGGCGCGGTGCTGCTGCTGGGCCTCTGGACGGTGCTCTTCGTGGCCTTGGCCTCGCCGTCGACGTACAGGGTCAGCGTTCCCGCGTCCGCGTCGAAGACTCCTGCGACGTGATGTTCCTCGCCGGTCCAGCCCTCGTCCGGGGTCGCCCAGGAGGCTGCGATCCACTGCCCGTTCGCGTAGATGTAGAACTCCAGGCCCTTGTCGGCCTGCTTCAGTGCGTAGTGCGTGTCGCCCTTCGCCAGGATCGGCTGGTGGAAGCCGCGGACGTGCGGGGTCAGCCAGGCCTCGAGGGTGAGCGACCCGGTCAGGTCGAGCCGGTCGTCACGCGCGAAGACGGTCGCGCCGCTCACGCCGTGCTCGTGGCTGAACGACCCCGACGGGTTGATGACCTCGCCCGTCAGGCCGACGGGTCCGGTCTCGGTGAGCAGCTTGCGCGTCGGTACCGGCCAGGTGAGCGCCTGGTCGACGAAGTCCCAGATCCAGCCGCCCTGCAGGACGTCGTAGCGGCGGATGACGTCCCAGTACTCCTTGAAGTTGCCGGTCGAGTTCCCCATCGAGTGGGCGTACTCGATCATCACGTAGGGCCGGGTGTCGGAGGTGTCTTTCGCGCGCGCCTCCACCCGGCTCGGCGACTCGTACATCCTGGACCGGATGTCGCTGGTGGCGGGGCCGTCGTCGCCCTCGTACTGGATGACGCGGGTCGGATCGTAGGAGCGGATCCAGTCGTGCATGGCGCGGAAGGAAGAACCGGAGCCGGCCTCGTTGCCCAGCGACCAGATGACGACTGCGGCGTGGTTCTTGTCGCGGTGGACCATGTTCTGGGCACGGTCCACGCACGCCTCCGTCCAGTCGGCGCGGTCGGTCGGGTACTGGTCGCGGATGCCGTGCGTCTCCAGATTGGTCTCGCCGACGAGATAGAGACCGTACTCGTCGGCGAGTTCGAGCCAGAGCGGGTTGTTGGGGTAGTGCGAGGTGCGGACCGAGTTGATGTTCAGCCGCTTGATGAGTGTGATGTCGTCGACCAGGTCGGCGCGGCTGAGAGCCGATCCACGTTCCGGGTGCATCTCGTGACGGTTGGTGCCGCGGAAGGTGACCGGCTGCCCGTTGATCCGCATCAGCCCGTCCTTGAGCGCGAACTCGCGCAGACCGACCCGGTGCGAGAGCACCTCCACGACCTTGCCCGAGGGGTCGCGGAGCTGGAGGACGGCGGTGTACAGATACGGGTCCTCGGCGGACCACAGGCGCGGAGAGGGAACGGACCTGGCGCCCTTGACGGTCACCTCACCGCCCGCAGGTGAAGCGTGTTGAGCCAGTGGTCGCGCCCACACCGCGTGCCCGTCGGCGTCGTACAGCTGGGTCTCGACCGTGTAGGCCGCTCCGTCGGTGTCGCCCGCGTAGTCACGTACCTGCGCGGTGACCGACAGTTCGGCAGTGGTGAATCCGTCGCCGAGCGGGGTTTCGAGCTTGAAGTCCCGCACGTGAACGCCGGGCGTCGCGTACAGGTACACCGACCGGAAGATGCCGCTCAGCCGGATCATGTCCTGGTCCTGGAGCCAGTCGCCGTCGGAGTAGCGGTAGACCTCGACGGCGATCTGGTTGGTGCCGTCCTTCAGGAACGGGGTGATGTCGTACTCGGCCGGAGTGTACGAGTCCTCGTGGTAGCCGGCCAAGTGGCCGTTGATCCATACGTAGTGGGCGGCCTTGACACCCTCGAAGTGCAGGAACGTGCGCCGGTCCGCCCAGCCCTTCGGCACGGTGAAGGTGCGCCGGTACTGGCCGACGGGGTTGTACAGGGTCGGTGCGGCCGGCGGCTGGGCGTCCTCCCCGAGGCCGTTGGGCCCCCACCACGGGTAGGTGATGTTGACGTAGATCGGGTAGTCGTGGCCGTGCAGCTGCCAGGCGGAGGGGACCGGGGTGTTCTCCCAGCCGGAGTCGTCGAGGTTGGTGCGGTAGAAGTCCGCCTTCTTG
This sequence comes from Streptomyces sp. NPDC050422, assembly GCF_044458665.1. Lineage (NCBI taxonomy): Bacteria > Bacillati > Actinomycetota > Actinomycetes > Kitasatosporales > Streptomycetaceae > Streptomyces > Streptomyces sp. NPDC050422. Next base: position 13,847 of record NZ_JBITIE010000034.1, read on the forward strand.
TCAGCGGGCCGGTCCACGTACGCGAACTTCCATGTCCCGTCGAGGCTCTGACGCCATGGGGACGTGGTGCGGTCGGCGGCGAGAGCCTGCTTGAGGTTCCCGTACGGCATCAGAGTCGTGTGCGGCGGCTCGGTGCCGAGCCGGAAGAGATCGATGTGCCCGTTCCACTCGTCGCCGCCGGCCGGGACGGCGCCGTCGGCGCCGAAGGCGCGGGATACCTGTGGGGCGCCGGACAGGACGAGGCCGCCGAGCACGGCGGCGCTCGCCTCGAGGAGACGGCGGCGGCTCACGTAGCCGCGATGAGCGTGCGAGTGGGGGGACGAGTTCGGGTGGGCCATGGCAGGGGCCTTCCTAGTGCGCCAGGATGTGCAACTGGTGTGGCGAGTGACACCTGTTGAGACGCGCCCACCCTAGAAAGGGAACACAACCGACACAATGATGACGTCAGATTCTGTTGCTTTCTGGCGGCGGATTTGGGCAAAACGGTCTAAGCGGGGATCCGGTCGAAGCGCACCTCCGGTGGGGCCTGGGTCAGGGCGATCGCGACGAGGCCGGGCCCACGGATCGCAACGATCCTCGGGGTCGGGCTACCCGGGCAGTGGCCTGTCCTGGACGTTCTTCATGACGAGGGTGGAGGCCAGGCAGTACGCCCCGGCCGCATCCCGGTTGCCGGGGTCGTAGCAAAGAAGACGCTGCCCAGGTCGCCCGCTCGGCCGGGGCATCGGCATAGAACACTTCCACGGCCGCTGCGGATTCCACGTGGGTCGGGCCGGCCCCGTCGCGTTCAGCTCCGGGCAATGGGCCGGCACGGCCTTGAGCCGCATCTGTTCGCTCTCTGCGAGGTTTTCGGCGGGTCGCAGAATCCATCCGGAGACTGTCCCAGCGGTCGGTGGCTGGGCAGAGACCGGTCCTGGTTGCTCGATTCCGTTCCCCGGCCGCGGGCGAGCTGTGAGGGGAACGCGCCAGGGTTCAGCGCCGGGCCCGGTAGGGCGGGAGCCTTGCCGAGTCGGCGAAGTCCTGGTCCGCGTCGGGCCAGCGATGGCGCAACACAGCGGCGATACGGCGGATCCAGGAGGTGAGGTGGGGCAGGGTCCTGTAGATCTGGGCTGTACGGGCGACCGCTTCCAGCGTTGCGATGAGCTGAAGTCGGCTGTGGTCACCCGGCGAGCGAGTGTCGAGCAGGGTGAACCTCTGGAGCCGGACCGGCATCCAGGACACGCAGGCGGCGGCGAGGCCGTCTCCATACCGCCGGCCGTCCTCGGCCTCCGGGATGCCACGGGCCAGGGCCCGGCGGTACCGGTCGGCGTGATCGGGGCGGGGTTGGGTGGGAGCGCCTGGGCCGGTGATCCGCTCCACGCCGCTGCTACGCCGCATCAGTCATGTGCCGAGGGCGGGGCGATCGGGCGCAGGTTTCCGCGTCGACCGGTCGCGGTGCCGTCCGGCGTCCAGGACGAGGCAATCACGAATGACCGCGGTGGAGCAGGCTGGGACTCCGGGTCCACCGCCTGCCGTGGCGGCCTGCGGTGCCAGGAATGGAGCACGCGCACGCCGTGCTCCTCAAAGCAGGTGGTCTTCCGGTGCCGACGCCGCGAGGACGCCTGGTGCTCAGTCGGTCGACTTCCGGTCCTCGGAATAGATCACCAGCGTCTGCTCCGGCTGCTCGGCCACGTGGAACGCGGTGTAGGCGAAATCGACCGCCCCGCGTCCCGGGAGCCGTAGCCGCTTCCGTCCGCCGCGCCGGACCTGCACGTCGTACTGCGGCCACCAGGCACGCACTTCTGGACTGCCCGCGCTCAACTCGTCGATGTGCCTGGTGAATCGGACGTCGGCCGGGTGGCGTCCGGCCAGCGTCCGCAACCGGGCGAGCAGGCCGCGCGCTTCAAGCTCCCAGTCGACCAGAACGTCCCGGGCCACAGGTTCGAGGAACACCCAGCGGGCGAAGTTCGCCGGCCGATCCGCTGCCGCCGTGAGACGCGGGAACAACTCGTCGGCCGCCTGGTTGTAGCTGAGCACGTCGTAGTTGCCGCCGATGATGTACGCCGGGTGTGGCTGGAGCAGCAGTGGGACGGCTGCCACCTCGGCCGCGAGCGCCTCGGGTTCTCCGGCTTCGGCCTCAGGCGTGTGACCGGCGAGCCGGAAGAGGTGAGCGCGCTCGGGCCGGTCGAGCCGCAGAGCCGAGGCGAGGGCGTCGAGCACCTGTTCCGAGGCGCGGACGTCCCGGCCCTGCTCAAGGTACGTGTACCAGGTTGCGCTCATCCCGGCGAGCAGCGCGACTTCCTCTCGGCGCAGGCCCGGCGTCCGGCGTCGGCCGGTGTGCGGCAGCCCGACCTGGTCAGGGGTGATCCGCGCTCGGCGACTGCGGAGGAAAGCCCCCAGCTCACGACGCTGGTCCGGCTGCTGCTGCATGGTGGATGGCACCTCTGGTTCCAGAATAAGCACGCTCTGGATACCAGGCTAAAGCCATCGCAGACTGGAGTCCGAGCAGGGGTGCGAAGCCCTCGCCGATGGCCCGTAAGAGGCCGGGCCTCCGCCGGGCGACCCGCCGGGCAGACGCGGTCCGGGCGATCAGCGGGAACCGGTACTGAGAAGGAAGAGGAAGACATCATGTCGGGAATCGAAGGCAAGGTCGTGGCGATCACGGGAGCCAGCAGCGGCATCGGCGAGGCGACCGCATTGCTGCTTGCCGAGCGAGGCGCGAGGCTGGTCCTGGGTGCGCGCCGCTCCGACCGCCTCGCGGAACTGGTGGAACGGATCGAGAAGGCGGGTGGCGCGGCCGTGCAGACCCGTACGGACGTGACCCGGCGTGACGACCTGCACCACCTGATTGCCTTGGCCGGCGAGCGATTCGGCAGGCTCGACGTGCTGGTCAGCAACGCCGGGGCCGGAACGATCTCGCCTCTGGACGATCTGCGGGTCGACGAGTGGGACCAGATGGTCGACGTCAACGTCAAGGGCGTGCTGCATGGAATCGGCGCCGCGCTGCCGGTCTTCCGCGCCCAGGGCACAGGCCAATTCATCACCATCGCCTCCACGGCGGCATTCCGCATCGCGCCGACCATGGCGGTCTACGCCGGAACGAAGTTCGCCGTCCGCGCCATCTGTGAAGGCTTGCGCCAGGAAGCCGGCGGCTCCCTGCGCGTGACCACGGTCTCGCCCGGCGCAGTCGGGACCGATTTCGCTGAGGCATCAACGAATCCGCAGGTCCGAACGCAGATCACGGAGATGCGCGACCGGATCGCGATCCCGCCCGCCGCGATCGCCCAAGCCATCGCGTTCGCAATCGAACAGCCTGCGACCGTCGACGTGAACGAGATCGTCGTCCGGCCCACCGCTCAGAACTGACCCCGCTCCATTTCGCATGGGAGCTCAAACACAGGTGGGCCCCTGTAGCGAGCGCCTGGACGGTCGGACACAGGCCGGCCGAGGCCGAGCTCGCCGGAGACCGGCTGCTCCGCACCATGGCCCCGGACAGCAGCGTGACGGCCCCCCAGCCCGGCAGTCGGCAACGCCCACCGGGACGGAGCCCGAGCTACCCGTCGTCGGGTCTCGCCCCTTACGCTCGTGATCATGACAAACGGATTCAGCGACCAGTTCCTGCTCGAGGCGGAACGGCACTCCGTCTGGGGCGCCGCTCAGCTCGAGGCGCTCATGGACTTCCTTCCCGAGGCGCCGTGGAGCGCGGACCTGCCGACATGTTCGTACCAGCAAGGGGAGGTGCACCTACGGGTCGGTGTCCTTGGGACGTACGACATGGAGCGTGGGTCCTGGCTGTGGGGTTGGGTAAATCCGGGACTCGGCGGGAGTGAGGTCGTGGCGATGTCCGCTGCCGTGGCACGGTACGGGCAAGCGCACGGGATTCATGAGTTCACCACTGAGGAACTCGATCTGTCCGGGTTCGACGATCCTCGGCGGGCCGCCGAGATGCTGGCCTTCGCGGGGATGGGGGTAGCCAACGCTCCCGGGTACATCGGGCAGTCCGCCGGGCCCGGCACCCAGGTGTACTTTCTGCCCGACGACCCGAAGGTGCCGAGCGCCGAGCTCGATCCGGTCGCCCTGCCGCGCGTGCTCATGGCCGGGGTCTCACTCATCGGGCGTTCGCCGCGACAGGCCGTTACGGGGTATTTCGAGCACCACGGGGTGCCGCAGCGCGTGGAAGGCGACAGGCTGATCGCCGATCTGCCGACCGGGAACGCCGTCGTTGTCTCCTTCGACAGGATGGGGCGGATCGGCAACATCCAGCTCACGGTCAGCGGCTGACCCGGAGGCAGTACCCTCGAACGCTTCCTCGGGACGCCGGCAGCACGGTCGCCCTCAACCGCCGCGGCGACCGTCAGGCAGGTGCCGCGCGCCATCCCAAGGCACTCGACAGCCGCGCGCATCACGCCGCCACGGCCGCCGCCGGATCTAGGAGCGGTCGAGGCAGTCGGTGCGCTCGTCGTGTCGGTGACGGATGACTCATGGCCATCGATTATCGGCGAAGAGCAAGGACAGGGGAACGAGCGGCACTTCGCCGGGTGCTGGGTGGGATCACCGCGTCGCCGGGGACCGGGACACATGCAAGACGCTGACCGAGACCTTCAGCGTTCTCAGCAGGCAGCCGATCGATGAAGGCTCGAAGTGCTAGATGGTCGATTCCCAGGGGCGGTTGCGGCTGCGGGCTCCAGCGAGCCTGCCCCATTCCTGTGTTCGGCGACCTGTGTGGGATCAGTCAGATTCTGTTGACGGCCCTCGTATGGGGACAGTCGACGGGATTGGATACTGGCCCTCAATGCAGGCACGGATGAGGAGCACGATCAATGACCAGCGACAATCGCATAGGACCGCCCAGTTTTGGCAGCGAACGCGACATGCTGCGGGCTTTCCTCGACTACCACCGCGCAACGCTCGCCATGAAGTGTGACGGGCTCACCGACGAGGAGCTGCGGCAGCAGTCGATGCCGCCGTCCACGCTGTCGCTGCTCGGTCTGGTGCGGCACATGGCGGAGGTGGAGCGTGCTTGGTTCCGTCGAGCGTTTGAGGACAACGATGCGCCCATGGTCTGGTCCGACAAGATCGACTTTCAGGCAGCGTACGACGCGAGTGCGTCGACCAGGGACGAGGCGTTCGTGGCCTGGGATGCCGAGGTGGAGAACTCGCGCCGTATCGAGCGGGAGGCTGAGTCCCTGGACCACGCCGGGTATCAGCCACGCTGGGGCGAGGAGGTGTCGCTGCGGATGGTGATGGTGCACGTGCTTCTGGAGTACGGCCGCCACAACGGGCACGCGGACTTTCTGCGTGAAGGTGTCGATGGGACTGTGGGCGCCTGAGTCCGCGGGAGCCATCGATCTCCACATGCTGATCCGTTACGGACAATCGCCCACAGGGTTGGAAGGAGGGAGCCCAACGTCAGTGCATGAAGACAGAGTTGGACTTCCTCGCCACCGCACTCCATGTGAAGAACGACGACCTGCTGAAGGACTCATCGCACCTGGCGCCCTGGCGTCCGGCGGTCGGGATCGCCTCGCAACTGGCCGATGGGGGCGTCCGCTGCTCTCTGCGGGGCCACCCCGTGGGTACCGACCGTTATCAGCACAGGCCTGAAGAGCCTCAGCGGACCACGCGCCACCAGGCGACGTCCAGGGGCCGTACCCGCGGGCGCGGGGAGCATGAGCTCGCCAGCATCGAGTACGGGTGCAGCCTACCGACGACGTAGCACGCCGAGTCGCGCTGAGCACTGTGTGCCGTCGGCCCTTGACGCACTCCAGGAGATCAGCGTTCATGGCAGCATGATGATCTACTGCATGGAGTGACCATGCGGCCTGGCCGGTCTGTATACGAGCTTCCGGCGGCGAGCGAATGAGGCTGCGATGAGTGAACTGACGAAGCCCGAGATCGATCTTCCGGAGGGCGAGGCTCCCACCGAGCTGACAACCCGCGACCTCGTCGTAGGGAACGGGCTTGAGGCGAAGCCGGGCAGGGTTGTCCAGGTTCACTACGTCGGGGTCGCCTTCGAGTCGGGAAAGGAATTCGACACGTCCTGGGACCGGGGCCGGACGTTCAAGTTCGCCGTGGGCGGCGGCAAGGTCATCAAGGGCTGGGACCGCGGGGTCAGAGGGATGAAGGTCGGCGGCCGGCGCGAGATCATCGTTCCCCCGCGGCTCGGCTACGGCAACCAGTCACCCTCGCCATTGATCCCGGCGGGCTCGACACTCGTCTTCGTGGTGGACCTGCTCTCCGTCGCAGTCTGAGGCCTTCTGCTACCTGGCCCCCTCTCCGCCCGCAAGCAGGGCGGGCAAGACCTGTGGGTTGACCGCGACACCACACCCGTGCACCCATCACCCGCAGCCACGGACAGAGGCACGCGCCGGCGACAACTCGCCTCGGCGCCCCAGAGCGGCAAACACCTCGATAGCGGGCCACAACCCCGGCCCGGACCGACGGCCGACGGCCGGGGTGCCGACGGCCGTGAACCCCGCGAAACGATTCATCCGCGCGGCGACCTCACCCTCCCCCTTCCCGTGGTCGCAAGGCCCCCTCGATCGCAGTCATGACTGCTTGTTTGCTCCAGCCGACGGTCTCGGACCGACGATGCCGTTCGCTTGACGGGTGGTCACGAGGTCGGGCTGCCCGACTCGTACGCTCACCTCGTAGCTTTCACGCATGAATGATGATCCGTTCCAGTCCCGCTGCGACCTCTGCCATGACTGCGGACGCAACTCCGCTTCGGGCAGTGATCCTGTCGTGATCGTCGGACGACCACGTTCGTCGAACGGGAGATCACGGGGACGTGTTGCGTTCCCCTCTCTGCGCGGGGCGAAGGTCTCAGGCGGGCCGCCGCGGGAGTACTGCTGGGTTGGTTAATCGGTTGCGGACCCTCGGGCTGGGGTGTCTGATCCCGGCTATGACGATTGTGCTGGGAACGCCGGCGGTCGACGGGGTGCGCGAGGCCATGGCCGCGCTGGGGGAATGGCAGTCCGACGAAGCGCCGATGCAACTGCATGCGGGGGACATTGGCTGGAACTACCGGTTCGGAAGGGCCGAGACGGCCGCGGTGGTCCGGACCTGGAGGCGGGACGGGAGGATTCTTGCGGTCGGGATGCTGGACTCGCCGATGGTGATGCGGATGACGGTCGCCCCGGACGCTTTCCAGGATGAGGAATTGGCGCGGCGGCTCGTCGAGGACTTCTCGCTGTCTGAGCGCGGCGTGCTGCCGGAAGGAGCGGTGTCGATCGAGGCGCCGCTGGGTCTGCTGTTTCACGACCTGTTGACCAAGGAGGGCTGGGGCGTCGACGAGCCGTGGACGCCGCTCTTCCGTGGTCTCGCGGAGCGGGTGGAGGACCCTGGTGTGCGGATCAGGGCGATCGGCCCGGAGCAGGCGCAGGATTTCGCCGACGTCCTGCGGTCGGCTTTCAACACCTCGAGGCCTACGCGCGAGTACTGGCACGCGATGTCGGCGGGACCGTTCTACGCTGACGCCCGCTGCCTGGGCGCCTATGACGACCAGGGCAACGTGGCGGCGGTGGTGACGGTGTGGTCGGCCGGGCCGGGGAGGCCGGGACTGGTCGAGCCGATGGGCGTACACGAGGACCACCGTGGTCGCGGCTTCGGCCGGGCGATCACCGTGGCCGGGGCGGCCGCGCTGCGGGGGATGGGCTCGTCGAGCGTGCGCGTTTGCACGCCGAGTTCCAACGCCGGTGGGATCGCCACGTACAAGGCGGCCGGGTTCCAGGTGCGGCCGGAGGTACGGGACCGGATCCGGACGGCCTGACACCGTAGCTGCCCGGCAAAGCGGGCACGGTTCCCGGCATTCGCCGAAATGCGGGACCGGACTCGGGCCGCCTGACGTCGGACCACGCGAGAGTGTGTGATTCAACTGCTGGGTGCTCGTGCTGGTCGTGGGCGGCAGCCTGGGGCGTAACTCAATGGTCGGATGCGGCGGCTTCGAGGTTCGCCAGAACGAGCAGGGTCCGCAGCAGGTGGGTGGCGCGGGTGGGGTCGGTGCGGAGCTTCTTGGCGCCCCTCCAGTTCTTCCGGTGGACGAAGCCGTGTCCGACGGGGGCGCGTGCGGCGGCCAGGACCGGGACCGTATTCGCTGTTGATACCCGACGGTGAGGAGCCCGGTGATCACTCAAGGAGTAAAGGTTACGGCGCGGTGCGACGACTGCGGTGGCGTGCTGAAACTCGACGTTGGCCAGTACATCGACCAAGGGCAGTTGTGGTGGGGGACCGAAGGCGCATGCACTGCCTGCCCCAACGGGTGGTGCGAGCAGGACACGGTCGGAGAGACTCCTGCGAAAATCAGGAATGCCCTACTGGAAGAGCACGGGCCAGCACGACTTCGCCTCGCGGGCGACAGGTCGAGCCTCGTCCCCGTCCTGCGAGCCCTGCGCGAGCTATTCAGCCTGCCCCTGGGCCAGGCACGGGTGATGGCCAGCACGCTCCAGGAGACCGGCCTGGTTGGCACACTGGTCGAGATGGAGTTCATCGCCAACGGGCTGCAACGCCGATCAGTCGCTACAAAGATCGAGAGGCGCGAGAAACCGGCCGAGTAACCCCCCACGCCCCCAACCAGAACGGCCGGACAAACGGCCCTGGGGGTCGCGGCAGTGCAACGTCGGCCTCCTCGATGACCAGAAGTCGATCACGAGGGGAGGCACGACCTGCGCGTCCAGCCCGAGGCCGGTCCACAGGGCATGAGCACTGCTCCGCCCGGTGCGACATGCCGGGCTACGGGGGTACCTGCCACCAACTGCCCGCCTCGGCCCGGCCACTTCGCCATCGTACTGACTCGCGTCGAACGGAGTTCCGGCGGCGTGTGAGGCACCGGGGTGTGCGCTTTCCGCGGAACCCTCCCAGTTGGACCGCTGCACGATCACTGCCAGGAAGCCTCAGCAGCCACCGCGCGGCTTGGACGTACATCGCCGATGCGGCCCTGTACCGGCACTCCCGCTGGCCCACCGTTCCCCGGAAGGCTGCCGGGCCCCGACCTCGTACCAGCTCACGTACACCGCCGACTTCGACCGGGCGGACCGCTGGGAGATTGCCGGAACCGACGGCGATCCACCGCGCGAGTCGAGCGGGGACGAGCGAGCGATGCTCATCAACAGGCCGCGATGCCCGACGAGCACCTGGAGGGCCGTACGACCGACCCCACGACGTGGCTGCACGCACCACAGAACCTCAGCCGGCCGGCCGCCCTCACGAAGACCACCGAAGTCTGTGGCCGCACGCTCCACTCATTGAGTCGCCGTGACCTGGAGGGCGTGAGCAGAAGCGGTGCTGACAGAATCGATGCCATGACGGACGGCATCGAAGAGGTCTTCGGGCGGGCTGGCTGCGAGGGCGCGTTGTGTGTCCAGTCACTCGCCGACGGCACCACGTTCTGCCTGCGTGCCGGCGAGCCGGTGGTTCCGGCTTCGGTGGTCAAGGTGCAGATCGCCCTTGAGGTGGAGAGCTGGTTCGCCGATGGCCGGTTGGACCCGCGTGAGCGCGTGGCGTTGCGCGCCGCCGACCGGACACCTGGCCCTGTTGGGGTCTCGCTGTTCGAGGACGATGCTGTGCTCTCTTGGCGGGACATGGTTGTCATGGCCCTTACTGTCAGCGACAACCACACCACCGACGCACTGCTGCGACGAGTCGGCGTCGACGCGGTCAATGCGACGGCGGCACGGCTCGGGCTGACTCGCACTGTGCTCGTGTCCGACCTTCGAACCATGCTCGACTCCATCGGTCAGGACATCGGCTGCACCGGCTGGAACGACTCGGTTACCTGGGCTGCCGGCGCGTCCGCAGACGCGCTGGCGCGGGCCGACGAGCAACTGCTTGCCTCCCGCGCCCTGGACCCATTGCAGGGGACCCGCACCACCCCGCGCGACATGGCAAATCTGCTGCGGTTGATCTGGACCGACCAGGCGGGCCCGGCGGCCGCATGCGAACGGGTGCGCACGGTGATGGCCAAGCAGTTGACCAGGCACCGGATCGCGAGCGGCTTCCGGCTGCCGGTGCGGGTCGCGGTCAAGAGCGGGAGCCTGGTCGGTGTGGTCCGCAACGAGATCGGTGTGATCTCCCATCCCGACGGCCGTCGATATGCCGCCGCCGTCTTCACCCGATCCCCACCAGGCTCGGACGATGTCGCGATCAGCAGCGCCATCGGCGCTGCCACCGCACTGGCCGTCGCCGCGCTTCGGGAGGATGGCGGGTGACACCCCAACCGGCCACCCGGCTACGGCCGGTTCGTCGGCTAGTGCGCTGGTGCTGGTGAGGCGGTAGACGCCTCACGGGGCCAGGGCCTGTCCGGAGTCGTGATCAATGCGGTCTGTTTCAGGCCCGAGGGCCGTGCTGATCCGGTAGAACTCTGCGGTGACGCGACGTGAGCCGAGCGACGGTGAGTGGGCACCGATAGAGCCGTTCCTGTCGTTCGGGTGGTACGGACCCTTGTCGCAGCGACGACGCGAACAGATCGAGGGGGTTGTCCGGAGGTTCCGCACCGATCCAGGTCTCATGCTTTGTCGCGGAGCGACTCCTCGTCCAGCGAGGCGAGTCTGCTGAGGATGTCGACGGCCATGGCCCGTTCACCCGCGGGTAGTGATCTGAGGAGGAGTTCGTTGATTCGTTCTGCTGGAGCGATCAGGGAGTCGAGCAGTTCGGCACCTTCGTCGGTGAGGCTCAGCAGGGTTCGTCTGAGGTCTTCCTCGTCGCGCACCTGGCTCACTAGTGCTGGTCGGTCAGGCGGCGGATCATATGGTTCGACATCTGTGGCGATGACGTGGGCGCCCTCGCGGGCGAGGGCGGCGGCCTCGGCGGCGCCCTGGCCGCGGGCTGCGCCGGTGACGACGATGACCTTGCCGAGCAGTCTCATGGAGGGTTGGTCGGTCACGGCCGCTCCCGGTTGCGGCGACGGCCGGCCGGCAGGGGAAGGGGTTCTGCACCGGGGACCACGGTGTTGGTGAGCGTGCCGATGCCCTCGACGGTCAGGCTGACGGTGTCACCGATGGCGCCCGTCTCATGGGCCCGGGACCAGAACGGCTCGTACGCGGGGTCGGACAGTTCCCGGCCTGGAGTATGGCTGGAGATCTCAACGCCGAGCAGCCCCTGTTCCAGGGCGTGTTCGAGGGCGCGCACCGTCTGGCCCGGATGCTGGAGAGGTACGAGCCCGAGACCGAACAGCCTGTCGGCGGCGGCCGAGCAGTGTGCGGCCGTCGCCTCGTTGGCGGTCCGGTACACCTTCTCGGCCGTCTCCTCGTCGGCCCAGTAGTGGTAGTGCGACGGGGAGGGGCTGACGAGCTGGACTTCCACGCCCTGGGCGTCCATGGCGGCCAGGCGTACGGGGGTGTCGGTCAGCCTCGGGATCCGGTCGCGCACCATGGGCCCGCTGACGGCGAGCGCCGCGGGGCCGTTCCTGCGGGCGTCGAGCTCCCCGGCCTCGGCCAGGCCGGGCAGGCCGGACACGAGGGCCTCGATCTCGGGGAGCAGGACGTGGGCGTGCACGTCCACGGTCGGCGAGGTCACGGCAGCTCCCGGAGCATCGTCATGGTGCGGCCCATCAGGCCGGGTACGTCGGCGTCGCGTACCCCGTCCAGCTGCCACTGCCCGATCTCGACGGACGCCTCGACCACCGGGCGTACCCGGGTGATCCGACGTTCGTAGTACTCCTGGAACAGTGCGCCGTCCCAGGTGTCCGCCCCGGTCAGCAGCTGTGCGAGGACCCAGGCGTCCTCCAGGGACAGTGCGGCGCCCTGGGCGAGGGTGGGCGGGCAGCAGTGTGCCGCGTCGCCGATGAGCACGACGCGTCCGCGGTGCCAGGAGCCCTCGTCCAGCATCCGGTCGAACCAGGTGTAGTTGACCTGGGCCGGGTCGGTGATGTGCTCCGTGATCTCCGGCCAGAAGCCGCCGTAGGAGGAGGCCAGGCGGCGCATTTCGTCGGCGTACGACTCCGGCGGGATCGAGGCGCGGTCGCGGTTGGCCTCGACGACGTAGGCGTACAGGGTGCTGTCGCTGGTGGGGCAGTAGCCGGCGATGTAGGCCGGTCCGCCGTAGGCGAGGTCGGTGCGTGTCACGCCGGCCGGGCGCGGGGCGGCGACGCGCCAGATGGCCATGCCGGTCGGTTCGGGCTTCGCCGTGATGCCGATGGCCGCACGGGTGGTGGAGCCGAGGCCGTCGGCGGCGATCACCACGTCGTAGCGGCCCTCGGAGCCGTCGCTGAAGCGGGCGCGGACCCCGTCGGCGTCCTGGTCCAGGATCTCGGCGGTGACGCCCAGGCGGACGGATGCGCCACTGGCGCGCACCGCGTCGATCAGGATGCCTGGAGCTGGGGCCGCTGCATGCTGACGGTGGCGGGAAGGTCGTCGCCGCCGCTGCGGATGTCGTCCTGTACATGCAGCACGGTGCCGTCGGGGGCGGTGATGCCGACCGATCCGAAGCCGTAGCCGGACGCCTCGACCTGCTCCCACACACCCAGCTCGCGCAGCACGCGCAGGGCGTTGCCCTGGAGGGTGATGCCGGAGCCGGCGGTGGCGTTCCAGTCGTCCTTGGCCTCGATCAGGTGTACGTCGATTCCGGCGCGACGCAGAAGGAGCGTCGCGGCGTTCCCGGCCGCGCCGCCACCGATCACCAGGACCGTTCGGGCCTCGTTGTGGGCTTCGTTCATGGTGGAGCTCCCTTGTTCCTATGTCTACTTGACGGCGATCGGGTTGACGGGGGATCCGACCGCGCCGGTGATGGGGAGGCGTGCGGCGGTGAGCAGGAACTTGTATGCGCCGTCGGCCGCGCAGTCCTCGGCCAGCTCCTCCAGGTCCCACATCTCGCCGATCAGCAGGCCGATGTTGGGGATGGCGACCTGGTGCAGCGGCTGGAAAGCCACGTCGAACTCGTTGGGGCGGACCTCGAAGCCCCAGGTGTCGGTGGCGATGGCGGCGATCTCGCTGCCGTGAAGCCAGCCGGCGGTGGTGAACGACAGCCCGGGGGCCGGGCCGCCGGCGTAGTCGCCCCAGCCGTCACGCCGGGCGCGGGCGAGCTGTCCGGTGCGCACGAGGACGATGTCGCCGCGGCCGACAGCCACGCCCTGCGCCTGGGCGGTTGCCGTCAGGTGGTCCTCGGTGATCGCGAAGCCCTCGGGCAGCTCACCGTCCTCACCGATCGTGCGGCCGACGTCCAGGAGCACGCCGCGTCCGGCGACGTGAGGGGCCATGTGCTCGATGCCGGTGGCCAGGTCGCCTTCGGAGGTGACGGTCTTCGCCGCGTCCCGGCCGTTCCACGCCTTGCCTGGTGACCGGCAGGCGGCCGGTTATGCACTGGGACGTCGACGGCCTGCTCGGGAAGGATCAGCGCCGCGTGTGGTCAGGCGCAGTTCTTCTTCCAGGACGACCACAGCGACTCCATGGTCTGGGCCCTCGCCGTCGACGGGGAGGTGCGTCGCAGGTACTGGCGCTACGGGGAGCCGGAATGGCAGGGCGAGCCGCTGGACTGGGAGGAGCCCCTCGGCGCGGACTCGGACTTCGACCCCGATGACGACCACGAGCCGAACGCCACACAGGCGTCCACCGTCGACAGTGCCGCTTTATGGCTTTCCCTCAACCCGACCGGGGTCGGCGAGCACACACCCAAGCGCGGCCACGGCTGGCTGGCGGTCACGGAAGAGGGTGTGGGGCACGGCCCGTTCACCGGAGCGCTGCGCATCTAGGGCGTGTTTCGAAAGTCCCGCCTGCCGGGCGGCGTCTGGCACTTCCCCGAGCTCTCCGCTTCGCTCGAGCAGGGGAGACCCCATTGCTCGCGGCGTTGCCGAAAAGCCCTGGTAGCTCCGCTACGAGGACTTCCCGGCGCCTTGCGATCGCACGCACCAGACGCCGCCCGGCCCGCCCTCCGGGCGGACGGCGCTACTTTCGAAACACGCCCTAGCGCTGTGGACGAGCTGTGTCGTCAGGTTGCCAGGGGAACAGGATGGACCTCGTCCGCCCGGTGGCCGGCGCGTCCATGTATGCGCTGGACCGCTTCGGCCGAAGGCGCTTCGGAGAGGCAGTACACGGTGCCGGATGCCGGATCCGCCCATGCCTTCTCGAAGTGGACACCTTCTTCCTTCTCGATCGCGAGGTCGGCCTGATGGGCCTGCATCAGTTGGTCGGCCGTGATGTCCTTCATCCCGTGATGGACGTCCATGAACTGAGGCATGGTGTCGCACCCCTTTCGGTATACGGGGTGGGAAGTCAGAGCTGCCAAGGTGCTGTTCCGCCCTGGTCCCGCTGTCTCCAGCCTGCGCCTCTGCAGCTGTGAGAGCGACTGCGGCAGTAGCACGGTCCGCTTCGGGCGTCGGCACCGGCGCCTGCGTCCGGTCCGGATGCGGGCGCAGGCCCCTGGCGTGAGGACCGGAGTACGGGCGGTGGGCCCGGCCGCGCCCGGCCCCGACCAGGTGTCTCCCTGACCGCGGTCGGACCGTCTCCCGGCAGACCCCGGGCAGCCCGGGGCCGGGGCCATCAATCCGGCCTGGTCACTTCTCTGAACGTTGGGGGCAGAGGGATCACATCGGCATGTTCCGGAGAGCGAGAAATGTCCGCCTGCCGGTCAGTACTGTGGCTTCGTATGACCGACACCGAGATCACCGCAGACCTGGTCCGCGACCTGCTGCAGGAGCAGCATCCAGACCTCGCCGGGCTGGCCATCCGCGAGGTGGCGGGCGGCTGGGGCAACCAGATGTGGCGCCTCGGGGACGATCTGGCCGTGCGTATGCAGCGAATGGACCCCACCCCGGAGTTCCAGTTCAAGGAGCGGCGGTGGCTCCCCGTGCTGGCCCCGCGCCTGCCGCTCCCGGTGCCGCTCCCCGTGCGGTTCGGCGAACCGTCCGAGCGCTTCTCCAAGCACTGGACCGTGATGACGTGGGTTCCCGGCGAGCCGCTGGACCACGGCTCGATCAGCCGTGGCGACCACGCGGCCGACACGCTGGCGGGCTTCCTCCGGGCGCTCCATGTGGAGGCGCCCGCCGAGGCGCCGATCGCTACGGACCGCGGTGCCCATCCCGGGAACTGCACGGACGGCTTCGAGAACCTCTTCCGGGCCGTTGCCCCCGACGACATCGCTGCCGAAGTCCGGGCCGTCTGGGACGACGCCGTTGCGGCCCACGCGTGGGAGGGCCCGCCGGTGTGGGCACACGGCGACCTCCATCCCGCGAACGTCGTCGTCTCGGAGGGAACGCTTTCGGGCATCGTCGACTTCGGCGACATGTTCGCCGGCGATCCGGCGTGGGACCTCGCCGCCGCATGGGTGCTGCTGCCCGCCGGCACGGCTTCACGGTTCTTCGGCACATACGCGCATGCCGACGAGGCGGCGATCCGGCGCGCCCGCGGGCTGGCCGCTATGAAGAGCCTCTTCCTGATGCTCATGGGGCAGAACGGAGACCGGGGCCTTCCCGGTGGCAAGCCGCACTGGGGACCTGCAGGCCGGGCGGCACTTGATCGTGTGCTGAAGGGTGCTTGACACACGCTTCTTCGCACGTGTTGTCGATCTTGACTGAGGGCCATGCGGCAGCCCAGTAGATCGACAAGGGCTACGAGCTCACCCCGTACCACGCTGATCCACGTGTGGGCTGGTTCGAGTGCGGCGTCGCCATCGAGCAGTCGTTCCGGTTGCCCGGCAGTGGCTGTCCGACGACAACGGCCACGCGGGTGTCGGCATCGATGACGACCTGGAGGTGGGTGGAGAACCGATGTCTCTGTCAACGCCCTGGCCGACGTCCCGAATGAGCCGCCCGCGATCAATGCCGCCAGCCGAGGAAACCGGACGGCCGAGAGTCGGAACGCCGGTGAGCGTGGGGTCTTCCGGGGGAGTCCGGTGCCCGCTCCAAAGGAGTCCGGTTGCCCGCCCCGGGGAAGTCCGGTGGCCGCCCCGAGGCGGCCCCAACTCGGCCAATATGTCCGTATTTTCGTCATGTGCAACCGGGGGTTGACCGTTCCCGTAAGTGGCTCTAAGTTTCTCGCAGCCCACTGGTACATCGATTAACCACATGGTTAACGTCCTGGTTGGAGACATCCCGCTGTGCGCTCATCCCTGAGCCGGCGCGGTTTCCTCGCAGCAGGCTCCGGCCTTGCCGCCGCTACCGCTCTGTCCGGCTGCTCCACACTCGCCTCGGCCGATTCCGACCCCGGCACCCTGCTCGTGCACACCCAGCTCGGCACCACCGCGCCCGGTTCGCCCACCTACAAGGCCGTCGTCAAGACGTTCCACGAGGAGAATCCGGACATCCGGATCAAGAACCTCGTCAACGGGGACGACCTTCCCCAGGTGTACGAGACCTCCCGTCTGGCCCGCAAGGAGCCGGACGTGGTCATGGTCAACCTCTACGACAAGACCCTGGCCTGGACCGATGTCGGGGCCACCGTCGACGTGAAGGGCTATCTCGACGACTGGGGGCTGCGCGAGCGCGTGCTGCCCGCCGCCCTCGAGGAATGGACCGACGCCAAGGGCAGGCTCCGTGCCTTCCCGTACTTCGCCACCAACTGGCCCGTCGCCTTCAATACCGCCCTGCTCGGGCGGGCCGGCGTCGACTCCGTTCCCACCACCGGTGACCAGCTGATCGGGGCCGCGCGCAGACTGCGCGCCAAGGGGATCGCCCCGGTCACCGTCGGCGGCAACGACTGGACCGGGCAGAAGCTGCTGGCCCAGATCATCCAGACCTTCCTCACGCCCGACGAGGCGAGGAAGGTCTACACGAGCGGCGACTTCAGCGGCAGCAGGGGAGCGCGCGAGGGCATCGACTACTTCGTCCAACTGCGCGACGCCGGCGTCTTCGCCGACAAGGCGCAGGGGCTGACCTCGGACATCATGACCACGCAGTACAACACCGAGGCGGCGGCCATCCAGTCCGCGATGTCCTCGGCGCTGGCGAAGGTCTCACCGAAGGCGGCCGGACACACGGAGATCGGTGGCTGGCCACTGGCCCCCGGAGCCTCGCACAGCAAGCCGACCATCCTGCGCTCGCACACCCTCATCGGGTTCTGGATCAGCCCCAACGGCGTCAAGAAGCTGTCCTCGGTCGAGAAGTTCCTGCGCTTCATGTACCGCCCCGAGACGGTCTCACGCTTCATCACCGAGAGCGGCCGGGACATGGCGCTCGTCACCGACACCGTCAGCAAGGACTTCCCCCTGGTGGCCAAGGCCCAGCAACTCGGCGACGGGGTCGGCCAGGTCCTCCTGCCCGACCTGTACGTCCCCCCGACGGCCACCCAGCCGCTGATCACGGCGACCAGCACCGCCTTCACCCGGGGGACGAGCGCGGCCGCCGTGCGCTCCGCCCTCGAATCCGCCTACCGCACGGCCTGAACCGCGCGCCCGAGCCCTCTGCGAGTCCCTTCATGACGTTGCTCTCGTCCGCCCCGGGCGGCGCCTCGGTCCGCCGGCCGGCCCCGCCCTCGCCCCCTCCCGCCCGGCCCGGCCGCCGAAAGCAGGCCGGGGTCGTCCTCGCCGTGCCGGCGCTGGTCTGGTACCTCGTCTTCATGGTCGGCCCCCTGGTCGCCATCTTCGTCATCGCCGCACTGCACTGGCCGGGCATGCTCCAGCCGGTCTCCTTCGCCGGCCTCGACAACGTCCGTACGGTCCTGGACGACCCGGTCTTCTGGGACTCGGTGGGCAACACCGCCACCCAACTGGTCGTCGCCCTGCCCGTGATGATCGTGTGCGCGTACATGCTCGGGTACTACGTCGCGCAGAAGCCGCCGGGCCACCGCGCCCTGCGCTACCTGCTCTTCATCCCCGGCCTCATCTCCACCCCGGCCAAGGCGATGGTCTTCTACGCGGTCCTCTCGCCGGACGGAATGCTCAACGGCGCACTGGACAAGGCCGGTCTGGGCTCGCTCACCGACGCCTGGCTCGCCTCCCCGTCCACCGCCCTGTACTGCCTCATCGTCCTCGACGTGTGGAGCGGCATCGGCTTCACCGCCGTGCTCTTCGCCGCCCGGCTCGGCAGTGTGCCGGACGAGATCGGCGAGGCCGCCCAGCTCGACGGCGCCGGTCACTGGCGCGCCATGTGGCGCATCCACTTCCCCGTCATCCGCGACTTCGTCGGCGTCGTGACCATGCTCCAGTTCCTGTGGACGCTGTTCGGCTCCGCGCAGAACGTACTGCTGCTCACGCAGGGCGGCCCCGGAAGCTCCTCGACAACGTTGTCCTTCCTCGTCTACCAGAAGGCGTTCATCGCGGCCGACCTCGGCTACAGCCAGACCGTCGGCGTGGTCCTGTTCCTGGTCGGTCTCGCCGGGCTGCTGACGATCCGTCGCGTCTTCCGCCAGAACTACTGATCGGAGCGGTTCCATGAAGTTCGGAAGGTCCTGGCTGCCGGCCCACATCCTGGCGTGGCTGTACGCGGCGCTGCTGGTGGTGCCCCTGTACTACCTGCTGGTCTCGGCGTTCAAGACGAACGACCAGATCTTCGGGAGCCCGTTCTCCCTGCCCACCTCGTTCTCCCCGCACAACTTCGGGGAGGCCTTCTCCTCCGCGGACCTCGGGCCGGCCATCGTCAACTCGGTGCTCGTCACCGCGCTCGCGCTGGTGCTCACCCTGGCCCTGGCCATTCCGGCGGCCTTCGCCATCGCCCGTACCGAGGGACGCCTCGGCGCCTTCGTGGAGCGGGTGTTCTCACTGGGGTTCCTGGTCCCCACGTTCGCCGCGCTCTTCCCCACGTTCCTGCTCGCCGCGGCGACCGGACTCTTCCACACCCGCGCCTTCATGGTCCTCTTCCTGCCGGCCACGGCGATGCCGCTGTCCGTCGTGATCCTCGTCCAGTTCATGCGGACGATCCCGCGCGAGATGGAGGAGGCGGCGCGGATGGACGGTGCGTCCACCTTCGCCGTCCTGCGGCACATCTACACCCCGATGTGCATGCCCGGGATCGCGACGATCCTCCTGCTGAACTTCCTGACGTTCTGGAACGAGTACCTGTACTCCCTCGTCATCATCGGCCCCGACCCCGAACAGCGCACCGTGCAGGTGGCACTGCCCACCCTCAAGTCCCTGACCGGCACCGACTACGGCATCCTGACCGCGGGCACGGTCCTGACACTGGTCCCTGCCTGGGTGGTGTACACCGTGCTCCAGAAGCGCATGCAACAGGCACTCGTCAGCGGGGCGGTGAAGATGTGAAGGAACGTCTCGAGGGGCGTACTCAGGGACAGGAATCGGACGGCACGGCGGGCACGCCACCGGCCCAGACCACCGCCCGGCCCACGATCAAGGCGGTGGCCGCCGCGGCCGGGGTCTCCACCGCCGCGGTCTCCCAGGCCGTCAACGGCACCGGACGGATCTCCGAGGCCACCCGTCGCCGGGTCCTGGACGCGGCCGCCGAACTGGGCTGGTCGCCCAGCGCGTCCGCGTCGGCCCTGCGCCGGGCCCGTACGCGCACGATCGCGCTCGTCGTCAGGCGCCCCACGGACGTGCTCGGCGCCGACCCGCACTTCAGCGAACTGATCACCGGCCTGGAGGGCGAACTTGCCCCCCGGGGCTACGGTCTGCTGCTCCACCTGGTCGCCGGCATCGCCCAGGAGAGCGCACTGTACGAACGGCTGGTCGCCGAAGGGCGCATCGACGGAGCCGTACTGACCGACGCACGCGCCGACGACCCACGCCCGCACCTGCTGCGGGACCTCGGACTGCCCGCCGTCCTGCTGGGCGCGCCCGACTCCGAATCACCGGTGCCCGGCGTCGGCCTCGGGCAGCAGGACGCCGGGGTCCGCGAGGCCGTCGCCCACCTGCTGGAACTCGGCCACCGACGCCTCGCGTACGTCGCGGGACCGGCCGAACTGGTGCACACCCAACTGCGCCGCGCAGCCTTCGAGGACGCGCTCGCCGGGGCAGGGCTGAGCCCCGTGGCCGTACGCCACACCGACTTCACCGAACAGGCGGCCGTCGCCGTGACCGAGGAACTGCTCGCCCTGCCCGACCGGCCCACCGCGCTGGTGTTCCCCAACGACTCGATGGCGGTCTGCGGCATCGGCACGGCGCAGCGCCGCGGGCTCCGGGTGCCGGACGACGTGTCGGTGGTGGGGTACGACAACCTCCCGCTCGGCCGCTGGCTGCACCCCCGGCTGACCACCGTGGACCAGCAGGTGCAGCGGGTCGGTGCGGCCGCCGCCCGCGCGCTGCTCCTCAGGTGCGGCGAGGACGTGACACCGCCGGTCCTCGACGGACGCCCGAGCCTGGTCGTCCGGGAATCGACCGGCCCGCTTCCCGCCGGGTTCTGAGCCATGAGTTCCCCACCGCCCATCGCCCGCGGCCCGCCTCTCGCGGCCCGCTCCGTCCCGCGGCTCCGGCCCGGCCCGCTCCGGCCGTTCACCTGCCGCACCGATCCACCCCCGCACATCGAAGAGGTCAGGACCCGACCATGCGACGCCACAGCGCCCAGCTCACCCACGACTCCGCCGTTCTTCCCTGGCTCGGCGCCAACTTCTGGTCCCGCACCGGCGGGCCGCTGATGTGGCGGAACTACGACCCGAAGACCGTCCGCGAGGAACTGGCCGTCCTGCGCGACCACGGACTGAACATGACCCGGTCCTTCTTCTACTGGCCCGACTTCCACCCGGAGCCCGGCCGGATCGACGAGGAGCTGTGCGAGCGGTTCCGCGACTTCCTGGACGCCCACACGGAGGCGGGAATGGGGACGGTCCCCACCTTCATCGTCGGCCACATGTCGGGCGAGAACTGGGACCCGGCCTGGCGGGGGAACCGCGACCTGTACGAGGACGTGTGGCTCGTCGGGCGACAGGCATGGTTCGTCTCCCAGATGACCCGCCGCTTCAAGGACCACCCCGCGGTCACCGGCTGGCTGATCACCAACGAGATGCCGGGCTACGGCCGGATCTACCAGGTCGACCCGCCCTCCAGCGACGTCGTCACCGCCTGGGCGCAGTTCATGTGCGACGCGGTGCGCGCGGCGGGCGGCACCCAGCCCGTCTCGCTGGGCGACGGTGCCTGGGGCATCGAGGTCACGGGCCGGGACAACGGCTTCTCACTGCGGGACACCGCCGAGTACGTGGACTTCGTCGGGCCGCACGTCTACCGCTCCGACACGGACCGGCCGCGCCAGCACTACCGCGCCGCGTTCGAGTGCGAACTCGCCGCCGTGACCGGCCAGCCGGTCGTGCTGGAGGAGTTCGGGCTGTCGACCGACGTGGTCTCCGCGGCCAACGCCGGCGTGTTCTACCGGCAGACCCTGCACAACTCGCTCCTCGGCGGGGCCACCGGCTGGATCGCCTGGAACAACACCGACTACGACGACCTGTGGGACCATTCCCCGTACGACCACCACCCCTTCGAGATGCACTTCGGCATCACCGACCACACCGGCCGGCCGAAGGAACCGCTGCGGGAACTGGCCGCCTTCGCCGAAATCCTGAAGCAGGTCGACTTCGCCCGGTGCCGCCGCACGGACGCCGACGCCGCCCTGGTAGTCCCCGCCTTCCTGGAACGCGGCTACCCCTACAGCCGGCCCGCCGACCGCCCGCTGATCTTCACCTCCCTCCACCAGGCATACGTGGCCGCGCGCGGCGCGGACCTGCCCGTGGCGTTCGCCCGGGAGGCCGACGGACTGCCCGACGACGCCGCGCTGTACCTGCTCCCCTCGACCCGGCAGCTGACCACCCGCACCCGTCGGGCGCTGGAGCGCCGGGCCCGCGAGGGCGCCACGGTCTACCTGTCGTTCTGCTCGGGCGAACACCCGGCGACACGTGGCCCGTGGTTCCACGATCTGGACGGACTGTTCGGCGTGGAGCTCCAGCTCTCCTACGGTGTCGCGGAGCCGATCGAGGACGACGTGCTGGAGATGACGTTCACGGAGGACTTCGGCTCCATAGCCGCAGGTGAGACCCTGACGTTCCCCGTAGCCGGGAACGAGGACAGCCGCGCCTACCTGCCGGTCGTCCCGGCCGGTGCGCGCGTCGTCGCCACCGACGGGCACGGCCGCCCGGCCCTGCTGTGCCACGAGACGGGCGAGGGCCGCACGGTCCTGGCCACCTACCCGTTGGAGCACATGGCCGCCCGGACGGCGCGGGCCAACCCGGAGCAGACACACCGCCTGTACGCGGCGCTCGCCGAACTCGCCGGGGCCGCAAGGCCGGTGACGGCCGGCTCGCCGTACGTCGCCGCCGACACGCTGGTCCGGGAGGACGGCACCCGCTTCGTCTGGATGGTGAGCCAGTCCGCCGAGGAACTGACCGTCCGCCCGACGGCGGACGGCGAACTGCGCGAGCTGACGGGCGGCGACCCGGTGGTGGATGTGGTGATCGCCCCGTACGGAGTGCGCGTCCTCGAAGTGCGCTGACCGCCCGGCTCCGCCGCCCCGAACGCGCCGCCTGCCCTACCGCCCGTGAAAGTGAGCCACCCATGTCCCAGCCGCTCTTCCGCGACCCCGAGGCACCCACAGCCGTCCGGGTGCGCGACCTCCTGGATCGGATGACCCTCACGGAGAAGGTGGGGCAGGTCAACCAGCGGATGTACGGCTGGGACGCGTACGAGCGCAACGCCTCGGGCCATCACCTGACCGACGCCTTCCGCGCCGAGGTGGCCGCCTTCGACGGGATGGGCGCGCTCTACGGGCTGCAGCGTGCCGACCCCTGGTCGGGCGTGACCGCGGCCACGGGCATCGGTGCGGCCGACGGTGCGCGTGTCTCCGACGCCGTGCAGCGGCACGTCGTGGAGACCACCCGGCTCGGGATCCCCGTTCTGCTGGTCGAGGAGATGCCGCACGGTCTCCAGGCGCTGGACGGCACGCTGCTGCCCGTCAACCTGGCGGTCGGCGCCACCTGGAACCCGGACCTGTACGAGGAGGCCGCCGCGCTCGCCGCCGCGCAGCTGCGGTCACGCGGCGGCCACGTCGCGCTGGTGTCCGCGCTCGACCTGGTGCGCGATCCACGCTGGGGCCGCGCAGAGGAGTGCTTCGGCGAGGACCCCTACCTCGCGGCGCGGTTCACGGAGTCGCTGGTGCGTGGTGTCCAGGGGCCGCCCGGAGAGTTCATCGGGCCGGACCGGGCGGCCGTCGTCCTCAAGCACTTCGCCGGGCAGGGCGCCACGGTCGGCGGCCGCAACAGCGCGGCCACCGAACTGGGAGCCCGCGAACTCCACGAGATCCATCTGGAGGCCGCCCTGGCGGGAGTCAGGGCCGGGGCGGCCGGTGTCATGGCCGCGTACAACGAGTTCGACGGCATCCCGTGCGCCGCAAACCGGGAGCTGCTCACCGGCGTTCTGCGCGAACAGTGGGGATTCACCGGTCTGGTGATGGCGGACGGGCTGGCGCTCGACCGCCTGGTGCGGCTGGCCGGCGACCCGGTGGCGGCCGGTGCCGTGGCGTTGGAGGCGGGGACGGACCTGAGTCTGTGGGACGAAAGTTTCCCCCGCCTGGAGGAGGCCGTGCGACGGGGCCTCGTGGACGAGAGTGCTCTGGACACCGCGGTCGGCCGGGTGCTCGCGCTGAAGTTCCGGCTCGGGCTGTTCGAGAATCCGTACACCGGGGAGCGCGCCCCCGCGCCGGGGCCCGAGCAACTGAGCGAGCGCATCGCCCGGGAGTCGATCACGCTGCTCACGCATGACGGTGTGACACTCCCACTCGGCGAACGCGCACGGCGGATCGCGGTCATCGGCCCGAACGCCGACTCCGTGCCGCAGCAGATCGGCGACTACACCGCGCCCCAGCGGCCGGGCACGGGCATCAGCGTCCTCGACGGACTCAAGGTGGCGGCACCCCGAGGCACGGAGATCGTGCACGCCCGGGGGACCGGTCTCGTGGGCGGCGACCAGTCGGGCCTGCCCGTCGCCGTCGCGCTCACCGCCGGGGCCGATGTCGCGGTCGTGGTGCTCGGCGGATCGAGCGCCCGTGAGTCGGGAACCCGCTTCGACGCCAACGGGGCAGCGGTCGTCACCTCCGGCAACCCGGTCGAGATGACCTGCGGCGAGGGCGTGGACCTGGCGGAACTCGCCCTTCCGGAAGGCCAGTCGGCACTGCTCGAAGCCCTGACCGCGACAGGGACCCCCGTCGTCGTGGTGCTGGTCCAGGGCCGTCCCCACGCGCTGACGGACCTCGCCGGCCGGGCCGCCGCGGTGCTGAGCGCCTGGTATCCCGGCCCCTGGGGCGGGCGGGCAGTGGCGGACGTCCTGTTCGGCACGGCGGAGCCCGTCGGGCGGCTGCCCGTCTCGGTGCCCCGCTCGGCGGCTCAGCTGCCCGTCCACTACAACGGGAAGGACCACGGCTACCGCGGCTATGTCGACCAGCCCGCGACCGCCCGCCACGCGTTCGGCCACGGGCTGAGCTACACGACGGTCGAGTACGGCACCCCCCGTCTGTCCCGGACGTCCGTCTCGACAGCGGAACTCACCGCCGGCGCACCGAACACGACGCATGCCACACCGCGGCCGCTGGTGTGCACGGTCGACATCACCAACACCGGCGACCGGCCGGTGCGGGAAACGGTCCAGCTCTACGTACGCCGGGTGACAGGCGGCACTTCGTGGCCCCGGGTCCGGGAGCTGCGCGGCTTCGCCCGGGTCGCTCTCGAACCCGGGGAACGGGCCGAGGTCTGCTTCCCCGTGGAGGCACGGACCCTGGCCTCGGTCACCCGCGATCTGGAACGGGCCGTGGAGCCGGGGGAGTTCGAGATGGAGACGGGCCCTTCCGCCGACCGGACCTGCGGCACCCGGCTGACCGTCCTGGCCGGCCGGCTCGACTGACGGCTGAAGCCGGCGCCTCGCCCCCGCTCCCCGCCGTGGGGAAGACGGCCCCGGCCCAGAGCACTTCGTACGGCCGGTCCAGGGTCCGGACGGCCCGCGCACCGTGTCCGTCGGCGAGGTTCGTCAGCGTGAACGGATTGCCGACCGGGGCCGGGCAGCCTGCGGGGTCCTGTTCGTCCGCTGCCTGTGCAGCCTCAGCTCGCGCCATGGGTGGGAACGGCCGCGCGACGGCGGCGACGTCTTGTCGGCAGGACAGGGCGATTGACTACCGCGTCGGCACGGCCGTTCCCTATAGGAGGCCAGCCATCCATGCGCGACGGCTCGATCAACGCCCACTGCTCGTCGGACAAGCCACTCTGATACGGCTTGCGTTCACTCATCCCACCGATCCCAACAGGCCACCGGCACCGGACCGGAACGTTCTTCGCTCACACCATCAGGCGACACCAGAACCACCTATAGGCTCACGAACCGCCCACTGAAAGTGATGGAAGCGAGAGGCCGGCGGCACGTGCGCTGCGTTCCCTCCGCCCAGCCGACGTGAGGTGTGCGCCGGCCGGGGAGAGGCCCCACGCCGCCCTGGTCATGCTCCGAGTCGAACACGGCTGCGCGAGGGCGCGGCGCCGTGAGAGCGCCGCACCCCGGCACCGCGCCTTGCGCTTCGGGCGTCAGCCTGTGGTGCACGACACCGTCGGCCAGTTCCAGGAACCGTTGGTCTGCAGTGTCACCCCCCATGTGTTTCCGCTTCCGTTGGGCTTCGCGGTCAGGACCTGAGCGCTGGGGTAGGCGGCACTGATGTTCCAGGTGGAGAGGATCTTCTCGGGGGAGGGGACGTTCATGGTGACCGTCCAGTTGCTGGCGCCGGTGACGGAGACGTTGAGGTTGTAGCGGTCGCCCCACTGCTGCCCGGAGGACAGCGTCGCGGTGCAGCCGCCGGTGCCTCCGCCGCCACCGGTCCCGCCTCCGCCGGCGCTGCCGTCGGGCGCGACGGCCCGTCCGGTCTGCGGCGAGATCATGCCGGAGCAGAGGCCGCGGGACGCGAGCGACTGAGCGATACGCGGGATCGCGGCGAGTGTGTTGGCCGGCCACTCGTGCAAAAGGATGACCTGACCGTTGGTGAGTCGTCCTACGGCCTGCACGATCGCGTCGGTACTGGCGCCGTTCCAGTCCTGCGAATCGACGTCCCAGATCACCTCCGTCAGTCCGTACTTGGCCTCGACGCCCTTGAGGGTGGAGTTGGTCTCGCCGTACGGCGGCCGGAACAGCTTCGGCGTGCCTCCGCCCGCGTTGGCGATGGCCTGCTGGGTCCGGGAGACCTCCGAGTCGATCTCGGCCTGGCTCATCTGAATGAGATGCGGGTGTGTGTAGCTGTGGTTGCCGACCCACATACCGGCGTTGATCTCGGCCTGCACCTGGCCCGGGTAGGAGGCGGCGTACTGGCCCTCGTTGAACATGGTGGCTCTCAGGCCGTTCTGCTTGAGAGCGTTGAGCAGGGCGGGGGTGTGGTCGTTGGACGGGCCGTCGTCGAAGGTGAGGCCCACGTAGCCGTTGCAGGTGGCGGCCTGCGCGGGGGCCGCGGCAGTGGCGGTCAGGCCCAGGGAGGTCGTCGCGGCGAGAGCGAGTCCGGCGGCCAGAGCGGCCGGGCGACGGCGGGGAAGGAGATGCATGGAGGTCCTCCTGGTGGCGGAGGTCCGGCCACGCCGAGGAGCGCGGCCGGACGCGTGGCAAAGGTGAGGGTCACTGCGGACCCGGGAAGATCAGCCGGTGCTGCAGGTGACCGTGGGCCAGGTCCAGGAGCCGTTGGTCTGGATGGTCGCTCCCCAGCTGTTGCCGTTGCCGTTGGACTTGGCCACGAGGGTCTGGCTGTCCGGGTAGTTGGTGCTCACGTTCCAGGTGGACAGGACCTTCTCGGGCGAGGGGACCTTCATGGTGACGGTCCAGTTGCTGGAGCCGGAGACCGAGACGTTCAGGTTGTAGCGATCGCTCCACTTGTCGCCTGCTGAGAGCGTCGCGGTGCAGCCGCCGGAGCCGCCGCCGCCCGTGCCTCCGCCGCCACCGCCCGTACCGCCACCGGAGCTTCCCTCACTGACGGTGATGTTGGAGCTGCCGCTGCTCTGGTAGCCCTCGGTCGCCATGATCATGTAGTTGAAGGAACCCATGCTCATACCGTGGCTTGCCCAGGCGTCGAAGTGGTTGCCCGTGGTGATGGTGCCTCCCGTCCGCTTCGACTGGCGGACGCTCCAGTACTGCTTGAAGGTCTTCGTGCCCTCGATCGAGGGCTGATTCACCCGGGTCGTCTCATAGATGTCGTAGGTGCCTCCGTCGCTGGTGACCGTGCCCTTGAAGGTGCCGGTGGGGCGATAGGTGCCGAAGTTCTCGACGACGTAGTACTCGACCAGCGGGTTGGTGGTCCAGCCGTAGAGCGCGAGGTACGCGTTGCCCGACGGGTTGAAACTGCCGGAGTAGTTCACGGACTTGCGCCCGCCGGTGCTCCAGCCCTTGCCGCCGACGAAGTTGCCGACGTTGCTCCACTGGTAGCCGTAGTTGCCGCCCGAGCCCAGCGTCATCGACACCGAGCCGCCGCCATCGCTCCAGTGGGAGTAGTAGTAGCCGTTGTTGGTGCCGGTCTGGTTCGAGTTGATGACCGTGTCGGCGCTGGCGGCGTTGGGCAGCAGTAGCACGGCGACTGCGGCCAGGGCGAGCGCCCAGGAGCTTCTCAGCAGGGACATGAAGCGGGCGGGTCTGCGTCTGCGAGGTGATGGCGCGGGTGAGGTCATGTCGGTTCCTCCAGAGCCTGTGACGTACGGGTGATGCCGGATGCGCCCTACTGATCTCCCTCAACGCAGCGGCCACGCCGCATGGTTGGGCTTGCGCGGCTGCAGTCGGCGGTGGCGGTCCGGCCCGATCACGGAGTCTTGGTCTGCCCCTGACGCCTGTCAATAGTTTCGGCAAATATTTCGAAACCTTCGGGCTTGGTGGAAGGGCACCTTCTACGGAACACTCCCAGGTACAGGCGTGATTCAAGCAGGCGGGGTCCGATGTGGATCGGTCCCGGCGAGGTGGATGATCCACTGGGCGTCATGAGCTGCTTCGAAACTTTCGGACTTCTTTGCATCTGGTGTCGCGGCCAGCGGTATCAGACGGTCCGGCGAAGGACTCGCGCGTTGGTGACACGACCGCCAACGCGGCCGCTACTTGGCGAACCGTCAGGCTGCCAACAACGGCCGGCGCCAGGAGAAGAAGGCGGCCACCCTCTTCCATCAGGCCGAGGGGCTGCCTCGGTCGCTTCCGAGCTGGAGAGTCGGCCGAGGGCGTTCCAGGTGTAGTCGCGGAAGCCGTCGGATGTGAGCTGGCCGTCCGCGTCGTAGCTGAACGGGCGGCCGGCGAAGGTGGTGATGCGGTTGTCCTTGCCGAAGACCCGTTCCCGACGGCAGGGCGCCGGCCGCCCTTGCTGCCGGCTTCGCGGAATGTCCGGTTTCATTGGACACGTCGGTCGTCTGTCGGAAAGCGATGGCGAGGTCAAGTAGTCAACGCACCACCACTGTTCAAGAGGTCGGCGTAGACCTTGCCGGAGTGTGGTAGCCGTGGGTCTTGCGTGGACGGTGGTTGAGTTCGTGGGCGATGGCGTGCAGGTCGGCCCGGCTGAACGTGCGGAGGTCCGCGTGCTTGGGGAGGTACTGCCGATAGAAGGACTGGAGCCGAATTCAGGCGTAGGCGTCCTCGACGGCGACTTGTCGCACGGTGCGAAGCGTCGACCGGAGACTGTCCAGATCGGTCGATCCCAGGGCGAGGCGGATCGCCTGTGGTGTGTGCGTCGTGGTGGTGAACGGCTCCGCCGTGGTGACCGAGATGTGTCGGCGCGCGAGGGTGGCGGTCAGGCGGTCGGCGCGTGCGTCGTCGGGCAGTGGCAGCCAGGTGAAGTAGGACGAGGGGTGGCCGATGAGCGGGAGGCCCGCAAGCTCCTGCCTGACGAGTGCCTGGCGCGTCTTGGCGTCGTCTCGTTTCTGCGCTTCCAGGTGGTTCACTGTGCCGTCGTCGAGCCAGCGGCACGCGATGGCGGTGGTGAGGGCGGGGGTGTTCCAGGTGGTCGCCCGAATGGCGCGTTCGAGCGAGGGAACCACAGATGGCGGGGCGAGCACGAAGCCGACCCGCAGGCCGGTGGCGATGCTCTTGGACAGCCCCGAGACGTAGACGGTGATGTCCGGCGCGGTCGCGGCCAGAGGCGGTGGAGGGTCCTCGGCCAGGTAGGCGTACGAGGCATCCTCGATGATGAGCAGACGGTGCTGTCGAGCGATTCTGATCAGGCGGATCCGGTCGGTTGCCGGCATGACCCAGCCCAGAGGGTTGTGCAGGGTGGGCATGGTGTAGATCGCGCGCACCGGGCGGGTCGCGCACAGTCTCTGCAGGGCATCGAGATCCGGTCCGTCGGCGGTGGTGGGGATGGGCTCCACGTCGAGGTGGAAGGCGTGTGCGAGCACCTTGAAACCCGGGTAGGTGAGTGCGTCGACCGCGACGACGTCGCCCGCGCTCAGCGTGGCCATGACGGTGATGGCCAGGCCGTGCTGGGCACCGTTGGCGATGAGGATCTGATCCGCGTCGGCGGTGATTCCCCGGCGTTTGAGGTGTCGTGCGATGGAGGCTCTGTCCTGCGGGCGCCCTCGGTGTGGTTGGTAGCGCAGCAGCGAGTCGAGATCGCCGGAGGTGGCCACTTCTCGCAGGGCCTGCCGCAGGAGATCGGCCTGGCCGGGCAGGGACGGGTAGTTGAAGTTGAGGTCGACCGCATCTGTGGCGACTGCTTGCTGATCGATGCCGTGACCGGCGGGGACGGCGATGTCACGCACGAACGTGCCGCGGCCCTGTTCCCGGCTCACCAGGCCCATCGCTTCCAGCTCGGCGTACACCCGGGTCGCGGTCACCACGGCGATGCCCTCGCGGGCGGCGAGAGCGCGGTGGGTCGGCAGCCGCACCCCCGGGGCGAGGCGTCCGGTCCGGATGTCGGATGCGAGCGCGTCGACCAGCTTCTTGTATCGCGAGGCTGCCATGCACCGGATTGTATCCATGACAATTCTTTGACTGTCCTGCTCGCGGGTCCTTACCGTCGAGTCCCACTCATCCGGAAAGGACAGCCGTCGTGCACATCGCGATCCTCACTTTCGAGGGCTACAACGAGCTCGACTCCCTGATCGCGCTCGGTGTGCTCAACCGCATCAAGACCGATGGCTGGCGCGTCACCATCGCGACCCCCACCCCCAAGGTGGCGTCGATGAACGGGGTGGTCATCGAGCAGATGTCCACGCTGGAGGAGGCGTGCGCCGCTGACGCCGTCATCGTCGGCAGCGGTATCGCCACCCGCGAGGTCACCGAAGACCCGGCGATCATGACCATCCTGCGAGGCCTGGACCCCTCGCGCCAGCTCATCGCGGCACAGTGCTCCGGCGCGCTCGTGCTGGCCAGGCTCGGCCTGCTCAACGACATCCCCGCCTGCACCGACCTCATCACCAAGCCGTGGGTCGTCGCCGCCGGCGTCGAGGTCCTCAACCAGCCCTTCTACGCCAAGGACAACATCGCCACCGCCGGCGGCTGCCTGGCCTCGCACTACCTCGCGGCCTGGACCATCGCCCGCCTTGCGGGACACGACGCCGCCGAAGGCGCGCTGCACTATGTCGCCCCGGTCGGTGAGAAGGAGGAATACGTCGAGCGCGCCTGGCGCAACATCACCCCCTACCTGCCCGCTCCCGCACAGGCGCTCGTCCGACCCAACCAGTCGCAAGCGAGGTAGGCCAGGAACCCGCGACGACATCCGGACGGCGCAGGCTCTTCGGGGCGACCGCAGCGGCGACGTGAACCTCCCTCGCCAACTCCGCGGCCTCCGTCTCCCACGCGGTCAGGCCGCTTCGGTGAAGCCGGTGCTGGTCAGATCCTGCTCTCGCGGTTGTAGTTTGCCCGGCGCCGTCGGCGGGGCTCGCGGTCGGGGTCCATGTGCATGCCTCCGCGGTCGGTCCACTGCCGGCCCGGGTGCGGCAACAGATTGAGGGGCCCGAACTCGACCATGCAGCACATGACGTCGGGTTCGCCGCCCTTGCCGCCGGCGATCGCATAGAGGTGCTCGACGCGGCCCTTCTTGGCCGCGTAGTCCGGATCGCGGGAGGTATTCCAGGTCTTCAGGCGTTGAAAGGAGACGCCTCCCGCACGGAGGAGGGTGCGCAGGCCCTCGTGGCTGATGCCGTCGACCACCCCCGGCGACCGGGAGGTCTTCGGACGGCCATCCTCGTACTTCGGATACAGCGAGTCGAAGCCATCCGTATTGAGGTGGTGGATCACGTCGCGGACCCGGTCCACATCAGGGGGATTTACCTCGCGGTGGGCTGGCCCAGGTTCATTGGTCCGCCGAGCTGTACGGCGCCGATCTGGCTGATCTTGGAGTCTGCGCCGGCCAGGCTGAGGGGAGCAGGCGACGCAGGCTCATCCGAACCACCCAGTGCACGGACCGACGGGGTCGATCACGGGGGAGTTGCTAAATGGAGTGGTAACAATCTCGGCGTCCGGGAGTATGCGGGGGTGTCGCGCCGCCCACTCCTGTCTGGTCGCCGGCGTCGATCAGTCTTCGGCTCGAACCATGAACACCGCGTTCCCAACTCAGTCGGCCTCCAGGGCGTCTGCCTGCATCGTCAGGTCTGCCGCGACGCGATCCCAGTCCGGTCCGTGCAGCCACAAGTTCTCGGCAGCCTCGCGCATCAGCGCTGGCTCATCGGGTCGCTGGAGGAGCACCAACCGGTAGGAGAGGTTGCGAACCCAGACCGGCAAACGACCGTCGACCACGTGCGGGCTGAGCTCACGGAGCATGGCGAGGATCGAATCCGCGTCAGCAAAAGTGAGTTCCTCGACGAAGTAGTGCTCCCGGTGGTCAAAGTCGCACTCAGGCGTCGGTTTGAACTCGTCTCCGTAGAGACACCGGGCGTGCTCCGTCAAGGTGTTGTGCATGTCCTGGAGCCTATGACGCCTTGATCCGCGGGAACGAAGCTGGGGCCTGTCCCGCCGATCAGCTGGAGGGCGCCGCAGCGGTACTTTGGCCGGAAACTTCGAGAGGGGCGGGTCGGCGGGTGGACAGAGACCGGCGGCATGCAGCTGTCGTGGTGCCACGTGAACTCGGGCGAAGCCACGACTTCCGTGACCGGGCGGATGCCGGTCATGGTCTGGCAGGTTTCGCCGAGATGCCGGAGGCCTTCGGGCCGCTGCTGGAGCTTGTGCTTGACGCAGGTGACACCTTCGTCACCCGGGTGACCGCGGAAGCCGTGCTTCGGCGGAAGGGCAGGATCGGGTTGGCGGTAGTCGCCTCCGCACTGGCAGTCGCCGACTCGAATCACAGCGATTGGATCCATACCGCACTTCACGATGTGTTCAGTATTCTCTCCGAGGACCGGGACAACGCGATGCAGTTGTGCGAGGAGATGTTGCGGGACAATGACGACCGGGTTGCCCTGGGAGCTCGTTCGAAGCCGGAGGGGCGAATGCTGCTGGTCACGGCGATGGATCGGCGTTCGCAGGCGGCGTCGATGATCCGGTAGAACGCCTCTGCGGCGTGTTCCCCGACAGGCAGCAGCCCGATGTCGTCGATGACGATGAGGTCCGCGCGACAGATCCGGGCGACGGTCCGGGCGGTGAATCCGTCGACCTTTCACTTCCCGACCGCGGCGCGAGTGGTTCCAGGCTGAACCAGGAAACCCGCGAGTCGTCTCGATCGAGGCCTGGGCCAGGCCCTTGGTGAAATGGCTCTTGCCCGTACCCGAGGTCCGACGCCCGCCGATCCGCAGGCCCTCGCCCCAGTCGCACTGCAGCCACCGGCCCGGCTCGGCACCGGCGGCAGCGGCCGCACCACCACGCACTCCGCGTCCATCATGTCGCTCGGATACCGACGCTCTCGCAGACGATTGTCGGCTGCGTTTCCGAACCGGTGAGCCAGACAGTCACACTCCCGAGTGCCCGCGAGGGACTGCATGGGCATCGGCACGCAAGACTGCGGCACCAGGGCCTCCTGATGCTCGGTGATTCGACACCAGCGAGCTGCTCAGGAGGCCCTCCTCCCAAGCTCCGAGCCCCCGACGACCACCCGACCGGGACGGCGGTTCGAGCACCAAGTCCCCAGAGTATTACGACAAAAGCTACTTATACGTCGGGGTGCTGCGGCAGGGCGAGCCAGTCCGACCAGGAGATCTCGCGGCCGAGGAAGCGTGGCTGCTCGAACGGCCAGTCGGCGGAGATCCACTGCGGCACCAGCTCGTCGAGGGACTGCTCGACCTTGCTGCCCGCCAGCTCGTCCACCACCCACCAGGAGATCTCGCCGTCCGCGCCGGCCCTCTCCGGCGGGTCGATGTAGACGCAGCCGAGCAGAGCTGTCTCCACCGTGTTGAACAGCGCGTAGTTGAAAGACTGGTGTGCGGCGATCTCCTTCTCGTGCCGCAACAGGTCGGCTTGGCCGGCCTCGTATGTGATGGTGGCCGCGGGCCAGCCCCAGGCTGGGCCGAAGATGGTCCACAGCCGCTCGCGCGAACCCATCACAGCCGGATAGTCGAGCGGGGCATCCGCCTCCCGGATCGGCCGCAGATGATGATCACCGCCCGGCAGCGGTACCAGGACGGGATGGACGAAATCATCGGGGAGCCAGCTCATAGCGCCCGACCGTAGCAGTGCGCGGCCGTCCGGCCCCTTGGATTTTCCCGCATACCGTCACACTTCCGGGGCACCTTGAAGCGGACACCGGTGAACGCTGCGGCGATCGCCGCGCACCTCGCGGGCAGCACCGGCCTCCTGGGCGCCACCGCCGTCCGGGTTGCCACTCTGTGGTGGTGGCCGCTCCCACGGATCAACAGCCACTCTCACGGCACCCCTCCCGCATGACCAGCCGCTGTTCCCCTGGCCAGCCCCGACGAGTCGGAACGGCACACGGTCCCGCGAACGCTTTGGAGTGGGCCGTCAGGGAACCGGAGAGGACACGTCTGCTCCCCGACGCCCGCGAACCGGCTTCTGAAACGATCAGTCAGTCAGCGCCGCTGCCGCCGTCCGGTCTCGGACCGGCAGATGGCCAGTTGCGAGCGGGTGCCCAGAGAATCAGGGTGGTCGGCGCCCAGGACGCGCACGCGACCGGAGAGGGTCTGCTCCAGTATCTCGGCGGCTTCCACGTGTTCGCCCAGTCGGTGCAGGGCGTCCGCGAGATTGTTTCCGCTGGTCAAGGTATGCGGGTGGTCCGGGCCGAGGATGCGCGTGCGATCTGCGAACACTGCCCGGTGCAGCTCTGCGGCGCGGGTCGGATCGCCGCGATGGTTGACCGTGGCGGCGAGGTTGTCGCGGCTGGTGAGGGTGAGGGGGTGATCTGGGCCCAGTACGCGGGCGCATTCGGCGATGTTCTGGGTGTGGAGCGTGGCCGCCGCGGTGTGGTCACCGAGCTGGTCGAATGACTTGGCCAGATTGTCACGGCTGGTCAGAGTCAGGAGGTGGTCGACGCCCAGGATTCTGGTGCGGTCTGCGAGTACCAACGCGTGCAGGGTGGCGGCCTCGGCGTACTGACCGCGGAGTTGCAGGACGTACCCGACATTGTTGCGGCTCGTGAGCGTATCGGGATGCTCCGGCCCCAGAACCCGCATCCGGTCGGCCAGATTCTGCCGGTGGATCCCTTCGGACCGTTCGTACCCGCCGAGGCAGTGGAGGCTGTTGGCGAAGTGGTTGCGTGCGGTGAAGGTGTCTGGGTGTTGGTCGCCGAGCAACTCGACGCGGTGATCGAGCACGGTCTGCCGCAGGCTGAGCTGCAGGGCATAGCTTCCCGCGTCGCCCAGCACATCCGCCAGTATGTTGAGGGCGGCGCAGGCGTCCTCGGACGGGACGAGACCCGGGTAGTTGAGCAGAAGAGGTAGATGCGGGGCGAGTAACCGTGCGGCGGCCCAGCCCGCCGATCCGACGGTCCGGAGAGGAGTCACCTCACCGCGCAGGGCGTTGACCGTTGCTTGCTCGTAGTCGTGGAGACGGTCCGGTTCATCTGTGGTCAGAGTCAGTGCGGTGATCTCGCGGACTAGTGGGTGCAGGGTGACACTGCCCCCTGCGCGAGGCCCGGTTCCGGGCACGTACGGT
Source organism: Streptomyces sp. NPDC050422 (assembly GCF_044458665.1). Classification (NCBI taxonomy): domain Bacteria; kingdom Bacillati; phylum Actinomycetota; class Actinomycetes; order Kitasatosporales; family Streptomycetaceae; genus Streptomyces; species Streptomyces sp. NPDC050422. Next base: position 48,635 of record NZ_JBITIE010000034.1, read on the forward strand.
TGCTCCGCCGGCACGCCGAGCAAGCCGTAGCGTTCGAGGCCGGCCAGGGCTTGGTCCAGAGCGGCCCGGTCGACGGGCCGGCGGACTGCCGTCGTCAGCAAGTCCGGTGTGATGAAGGCCAGAGGCACTGGTGCCTCGGCGAACAACGCCAGTTGGCGTAGCAGTGGACGGGCCAGTGGGATGCCTTCGCGGTCGAGTTGATCGAGTGAGACCTCCCAAGTGCGCCGGACGGTGGACCTGGCCACGTTCGGATCCGCAGGACGTGGATTGTCAGCTCCTACCAACGCGGTCAACTCCTCTTCCAGTGCGCTTTGATACGCAGCGAAGTCACGGTGTCTGCTGGTGGACCCCGTCACATAGCGTCCGGCTGCCTGCAAGGCGAGGGGCAGTCCGCCGAGCCGGGAAGACAGAGCCTCAGCCTCAACCAGTGTGCCGCCATCGGGAGCGCTATCCAGCAGGACCATGCCGCCTGCCGCCGCTCGAAGCGGCTCGAGCCGTATCAATTCCGCGGCGTTTCCCCAGGTGGCGGCTGCCGTGTCCCGGCTGGTCACCAGGAACAGGCCGCGCCCGTAGGGGCGGATCCAGCCGCGGTAGTCGGCAACACGCTCGCCCTCCGGACTGATCCGCTCAGCTTCGTCGGCGTTGTCAACAACCAGCAACCACTTCTTCGTACTGGCAAGTTGCCGCCACACGGCATCGGGCAGGTTGTCATTGCCGGATTGCGCGGCGCTGACCGCGCTGCGCGGCAGACCGCAGCCAACGGCCGCCTGGACGAAGTCGTCCGAGAGGGTTTCCGGGCTGCGCCAGCGAATCCAGAACACCGCGTATCCGTCGCGGCGGGCATACTCCGCAAGTGCTGCCGCGAGCGTTGTCTTGCCCATGCCTCCGGCCGCGCACACCACAGCGAACCGGCCGCCGGGCCTCCTGAGCAGAGACATGAGGCGGGCGAGTTCCCGGTCGCGGCCGCGCACACGGTCAAGGACCACGTGTGGCGGGTGCAGCGAGCCTGGCCGGGCACCGGAAACCAGCCCACCGGCGTCGTCGGCCGGCTCGTCCAGTCGGCGGCTCGCGGTGGCCAGACCCGCGCTCAAGACGCTGAGTACACCGAACGCCGCCCAGACCACCCAGGGCCGGTCGGCCCATTCCGGTGCCACCGCACTCGCGCGCTCGGCAACGGTCCCCAGCACCGCCGCGATAAGGGCCCCCAGCCCGGCAATGGCGGCACCCGCTCCGGCACGTGTCCGCACCGCTTGACTGCGCCGCACGCCGACCCCCTCTGAGAGCAATGGCTGTCCGGACGACTCAGCGCATCCGTAGAGCGAACGGTTCCACGGCCCCGCCGACCTGTCGAGGCCCCCACGAGCGGGGGCCTCAGGCAGACGAGGACCGAATCGTGCGCGTACGCCAGGAAATCCACTTCGCGTCCAACCCCGACATCCAAGCCACGCTCAGGCTCACCGATTTCGACATCACCGTTTCGGTGAGCACGCCCGTCGCACGGTAAGCGCCAGCCAGGGTGCGGCGCGGGTTACCGCCACACGCAACTGGCAAAGGGTGGGGCAATCGGCGCACGCTACGGTGCCGATGCCCGGCATCGTTCGATGTGATGCCGCCACGAGATCCACGCACCTCATGTGCCGCATACAACCCGTCACATAACCTCGAGCGGGGAGACTCACATGATGAGGTGCGTCTCTACTTCGAGGAGGTGAAGGTGACCGGAACCGGCGTGCGGTGGCTCGCAGGTGCGCTGATTGCGGCGTGCCTGCTCCTTGTCGGCCCCAGCGCACCGAACGATGCCTACGTCGCCAAGCCGCTGCCGGCCGACGCCCCCGAGGAGGTCGTGCCGAACCGCGTCATGACGTGGAACATCTGCAATCCCTGCAAGGGGAGCGGCCAGAACGTCGGCCGGGCGGCGGAAATCGCCACGTACGCGCCTCAGGTCATCGGCCTGCAAGAAGCGTGTGTGGGTGATGTCGAGAGAATCCGGGATCATCTGCGGTATCTGTACGGGCTGGTCTATCACGTCGCGTACGGATCGGTTCTGCGGAGTTGGAGCCGCTGCGGGGGAGTGCCATGGAGCCCGGGGGGCTTCGGTCAGGCGATCCTCTCGGCGGCTCCGATGACCGACCGTGTGAACGTGGAGTACCCCGAAGGCGGTTCCGAGGACCGCGGGTACATGGCCGTCACCACCCTCGTGGACGGCCGGCCCGCCCGGGTCTTCAACACCCACCTGGCCCAGCGGAGGCAGGAATCTGTCCGTGCGAAGCAGACCGGCGTACTGGCGAAGGCGGTCGCCCAGTATGACCGCACGATCGTTCTCGGTGACTTCAATGCGGTGCCGGATACCGTCGAACTTGCGGAAATGTGGGGCTTGTTCACGGATTCGGACCCCGGGTGCGGTCCCTCGGCGGCCGGTGCGTGCGAGCCGACCACCGATTGGCGCAGCAAGTTCGACTACATCTTCCTGCGTGGCTTCGCCCCGATCGAGCACGGTGCGCATGGCACCCCGCACTCGGACCACGATCTGGTGCAGGCTGATCTGAAGCGGGCGTAGCGAGGTCCGGCGCTGCCAGCCGGCGGCTGGGAAGGCGCTGCCGTCGCCGACCTCGATCAGGATCCGTGCTCCGGTCCTGAGGCCGATGCCCGGCATCGGCCTCAGCACCTTGGAAAGAGGGGGCCTCCAGAGTTCCTCGATCCGCCCGGGCAGAGGAACTTTCGGGCCTCCACTTCCAGAGGTTCCCTTAGTCGGACCGTCCCGGAGTGTCGCGCCGTCGACCTGGGGATTCCCCTTCGGGGGTCTGCAGTCGAGTCAGGGGTCACGGCGAGATCTGAAGGTGATCTTCCGGCCCTCCGCGTCCAAGTCCGCCGGGGTAGACCCGATGCCGGCGATAGTGCCCAACGACCGGGAGAGAAGGCCGGCCTTTTCTCCCTGCTGCAAGAGAGTTCACCGTGTAACCGCACGTCTCGTCCCGCTCGTCCACTGGGCGCGAGCTTCTCGGGGGAGGGCACTGATGTTGCGGTTTCACCTCACAGCCGACGACCTGACCAGGCTGCGCCTGGCCACACGACCGAATCCGCTCTACGAGGTCTACCGCAGCCTCTTGCTGCTGCAGAGCCGCGAGGCAGCTGTGCACTTCGACCCATGGCGTCTGCGGGTTCGACGACGGCTCGCGAAGGCGAACCTGACCGGCGTCGTCCACCACCTGACCCGCTTGTACCCGCTGCAGGCCTACTCTCCGGATTTCCTCGTCCCCGACGCTGAACCCGTCGAGATGGAGGCCGGTCTGGATCTGCTCATGTCGACACCGCGCAGCACACTCCAAGCCCAGATGGCATGTGCACCACCCACGGCTCGCCCGCGCCGTGCAACTGCGCACCAGATCCTCGGCGCACATCGACTTCCCCGCCCCGGGACTTGCCGCCATGGCCCAGAAGCGCGCGCCGCCCGTCCGGGGAGAGTCGGCGAGCACAGCCCGGCTGGTCGTCGGAGGTCAGCGGCACACCCCACAGCGTGTCGTCTGATGAGCCCCGCCCCGGCGGGGAACTGTGGGGGTATGACGACACAGCTCGGACTTCCCGAGGACATCCAGGCCTGCCTCTTCGACCTCGACGGTGTGGTCACCAGGACGGCGGTGGTGCATGCCGCCGCCTGGAAGGCGACCTTCGACGCCTTCCTGCGCGAGCGGGACGGAGCGGACTTCCGCCCCTTCACGGACTCCGACTACGATCAGTACGTCGACGGCCGCCCCCGAGCCGACGGCGTCCGCTCCTTCCTCGCCTCCCGCGGCATCGAGTTGCCCGAGGGCACCCCCGGCGATTCGCCGGACACGCAGAGTGTCAACGGCGTCGGCAACCGCAAGAACGAACTCCTCCTGGAGAAGATCCGCACCGACGGCGTGGAGCCCTACGAGGGCACGCTGCACTACATCGACGCGGTCCGCGCCGCCGGACTCGCCACCGCGATCGTCTCCTCCAGCGCCAACACCCGCGACGTACTGCACTCCATCGACGCCGAGCGGCTGTTCGACGTACGGATCGACGGTGTGGTGGCCAGGGAACGGAAACTGCCGGGCAAACCACACCCCGACACCTTCCTGGCCGCTGCCAGCGACCTCGGCGTCGAGCCGTCCCGCGCCGCCGTCTTCGAGGACGCGCTGGCCGGCATGGACGCGGGCCGATCCGGGCACTTCGGCTTCGTCGTCGGCGTCGACCGCGTCGGGCAGACCGACGCCCTCTACGCCCACGGCGCCGACCGTGTCGTCAAGGACCTCGCCGAACTCGGAGGCCGCGCGTGATCACCAACCGGACGTACACCGTGGAGCCCTGGCGCGTGCGCGAGACGGCTCTCGACCTCGACCTCCTGGCGCAGAGCGAGTCCGTCTTCGCCCTGTCCAACGGGCATGTCGGCTGGCGCGGCAACCTTGACGAGGGCGAACCGCACGGGTTGCCCGGCAGCTACCTCAACGGCGTATACGAACTGCACCCGCTGCCCTACGCCGAAGCGGGCTACGGCTACCCCGAGTCGGGCCAGACCGTCATCAACGTCACCAACGGCAAGCTACTGCGGCTACTTGTCGACGACGAGCCCTTCGACCTGCGCTACGGGCGGCTCGGCAAGCACGAACGCACCCTGGACTTCAGGCGCGGCGTGCTGGAGCGGAGCTGCGAGTGGACCTCCCCGGCCGGTACGACCGTCCGGGTGCGTTCCACTCGCCTAGTCTCCCTCACCCAGCGCGCCATCGCCGCCGTGGAGTACGAGGTCGAACCCGTCGACAGCAGGACCAGGGTGGTCATCCAGTCGGAGCTGGTCACCAACGAGAGTCTGCCCTCCTCCGACGGCGACCCGCGGACGGCCAAGGCGCTGCAGTCCCCGCTGGAGCCGGAGGAGGACCAGGCCATCGGGTCGAGGTTGCGTCTGGTCCACCGCACCCGGCGCAGCGGCCTCAGGGTCGCCGTGGCCGCCGACCACGTCGTGGACGCCCCCGGGGAGATCACCACCAGCAGCGAGAGCAACACGGACGTCGCCCGCCTGACCATCACCTCCGTCCTGGACCCGGGACAGCGGCTGCGGGTGCAGAAGACCGTCGCCCACGGCTGGTCGGGCGCCCGCTCCCGGCCCGCTATGAGCGACCAGGTCGAGGCCGCGCTGGCCGCCGCCGCACATGGCGGATGGGACGAACTGATGGCCCAGCAACGGGCTTACCTCGACGACTTCTGGGCCCGCGCCGACGTCGAGGTGCACGGCGACGAGGAGATCCAGCAGGCCGTCCGCTTCGCCCTGTTCCATGTGCTGCAAGCCGGCGCCCGCGCCGAACAGCGCGCGATTCCGGCCAAGGGGCTGACCGGTTCCGGATACGACGGCCATGCCTTCTGGGACACCGAGATGTTCGTGCTGCCCCTCCTCACCTACACCGCGCCCAAGGCGGTCGCCGAGGCGCTGCGCTGGCGGCAGGCCACTTTGCCCGCCGCCCGGGACCGCGCCACCCAGCTCGGGCTGCGCGGCGCCGCGTTCCCGTGGCGGACCATTGACGGTTCGGAGGGCTCCGCGTACTGGCCGGCCGGCACCGCCGCCTTCCACGTGGCCGCCGACATCGCGCACGCCGCGGTGCGTTACACAGCAGTGACCGGCGACACCGACTTCGAACGCGAGACCGCCCTGGAACTCCTGGTGGAGACGGCCCGGCTGTGGCGCTCGCTGGGCCATCACGACCACCACGGCGTGTTCCACATCGACGGCATCACGGGGCCGGACGAGTACAGCGCCGTCGTCGACGACAACACGTACACCAACCTCATGGCCCGCTCCAACCTCCTCGCCGCGGCCGACGTGTGCGAACGCCATCCGGAGGAGGCGGCCCGGCTCGGCGTGGACGAGGAGGAGAGCGCCGCCTGGAGAGACGCCGCCGAGGCCGTGCACATCCCCTACAACGAGGAGATCGGCGTCCACGAACAGCACGCCGGCTCCACCCACCACCAGCGCTGGGATTTCGCTGGCACGGGCGCCGACCAGTATCCGCTGATGCTGCACTTCCCCTACTTCGACATCTATCGCAAGCAGGTGGTCAAGCAGTCCGACCTCGTGCTGGCCATGTACACCTGCGGCAACTGGTTCGACGCCCACTGCGACGACGATCAGATGGCCGCGAACTTCGCCTACTACGAGCCACTGACCGTACGGGACTCCTCCCTGTCCGCGTGCTGCCAGGCCGTCGTCGCCGCCCGGACCGGGCATCTGCGGCTGGCCTACGACTACGCCACTGAGGCCGCCCTGATGGACCTGGCCGACTTGGAGCACAACACCCGCGACGGACTGCACATCGCCTCGCTGGCCGGTACGTGGATGGCACTGGTCGCCGGATTCGGCGGCACCAGCAGGGACGGCGACAGCCTGCGCTTCACTCCCCGCCTGCCTGAGAAGTTCAGCCGCCTCGCCTTCCGGCTCCAGTTCCGCGGCCGGTGCCTGCAGGTGGAGGTCGGGCCCGACAGGGCGACGTACTCGCTGCTGTTCGGCGATCCCCTGACGATCCACCACCACGGGACGGAGGCGCACGTGAACGGGGAGGGGCCCGTCACCCTCGCCATCTCCGCGCCGAAGCGGCGGCCCACCCCTGAACAGCCACCGCACCGCCGTCCGGGCGTCGCCGACCGGTGGGGCCCGGAGCAGGGATGAGACGGCGTGACTGGGCGAGCTCTGCCCTGTGTATCGGTGGCACGCCAAGTAGTGCTTGGTCATGTTGGTGCGAGGTCTGGCATGTTGCGGTGACAGGTGGGGCAGGCGCCGGTCCAGGTCAGGGCCTCGCCCACGCCCGTGCATGTATGCGGATCAGGCCGCGGGTTTCGCCACCTCCGCTTCTGCGGCACGGGCGAGACGTTCGACCCAGTCCTGGTGATAGCGGTAGACCGCGCCGGGATGCTTGTGGCCGAGTTCCTCGAGGAAGAAGGAGCCCTGTTGTGTTTCTTCGGTCAGCACGTGACAACCACTTTTCGTGGGCGTGATTACCCAGCCGTGGTACGCGCTCGAACCGGATTCGTCGCCGTCGACCGTCGTCTCCCACGAGAGCCTGGTGAAGGGCTCATACTCCGTCACGTTGAGAGTCATGGGAAAACCCACCGTCACTCGGCTGTACGTGATTCCGAGCTCCAGTACTGTCTCATGGCCCAGGATCTTGACCTGATCTTCGGGAGGAAAGTAGCTCGACCAGTTCTCGGCATCGACGAGCAGCTTCCACACCACTTCAGGCGGCGCCTTCACGTCGATATCGTTGAGCGCGTAGAGAGCCGACGTTTTCGGGTCATACCGTTGGGGCCAATTCACCTTGTCGTACATTCGCTGTCTTTCCTGTCCGAGCGTTTTGGAGAGAACGCTTCAATTCGCCAACTGCTGTCCGAGGCGTTTGGACGGAAAGTCCGTTCACCCGGCAGAGCTCAAGTCGCTTCGAGGAGTTGGTCGCTGTGGTTCGATGTGAGGCTGTGGGCGGTCCGCGGCGGGGGCACCCCTGGAGCTGTCGCGGGAGGACCGCATCCCGCTGGTGCTGCGTACTGACTCCAGCCTTCGGCAGTCCGCTGTACCCACGAGTCAGCCGGCGCGATTGTTAGGCTCGGCCGCTACCTTGGCGAGTGCCGCGAGAAGGTTCTCGTGTGTGCGCCAGAAGACTTCAGGATCCTGCTTCGCCAATTCGATCCAGAGCGGGCCTTGCATCGTCTCCTCGGTCCAGAGGTGGCTCCCTCTCGGCGTGGGTGTGATGATCCAAGCGTGGTAGGCCTTGGATGCTTCCGACGCCTTGGGGTAACCACCCCAGGCGATACGCGTTACAGGTTGAAACTCCTGTACGGATGCGAAAACGTCCTGGCCGGCCAGGTTGGTTGCGAATCGAGTTCCGAGGTGCAGCGATTCGTGGCCGTCAAGCAGCTGGACATGTTCGACGCCGGGGTAGAAGGTGGGCCAGGTCCGGGGGTCCACGAGCAGGGACCAGATCGTTTCAGGAGAAGCTTCGACCTCGAGCTCGTCGGTGAAGTGGATCGGGGAGCGACTTGGGGCCAGGGCTTCCGGCCAATTTATCGCTTCAAACACAGAAATCTCCAGATGGCTCCTGACGTATGCCGGTTGAACGTGGACGGCGCTTCACGCGCGGGCGACGGCCACCGAGTTCCTGACGGCCTCCAGGGCGGCGGCGTGCGAGACGATGGGCTTGTACCCGAGTTCGGCTACGGCCTTGTCGGTCCGCAGGGTGCACGTCTGCCCGAGGAACCAGCGAACAGGCACGGGGATCGCACGGGCGGCAGTCACGGCGTCCAGTTCGGCGGTCGGCTTGTCGACGCCATGAATCTCGAACAGGGTCTCCCAGAAGTCGCGGAAGGTGACGCGGTGTTGGTCGGTGACGAAATATGCCTGGCCCGGCCGGCCGTGCTGCCATCCGAGCACGAGGCCCTCGACGCAGTTGTCGACGAACGTGATCTCAGTCGTGTGGCGACCGCCCTCGATCCAGGCGAACTGCCCCGCCTTCACCATCTCGATCAGCATGTCGATGAGGATGCTGTCGGGACCCCATACCATCCTGGGCCGGATCGACACCGTGGCGAATCCCGGCGCGTTCGCGTCGAGCACGATCGCCTCGGCCTCAGCCTTCACCGCAGAGTAGACGGCTTCCGAGTCCGGCCGCAGCGGTGCGGTTTCGTCGACGTCCACGAGGGGGTCGCCGGCAAGGAGCGCGGCTTCGGTTCCGCAGTGAACGAACCGGGGAACCTTGGCATAGCGGGCCGCGTCCACTGCTGCCTGAGTGCCGCCGACCGTCACCACCTCCTGACGTGCACGGTTGCTGGAGATCTCGGTTTCGGCAGCGAGGTGAAAGAGCACTTCGCTGCCCTTCACCGCGTCCCGCCACGTGGCCGAGTCGGTCAGCTCGCCCCGCACGGGTTCCGCGCCCAGCGCTGCCACCTTGGTGGCCGACTCCTCGCTTCGGACCAGAGCTCGGACCGTATGCCCCTCACTGACAAGCCGACGGACCAGCACTTGGCCGATGAACCCCGAACCGCCTGTGACGAATGCTCGTGCCATGAAACTCTCCTTCATCGATACCGGCCTCTCGCCTGCCTCGGGGCGAGAAGGTCTCACGGGGTGAAGCGGTCTCCGGTCACGAGCCATTCCCTCGAAAAGATTCATACTTCGGTGGGCTGCGATAAAATTTCGACATGACTTCTCTTCGGGCGCTGGAATGCCTTGTCGCGGTCGCGGACTCCGGGTCGGTCACACAGGCTGCACGGCTGCTGCATTCGTCGCAGCCCGCTGTCTCTCACCAACTCGCCGCGCTGGAACGCGAGACAGGGACGATCCTGCTTCGCCGCGAACCCAGGGGAGTCAAACTCACTCCTGCCGGGCGTGCCGCCGTCGTGGATGCCAGACGAGCGATCGAGGCGGCTGCCTCCGCGGTCCGGTCGGCCCGCGCCGTCGGCGAGGCGACCGGGGGATCGCTCCGGTTGGCCTGCGCGCAGAGCCTGATCTCCGTGCTCGCACCGGTCGTTCGCGAGTGGTACGACCGTCACCCCGCGGTGACGATCACATTGCGCGAATCCACGTCGGCAGAAGAGCTTCACGGTTTCATCGACGCCGACGAAGCGGACGTGGTGCTGATGCCCGCTCCGGTGCCCGACCGCTTCACGGCCACTGTGGTCGCCGACGAGGAAATCGTGCTGGCGGCACCAACGGACCACCCCATCGCCCGGCAGCCCGTCGTCCGCGTACAGGATCTTGATGGAGTGCGCCTTGTCCACTTCGCTCCGGACAACGGCCTCAGCACGTGGCTTGACCGGTCCCTCACCAAGGCCGGAGTCCGCCCGGAGCCTGTGATGAGGACATCGGTGACGGTCGCAGCCCCGCAACTCGCGGCCGCCGGCCTCGGGGTCGCGGTATGCCCGGTGAGCGCGATCAGCGCCGGCTTCCCGGGCGCGGTCCGATCCTTCTCACCACACTGGGTCAGGCAACTGGTGGCGGTCACCCCCACCACACTCGACCCGCTCGCCGCGCGGTTCGTCGCCAACATGCGCAAGCACGGGGTGCACGTGCCCCGCGACGTGCGAACTCAGCTCGGAGGGGACAACTCGACTCCCACGAAGGCGTGACCGCCCGCCTGAGGATGGCCCCGCTGAGACGGTAGGCGACCAGGTCGTTCGCCGGCGACCAACAGCGTGGGCGGCGTCAGCACCCATCGACTCGGATGATGAGCTCCTCGAGGCTGCGGCCGTAGCGGTCGAGCGAGGGGACGACAAGGGTGTCCGGCGTCGAGGAAGGCCTGGCACGCCTTCAGCTACGGGCGGAGGGTGCTCCGGCCGGACTTCTCGGCCGCGAAGATCTTCCGGCATCCGGCGGCGGTGAGGGCATCGATCTGCCGGTCGAGCTTCTGCCCGCCGCTCGACACCGTGCGTACCCGATGTTGATCTCGGTGCGTACCAGCGGCTCGGCGACAAGGAGTTCGGGGTGCCCGAACGACTCCGAAAGGTCACTCATGGCCCTGGATCATGTCGGAAATCGGCGTTCCCGAATTCTTGAACGACCCAGGTTTTTGAAGGGGATTTGAAGGTTCTCGGTCCTATTCAATCTTGAAGCGGTGATCTTCAGAATGCGTTTGTTCTTTGAAGGCGAGGCTCATCGACCCGCATCGTCTTCTTCGTTGGATCCGAGTGCCGGGGTGAGGGCGGTTGGTGCGATGACGGGCCCTCATCAGCACCCCGGGCGAGACTCGGACGGCACGGTCGGCGTCAGCCCGGCGGGTACGCAAGGGCTCATCCCGGCTTCTGATCGACCACGGTGAGTCGCGCCTCCACCTGGTCCCCCAATTCGATCAGAAGGTCCATCTGTGCAGGGGTCACGTGGTCGATCAGCACATTGCGCACGTCAGCCAGGTGGAGCGGGGCGGCTGCTTCGACGAGGGCGCGGCCCTGTTCGGTGATGACCACGACTGCCCCTCGCTGGTCGGTCGCGCATCGCTCGCGGCGGATGAGGTCGCGGTTCTGCATGCGGGTCAGATGCTGCGACAGGCGACTCTTCTCCCATTGCAGCACATCCCCGAGTGCGAACGACCTCAGGCGACCCTCGGGTGCCTCGGACAGGTGAGCCAGCACCTGGTAGTCGGCGGAGGACAGCCCGCTGTGGGTGCGCAGCTGCCGCTCGATGTATGCGGACAGGCCGGCCTGCATCTTCATGAGGCTGCGCCAAGCTCGCTGTTCATGCTCGTCCAGCCATCGCGGTTCATCCATGAAGTCCACCCTACCGCTTTGGTTGACACGTTAACCAGCCAGCCGTAGTGTTTGGTTAACACCTCAACCACATTGGTCGGCGGAGGTTGGCGCCGCAGACAGGCACGCGGCGACGGAGCCGCTCTGCCGTCCCGACAGCCTTCGGCAATCGACTGGAACGGGAAACACACATGTCTACAGACACCCGCTACGCCATCGTGGGCACCGGAAACATCGGTTCGGCGCTGGCGCGCCTTTTCGCCCGGGCCGGAGTCGAGGTGAGCATCGCCAACACCCGCGGACCGCGCTCGATCGGCGAACTCGCCGCTTCCTGGGGCTCTGCAGTCCGGGCCGTGACGCTCACTGAGGCACTGGCGAGCGACGTCATCTTCATGGCCATCCCGTTCGGCGCGGTCGAGACGTTCGGCAACGCCCTGCCCGACTGGAACGGGAAGATCGTGGTCGACACCACCAACGCTCACTACGCGCCCAACGCGGGCGACATCCTCAAGGGCCGGCTCTCCTCGCAGTACGCGGCCGAGGTCCTGCCCGGCGCCCAGATCGTGAAGGCCTTCAACCAGCTTCCCGCCCAGACGCTCGCCGCCGAAGTGCCCTCCGGTCAGGGCAAGCGCGTGGTCTTCGTCTCCAGCGACTCCGACGACGCCGGCTCCCGGATCGCCGAGCTCGCCCGCACACTCGGCCTGTCGCCCGTGGAACTCGGCAGGATCGACGAAGGCGGACGCCTCATCGAGGCTCCAGGCGCACTGGTGCTCAGGAACCTCACCGAACAGCCGCTCACCTGAGTGGCCGCGTTCTGCCTCCCATGGGCGGCACGGCCGGCCCCGACGAGCCGTCCCGCCTCAGTGTCCGGCGCCACCGGCCACACCGCGGCGGCCGGCTCCCGGCCCCGGCCGGGTCGCCGCGCCACAGCGCTCTCCATCGACGAGATCGCACCACAGCAACGCTCATGCGTGAGCAGCGAAACCCGCCGGCACACCCATCCTCCACGGACGCCGGCCCCTCAAAACGGGGGCGGTCCGAGTCACTCTCCAGAAAGGCATGACCCGTGTATGTCTTCGCCGCCGTACTGAGCGTTCTGCTCGCCGTTGTCGGGCTGGCCGCCGGAGTACCGAAAGCCCTGCTCAAGGGCAGCATCCCAGCCCAGTTGCAGTCTCCGGGAGGCCTCAGCGCCCCGCTGGTCCGGTTCATCGGGCTGGCCGAGCTGGCCGCAGCCGTAGGGCTCCTCGCCGGTCTCTTCTGGTGGCCCATCGGCGTTGCCGCCGCCCTGGGATTCGCAGTCGTACTCGTCGGAGCCGTTGGCTTCCACGCCAAGTCCGGCGACTACGCCAACCCCGAGACCCGCGGCCACTCGATGGCACCCGTCATCCTGACCATCATCGCGATCGCTGCCGCCGTCACTCTCGTCCTCGCCTCCTGACCAAGGCTGTGAGCCGCGGCGCCGCAGCTCGTCCTTACCCGGCAAAGCCGGCCGCGTGATCGCGAGATCACCTCTCCACGCGGACCGTCACCGTTCATCCGCATCTGCTTCCCGACCACTGACTAAGGAAAAGAAAAGATGCCGTCCACGCTCACGGAATCAGGCACCGCCACCGAGGCCCCGCATGGGATTCGCCCGCCGGCGCGGATGCACCACAACAACTTCTACACCAGCGACCTGGAAGCGACCCGGCACTTCTACGAGGACATCGCCGGCCTGCCCCTGAGGACGTTCTGGATCGAGCCCGTGCCGGAGGGCCAGGGATCGGAGTTCATCGGCCACGCCTTCTTCGGCCTGGCCGACGGCGGATTCATGGCGTTCATGAACTACTCCGAGGCGGCCGTGCAGGCCACGATGGTCGGCACCGAGCAGCCAATGAGCGTCCACGTCGCGCTCAAGGTCGACGACGAGCAGCAGCAGGAGATCCGCAAGCGAGTGGAAGCGGACGGCTACGAGCACTTCTACATCGACCACGGGGTCCTGCGCTCGCTATACGTCTTCGACCCGAACCGCCTCCTGGTCGAGTTCGCCGTCGACCCCGACGGCCACGAGGAGATGTACCGCCTCGAGACCGAGCGCGCCCACGAGATGATGCGCAGGTACATCACCGGAGACCACACCCCCACCACGCCGGCCAAGAGCTAGGCGGCGAGGCACACGCACGACCACGGGGGAGCGTGGAACCGAACTCCCCTCCGGCATAGGTCGACACGCCACGCGGCGCGGCTCAAGTGTGAGGTCGCCTCACGCGCTCATCGGCGCGTCGCGTGGCGCGGGACCTGCCATCGAAGAAGTCCTGGACGGCTGGCAATGCAGCGCGGACGTCCTGCAGCACTGCCTGAACCGATTCGCTGAATGGAGCGCAACGGTAGTTCACCCGCTGCGCAGGACGGAGTCTCACAGCCATGCCTGACTATGGCCACCCGTTGCGGTTCGGAACGTTCATCTCTCCTGCCAACTGCCCGGTACAACGGCCGGTCGAGCTGGCGCAGCTCAGTGAGCGGCTCGGCTACGACTTCGTCGACTTCCAGGATCACTCCTACAACTCCACCTTGCTGGACACCTGGACCCTGCTGAGCTGGGTCGCCGCGCGCACCGAACGAATCGGAATGTCCGGCGACGAACTGAGACTGCCCCTGCGCCAGCCGTCAACATGCCCCTGATGGACGCCTGGCTCGGACGCATCCCACAAGGACGCCCCGGCCGACCCGAAGAGATCGCCGCAGCGTGCCTCTTCCTCGCCGGCCCCTAAGCCACTTACATCACCGGCACCAGTCTCGTCATCGATGGCGGCTGGAAATCACCGGCTGCCCCGATCTACGCCGGTTCGCGTGGAACGGACCGGCGCCCGCACGCTGAAGGTGCCGGGACCTCTGTCCATGTTTGATCACAAGCTCAAGCGCGTGCTGACATCGCGACCATCGCTGACAAGAGGAGTATGGAGAAATGCGCATCGGATTCATCGGGGCCGGCCGAGTGACCCACGCTATGGGCCGTCACCTGCTCAATGCCGGTCACACGATCGCCGTCTGCAACTCGAGAGGGCCCGAGACGCTCGCCGGGTTGATCAAGGAGTTCGGGCCGGGCGCGACCGCGGAAACCAAAGACCAGGTCGTGGAGAGCGACGTCGTGATCATCTCGGTCCGCTGGGGACAGGCCGAAGAAGCACTGCAGGGCGTCGACTGGACCGGGCGGATCCTGGTCGACGCGATGAACGCGCACGCCGAGCTCGAGGGTGACATCAGCTTGGCCGGTGTGACCAAGTCGCGTGCCGTGCTGGCCGAGACCCGCTCGACGTCGAGTGAGTTGGTGGCCCGGTGGGCTCCCGGCGCGCGACTGGTGAAGTCGATCAGTAACGTGCCGATGGAGTGGATCGAGGACTTCAGCGCCGACCGGCCGCGCACGGTCATGTTCGCGTCCGGCGACGACCCGGAGGCGAAGAACCTGGTCATGGGCATGCTCGGCGGCGCCGGTTTCGCCGCAGTCGATCTGGGGTCGCTCGCCGTCGGCGGCGCGATGCACGAGGTCGGGGCTCCGCTGTCGGGACTCGAGCTGCACCTCATCAAGCGGATGCGCTAGTGTCGTGCGCCGGAAATCCTGGCAATATATTTCGATAACGAGTTGAGGATTTCGTCGGCGCTCTTGGTCCATGTGAACGGTTTGGGGTC
>NZ_JBITIE010000035.1:0-58303 GCF_044458665.1 Streptomyces sp. NPDC050422
TGACGCCGACGCGGGAGGCGGGGGGGGGGGGGGGGGGGGGTGGGGGGGGGGTGGGGGGGGGGGGGGGGGGGGGGGGGGGGGGGGGGGGGGGGGGCGGCGCCCCCCCCCCCCCCCCCCCCCCCCGGACGGGTGACCGCCCTACGCCGAGGGCAGTTCCTTCAGCTGGATGTTGCGGAAGGACACCTGGTCGTCAGCCCCGTGGTTCTGGAGGCCGATGTAGCCGTCCTTGAGGCTGCGGACCGGGTCGGTGTTGGTGAAGTCGTTGATCTTCACTCCGTTGAGGAAGATCTGGAGCCGCTCACCCTGCACCTTGATCTCGTAGCTGTTCCACTGGCCCGGCGGCCTCAGCACCTGGTCGCGTGCCTTGGTGTTGGCCGCCTTGAAGGTGTAGATGGAGCCGGTGGTGCGGTCGACGGCGTCGGAGGCGTCGATCTGGACCTCGTAGCCGTTGTTCACCGCGG
Organism: Streptomyces sp. NPDC050422; assembly: GCF_044458665.1. NCBI lineage: Bacteria > Bacillati > Actinomycetota > Actinomycetes > Kitasatosporales > Streptomycetaceae > Streptomyces > Streptomyces sp. NPDC050422. Next base: position 462 of record NZ_JBITIE010000035.1, read on the forward strand.
ACCAGGGGTCGTCGGACTCGGGGAAGCCGACGAAGACACCGGAGTTGTCGTCGCCCGCCATCTTCCAGTCGAGCTTCAGGGAGTACGACTTCAGCTCCTTGGCCTGGTAGGTGAGCAGGCCCATGCCGCCTTCGGAGCGCAGCTCGCCGTCGACGACGTTGAACTTCCCGGGCCCGGCCTGCTTCCAGCCTTCGAGGGTCTTGCCGTTGAAGATCGACCGGTAGCCGGTGCCGGCCTTGCAGTCGCCCTTGACCTGGCCGGCGGCGTACCGCACTCCGCCGAGGAGGAGCTGCCGGAAGTCCGCGTCGGCGTACGACTCCTTGGTGTGGCCGAGACCGGTGTAGAAGGAGCGGCCGCCCTCGTAGGTCTGGCACCAGGTGATCGGGTGATCACCCTTCATGGTGCCGCCGGTGTAGGTCGTCTCGTCGAGCGTGGCGAGGACCTTCACCTTGTCGCGCGGGTTGGTGCGGTAGTTGTACAGCTCGTCGGTCCGCTCCCAGGCGTCGCCCAGGTGGGCGGTGGCCGGGTGCTTGTGGTCCTCGACCCGGACGGTGACGGGCTGGATGGCGGGGTGGCCGGAGAAGTAGGCGCCGACGAGTCCGCCGTAGAACGCCCAGTCGTACTCGGTGTCGGCGGCGGCGTGGACGCCCATGTAGCCGCCACCGGTGGCGATGTAGTTCTCGAAGGCCTTCTGCTGGTCGGCGTTGAGTACGTCACCCGTTGTCGACATGAAGACGACGGCGTCGTAGCGGGCGAGGTTGGCCGTGGTGAACTGGCCCGCCTCCTCCGTGGCGTCGACCGTGATGTTGCTGCCCTTGCCGAGTTCCTTCAGTGCGGCGATGCCCTCGGGGATCGCGTCGTGGCGGAAGCCGGCGGTCTTGGAGAAGACGAGGACGCGCTTGGCCGTCTTGTCGGGCGGGGTGTTGGAGAGTTCGAAGTCGTCGATGTCGTAGAGCGCGCCTTCGCCGCCCTTGAACACCAGGAAGAGTTCGGTGGCCTTCTTCGGGGCGCCGCGCAGGGGGACGTCGATGTCCTGGAAGGTCTCCCAGCCGCCGGTCACCGGTACCGGTGCGGAGCCGAGGATCTTCCCGGTCGCCGAACCGGTGCGCACTTCGAGGAAGCCGCCCACGCCGCCGGAGGAGATCCGGGCGGTGAGCTTGGTGGAGTCGCCCAGGATGTACGGCTTGAAGGAGATCCAGTCGTCGTTGTGGATGTCGCCGACGGTCTTGCCGCCCTCGGCGTTCGCCTTGTCGAAGGTGTTGATGCCGGACGAGGCGTTGAAGTGCTCGGCCTGTCGGTGGCGCGGCTGGAGCTGCGACTGGTCGTGGCCGCTCAGCGCGGCCTGGCCGCCGCCTCCGCCGTCGGTGTACGAGGCGTCGATGACCCCGAAGATGTTGGCGTTGGGGTCGTGCCCGCCGTCCATCTTGGTCGCGATGGTGCCGGTGCAGCCGTGTTCCGTGGTGATGGGGTGGCCGTGGCTGTCGTGGCCGAGGACGAAGCGGACCTCGACCTTGGAGCAGTCGATCGCGCCGTCCTCCGGATCGGTCACCGTCACCTTGAACGGAATGTCGTCACCGAAGGTGAACAGCTGCCCGTCACCGGGGAGTTCCAGCTTCACGGTGGGCGCCGTGTTGCCGACGGTCACGTGCACGCTGGCCGATCCGGTGCGCCCGGAGGGGTCCTCGGCGGTGACGGTCGCGGTGTAGGTGCCGTTCTTCTTGTACGTGTACGCGGGGTTCGCGGCCGTGGAGGTTCCTCCGTCGCCGAAGTCCCAGGCGTACGTGAGCGGGTCGCCGTCACCGTCGGCGGTGCCGGCGGAGGAGAACTGCACCTTCAGCGGTGCGATGCCCGACGTCTTGTTGACCGCGGCTTCGGCGATCGGGGAGCGCCCCCCTGTGGCGTTCTCGATGCGGTAGAGCGCGGAGTGCTCGTCGCCACCGAACCAGGAGAGGCCGTAGTCCAGGACGTACAGCGCACCGTCGGGTCCGAAGGCCATGTCCATGATCTGGGTTCCGGACCACGGGATGTCGTTGATGGACTGCACCTTGCCATCGGCGTCCTGCTCGATGCGCTTGATCCACTGCCGGCCGAACTCCCCGGCGAAGAAGTCTCCGTCGTACGCCTCGGGGAACTTCACGGGCGAGTCGAGGTCCGCGTCGTAGTGGTAGACGGGTCCGCCCATCGGGGACTCCGAGCCGGTGCCGAACTCCGGGACGGACCCGCCGTCGTACGGGATCCAGGCGGCCTGGGCCGGCGGCAGGTCGACGATGCCGGTGTTGTGCGGCGAGGTGTTCTTCGGAGCCGCGCAGTCGAAGGCGGCACCGGAGGTCTTGGTGGCGAAGTCGTAGTCCAGGTACGGGTCGTTGGCGCCGGTGCAGTACGGCCAGCCGAAGTTTCCGGCCTTGGTGACCCGGGCGAACTCGACCTGCCCGGCCGGTCCGCGCTTGGGGTCGGCCGCTCCCGCGTCCGGGCCGTAGTCGCCCACGTAGACGATGCCGGTGGCCTTGTCGACGGAGAAGCGGAACGGGTTGCGGAAGCCCATCGCGTAGATCTCGGGGCGGGTCTTGTCCGTCCCCGGCGCGAAGAGGTTGCCGTCCGGCACGGTGTACGAGCCGTCGTCGGCGACCTTGACCCGAAGGATCTTGCCACGCAGGTCGTTGCTGTTGCCGGCGGAGCGGCGGGCGTCGAACGCCGGGTTGCGGTCGGGGCGTTCGTCGATGGGCGTGAACCCGTCGGAGGCGAAGGGGTTGGTGTCGTCGCCGGTCGACAGGTACAGGTTGCCGTCTGCGTCGAAGTCGATGTCGCCGCCGACGTGGCAGCACATGCCGCGGGACGTCTTGACGTCGAGGACCTTCTTCTCACTGCCGAGGTCGAGCGTGCCGTCCTCGTTGAGGACGAAGCGGGAGAGCCGGTTGACCCCGTCGAACGGGGCGAAGTCGGCGGCGGTGCCGGTCTCGGGGGCGTCGCCCGCGGGGGTGTCCAGCGGGGGTGCGTAGTAGAGGTAGATCGCCCGGTTCTCACTGAAGTCCGGGTCGACCCCGATGCCCTGGAGGCCTTCCTCGTCGTGCGAGTAGACGGGGATGACGCCGGAGATCCTGGTGTTGCCGGCACTGTCGGTGATGCGCAGCTCGCCGCTGCGCGAGGTGTGCAGCACGCTGCGGTCGGGGAGCACGGCCAGCGACATCGGCTCGCCGGTCTCGGCGGCGCCCTTGGCGAGGGTGACCTGCTGGAAGTCCTCGGCGGCCGCGGCCGGGGCGGTGGGCTCGGTGTGGGCGGCGGCCGTGCCCGACGTGGCGCCCAGGCTGAGGGTGGCGGCGGCGAGGAGGCCGCCGGTGAACAGGGCGAGGGATTTGCGGACGCGGAGCCTTGCCGGGGTCCCGGTTCGGGTCCCGCTTCTTGTTCTGTGCACGAGTGTCCTCCGGAGAGTGCCGGTTGTACGGGCGGGTGTTGCCGTGCCGTTCCGCGCGGGGACTGCCGCGCAGGTCAGTCGGGGCCTGTGCGGCTCCGGTGACGGTGCGTTATGTCATGTACACGTCTAGGACGGTAGACCTGTTCGTCCCGGACGGAAAGCCCTTGTGCAGCGGCGTTGTTGTACTTTTTCCTTGGCCAGGACAAAGAGGGGTGTGGGCAGGGGGGACCGGCCCGGCGGCGTGTGCGGGTGCCGCTGGGCACATCAAGCCCCTCCGGCGATTGAGGAGCGGGGGTCCGGGGGCAGGGCCCCCGGGAGGGCCCTGCCCCGGCGCCTCAGCCGTTGCCGCCGAACGCCGCGTCGAACGACGCGCTCGGCGGGTCGAAGTCGAACCGCTTCAGCGACGTCAGCGCCTCCGGCGCCCCCGCCAGCCGGTCCATGCCCGCGTCCTCCCACTCCACCGACACCGGCCCCTCGTACCCGATGGACCGCAGCATCCGGAACACGTCCTCCCACGGCACGTCCCCGTGCCCCGCCGAGACGAAGTCCCAACCGCGTCGCGGATCGCCCCACGGCAGGTGGGAGCCGAGCCGGCCGTTGCGGCCGTCGAGGCGCTTGCGGGCCTCCTTGCAGTCCACGTGGTAGATCCGGTCCCGGAAGTCGTACAGGAACCCCACCGGGTCCAGGTCCTGCCAGACGAAGTGGCTCGGGTCGAAGTTCAGCCCGAACGCCGGCCGGTGGTCCACCGCCTCCAGCGCGCGGTGCGTCGTCCAGTAGTCGTACGCGATCTCGCTGGGATGCACCTCGTGGGCGAACCGCACACCTTCCGCGTCGAAGACGTCGAGGATCGGGTTCCAGCGCTCCGCGAAGTCCTCGTACCCCCGCTCGATCATGTGCGGCGGGACCGGCGGGAACATCGCGACCAGGTGCCAGATGGACGAGCCCGTGAAGCCGATGACCGTGTCCACGCCGAAGGCGGCTGCCGCCCGCGCGGTGTTCTTGATCTCCTCGGCCGCCCGGCGGCGCACCCCTTCGGGCTCGCCGTCGCCCCAGATCCTGGCAGGCAGGATCCCCTGGTGGCGCTCGTCGATCGGGCTGTCGCAGACGGCCTGGCCGACCAGGTGGTTGGAGATCGCCCAGCACTTCAGCCCGTACTTGTCGAGCAGTTGGTGCCGGCTGTCCAGATAGCCGGGGTCGGCCAGGGCCTTGTCCACCTCGAAGTGGTCGCCCCAGCAGGCCAGTTCGAGACCGTCGTAGCCGAAGTCACGGGCGTACCGGCAGACGTCCTCCAGGGGAAGATCGGCCCACTGACCGGTGAAGAGGGTAAAGGGACGGGGCATGCGCAGGACCTCCTAGAACTGTACGGGGGTGAGTACGGAGTTCTTCGCGGCGCTCTCCTCCACCGCCGCCAGCACCCGCTGCACCTGGAGCCCGTCGGCGAACGACGGGACGGGGGGCGCCCCTTCGGCGATCGTGCGCACCGCGTCACGGGCCTGGTGGATGAACGTGTGCTCGTAGCCGAGCGCGTGCCCCGGCGGCCACCAGGCCTCCAGGTACGGATGCTCGGGCTCGGTGACCAGGATGCGCCGGAAGCCGGCCGTGGTGGCGGGCTCGGTGTGGTCGTGGAAGGACAGTTCGTTGAGGCGCTCCAGATCGAAGGCGAGCGAACCGAGCTCCCCGTTGATCTCCAGACGCAGCGCGTTCTTGCGTCCCGCCGCCATCCGGGTCGCCTCGAAGGAGGCCAGGGCGCCCGAGGCGAGCCGCCCGGTGAACAGCGCCGCGTCGTCCACCGTCACCGTGCCGGACTCCCCGGCGGCTGCCACGCCGCCCAGGCCCCCCGAGGGGCCGGCGAGCAGCGGGCGTTCGCGGACGAAGGTCTCGCTGACGGCCGAGACCCCCACCAGCAGCTCCCCCGTCAGGTACTGGGCGAGGTCCACGATGTGCGCGCCGAGGTCGCCGAGCGCGCCGGAGCCCGCCTGCTCCTTCTTGAGCCGCCAGGTGAGCGGGGAGGCGGGGTCGACCAGCCAGTCCTGGAGGTAGGTGGCCCGGACGTGCCGCAGGGTGCCGAGCCGGCCCTCCGCGATCAGCGTGCGGGCGTAGGTGATGGCCGGCACCTTGCGGTAGTTGAAGCCGACCATCGCGACCTGACCGCGGGCGGCGGCCCGCGCCGCCGCCTCGGTCATGGCCTCCGCCTCCGCGACCGTGTTGGCGAGCGGCTTCTCGCACAGCACGTGCTTGCCCGCCTCCAGGGCCGCGATCGCGATCTCCGCATGGCTGTCGCCGGGGGTGCAGATGTCGACGAGCTGGACGTCGTCCCGGGCGACCAGGGCCCGCCAGTCGGTCTCGGCCGCCGCCCAGCCGTGCCGGTCGGCGGCGGCGTCCACCGCCGTCCGGTCGCGACCGCAGATCGCGGCGAGCACCGGCCTCATCGGCAGCTCGAAGACATGGCCCGCGGTGCGCCACCCCTGTGAGTGGGCGGCGCCCATGAACGCGTATCCGACCATGCCGACCCCGAGCGTCGGTGCGCTCGCCATCGGCCGGTACGTCGGCGGCGCGGCCGCCTCCTGCTCCGTCTCTTCCCTACGGGCCATCCGGGCTTCCTCCTCATCGGTGGTTCGGTGGGTGCGGCGGGAGGGTCAGCACCCTCCCGCGGGTCGGCTCAGCTGAAGCCCGTCGGCAGGTACTGGTCGACGTTCTCCTTCGTGACCACGGCCGAGTAGAGCGTGAGGTTGGTCGGGATCTCCAGCTCGGAGAGGCCGGTGAGACCCTTGCCCTGACCCAGTGCGCGGGCCAGGTCGACGGCCGACGCCGCCATCGTCGGCGGGTAGAGGACGGTGGCCTTCAGCACGCTGTTGTCGGCCTTGATGGCGTCCATCGCGGACTTCGCCCCGGCTCCGCCGACCATCAGGAACTCGTCCCGGCCGGCCTGCTGGATGGCGCGCAGCGCGCCCACGCCCTGGTCGTCGTCGTGATTCCACAGAGCGTCGAACTTCTTCTGTGCCTGGAGGAGCTGGGCCATCTTCGCCTGCCCGGACTCGACGGTGAAGTCGGCTGCCTGACGGGCCACCAGCTCGATGTTGGAGTAGTTCTTCAGAGCGTCCGAGAAGCCCTGGCTGCGCTGCTTGGTGAGCTCCAGGCTGTCGATGCCGGCCAGCTCGACGACTTTGGCGTTCGACTTGCCCTTGAGCTTCTCGCCGATGTACGTACCGGCGTTGAGCCCCATGCCGTAGCTGTCTCCGCCGACGTAGCAGCGGTACGCCTGCGGGGAGGCGAAGATGCGGTCCAGGTTGATGACGGGAATGCCCGCCCTCATGGCCTCCAGGCCGACCTGCGTCAGCGCCTTGCCGTCTGCCGGGAGGATGATGAGGACGTCGACCTTCTTGTTGATCAGGGTCTTGACCTGGCCGATCTGGGCGGCCGTGTCGTTGGAGCCCTCGGTGGTCTCCAGGGTCACCTCGGAGTACTTCTTCGCCCGCGACCTGGCGTTCTCGTTGATGGCGTTGAGCCAGCCGTGGTCGGCCTGCGGGCCCGCGAAGCCGATGGTGACGGGCTTGCCCGGCTTGTCGTCCGCGGCGGGCGCGTTGCTCTGCGCCGCGGCGTTCTTCTCCTTGGGCTCGTTGCTGGTGCAGGCGGTCAGGAAGGCGCCCGCGGAGACTGCGGCGGTTCCGAAGAGCAGTCCTCTGCGACTGGTTTCTGGCATGACTGTCAAACCCTTCATCCGGTGCGTGGGGATAGGGAACAGGCAGGTGCGATACGGAGGGTGACTCTTGGTCAGGTCTCGCGGTGGGCCGAGGTACGGCCCTGGACCAGGACGGCGGCGACGATGATCGCGCCCTTGGCGATCTGCTGGACATCGCTCTGCAGGTTGTTGAGCGCGAAGATGTTGGTGATCGTGGTGAAGACGAGGACGCCCAGCACGGAACCGACGATGGTGCCGCGGCCGCCGCTGAGCAGGGTGCCGCCGATGATCGCGGCGGCGATGGCGTCGAGCTCGTACAGGTTGCCGTTGGTGTTCTGTCCCGAGCCGGACAGGATGATCAGCATGAAGGCGGCGATGCCGCAGCACAGCCCGGACAGCAGGTAGAGGTAGAGCCGCTGCCGCCGTACGTCGATCCCTGCCAGCCGGGCCGCTTCCGCGTTGCCGCCGACGGCGACCGTACGGCGGCCGAAGGTCGTACGGTTCAGCAGCAGCCAGCCGACGACGGTGACCACGGCGAACATCATGACCAGCGGGGGGACGCCGAGGACGTAGGAACCGGGCAGACCCAGGTCGAGGACGGACTTGACCGTGACGATCTGGGTCTTGCCGTCGGTGATGTAGAGGGCCATGCCGCGGGCGGAGGCGAGCATCGCCAGCGTCGCGATGAACGGCACCAGCCGGCCGTACGCGATGAGCAGCCCGTTGACGAGTCCGGCACCGAGGCCGACGAGCATCGCGGTGAACAGGATGCCCGCGAAGCCGTACTCCTGGGTGGCGAGTGTGGTCGCCCAGACCGAGGCGAGGGCGACCATGGCGCCGACGGACAGGTCGATGCCGCCGCTGGTGATGACGAAGGTCGCCCCGACGGTCACGACGCCGATGACGGACGCCTGGGTCAGGATCAGCTGAAGGTTCCCGGTGTCCAGGAACGCGTCGGGTTCGGTGATCCCGCCGACCACTATCAGTGCGGCGAGGACGCCGAGCAGGGAGAGGCTGCGGATGTCCACGCGCAGCCCCGAGCTGCGCGAGGATCCGTCCTTCTTGGGGGACGCGGGGGCCGACACGGGCGTGGCGCCCTTGTCCGGCCCGCTCTGCTGTGCCGATGAGACGGGCTGCGTCATGACGTCGGGCTCCCTTCCATCACGAGGTCGAGTACGCGGTGTTCGTCGAGCTCGCCGGCGTCCGCCGTATGGACGACGCGGCCCTCACGCAGGACGAGCACCCGGTCGGCGAGGCCCAGGACTTCGGGCACTTCGCTGGAGACGAGCAGGACGGCGAGGCCTTCGTCGGCCAGCCGGCGGATCACGGCGTAGAGCTCGGCGCGGGCGCCGACGTCCACCCCGCGGGTCGGTTCGTCGAGCAGCAGCACCCGGCAGCCGCGCAGCAGCCAGCGGGCGAGGACCGCCTTCTGCTGGTTGCCGCCGGAGAGGGTGCGGACGGGGGTGTCCGGGTTGTCGGGGCGCAGGGAGAGCTCGCGGGTGGCGGCGCGGGCCGCCTTCCGTTCGGCTCCCCGGTCGATCCAACCGGCCCTGGAGAAGCGGGACATGGAGGAGACCGAGACGTTGCGGGTGACGGATTCGAGCATCAGCAGGGCCTGCGCCTTGCGTTCCTCGGGGGCGAGACCGATACCGGCGGCGACGGCGGCGCGTACGCTGCCGGGTCGCAGCGGCTTGCCCGCGACCGTGACCCGTCCTGCGGTGGCCTTGCGGGCGCCGTAGATCGTCTCCAGGATCTCGGAGCGCCCGGAGCCGACGAGCCCGGCCAGGCCGACGATCTCGCCGGGCCTCAGCTCCAGGTCCACCGGTTCGAACTCGCCCTTCCTGGTGAGCCCTTGGACGGTGAGGACCGGGTCGGGGGCGGGCCGGGCGTCCTCGGGTGCGGCTTCGGGCCGGGGCGGGAAGACGTACTCGACGTTGCGGCCGGTCATCATGGCAACGATGTCGCGCGTGGGTGTGGACTCGGCGGGGAGTCCGACCGCCACCGCCCGTCCGTCCTTCAGCACGGTCACCCGGTCGCCTATCCTCCGGATCTCCTCCAGGCGGTGCGAGATGTAGACGACGGCGACGCCGTCGGCGGTGAGCGAGGCGACGATCCGGAAGAGGTTGTCGACCTCGTCGGGGTCGAGGGCGGCGGACGGCTCGTCCATCACGATGAGGCGTACGTCGTGGGAGAGCGCCCTGGCCATCGAGACGATCTGCTGGTGGGCCGCGGAGAGTTCACCGACCGCGCGGGCGGGGTCGATCTCCGGGTGGCCGAGCCGTTTCAGGAGGGCGGCGGCCGCGGTGCGGCCCTCGCCGGTGCGGACGACGAACCCGGCGCTGGTGGGTTCGTGACCCAGGAAGACGTTCTCGGCGACCGACAGGCCCTCGACCAGGTCGAGTTCCTGGTAGATGGTGGCGATCCCGAGGCGCATCGCGGTGATCGGCGACTTGAGTACGGCAGGTGCGCCGCACCAGGTGATCTCGCCGTCGTCGGGCTGGTGGGCCCCGGCGAGGACCTTGATGAGGGTGGACTTGCCGGCGCCGTTCTGGCCGAGGAGGCAGTGGACTTCGCCGGCCTGGACCTCCAGGTCCACGCCGTCGAGGGCGCGCACGCCGGGGAAGGACTTGGTGATGCCGGACATGGTGAGCAGCGGTGCTTCTGGAGCCATGACGAATCCCCTCGGCGGATGGGGTGCCCCTGCGCGGGCGAGTCCGGAAGCAGGGGGAAGGGCCGGTGAGCGGGCAGGGGGCAGTGCGGTCCCGGGGGTGTCCCCCGGACCCCGGGACGGTGCGCGGGGCGGTGCGCGGGGCGGTGCCTTTGTTGCCGTCGGGCCTTGATACGGGCCGGTGAAGGTGGGCCGGGTGAAGGGTGGGGCAGGTGCGGGGTGGGCCGGGTGCGGGGCAGGTGCGGGGCAGGTGCGGGGCGGATGAAGGGGCAGGCGCGAAAGGAAATCAGGCGGGTGAGAAGAGGTGGTCGCTGATGAGCCTGGCCGCGCCGATGACTCCGGCCGCGGGTCCGAGCTCGCCCAGCACGATCGGGAGGTTGCCGGTGGCCAGCGGCAGGGACTGCCGGTAGACCTGGGTCCGGACGCTGGCTAGCAGCGTGTGGCCCAGTCCGGTCACCCCGCCGCCGATCACCACCAGACCGGGGTTGAAGAAGCTGACGAGTCCCGCGATGACCTGTCCGACCCGGTTGCCGCCTTCACGGATCAGGTCGAGCGAGGTGGGGTCACCGGCGGCCGCGGCGGCCGCCACGTCGACGGCGGTGAGTTTCCCGGACGCCTCCAGCCGGGCCGCGAGCTCCGGGGACCGTCCGGCGCGGGCCGCGTCCTCGGCGTCACGGGCCAGTGCGGCGCCGCTGAAGTGTGCTTCCAGGCAGCCCCGGTTGCCGCAGGCACAGGGGCGGCCGTCGGGTTCGACCTGGATGTGTCCGATGTCGCCGGCGCTGCCCGTCGTACCGCGGTGGACCTCCCCGCCGACGACGATGCCGCAGCCGATGCCGGTACCGATCTTGACGCAGAGGAAGTCGCCCACGGAGCGGGCGACCCCCGCGTGCTGCTCCCCCATCGCCATCAGGTTCACGTCGTTGTCGACCATGACGGGGCAGCCCAGTTCCTGGCTGAGCGCCTCGCGGACCGGGAAGCCGTCCCAGCCGGGCATGATCGGCGGCGCGACCGGAATGCCTTCGGGGAAGCGGACCGGTCCCGGTACGCCGATCCCCGCGCCGTCGAACCCTTCGGCGAGCCCGGAGGCCCGGAGCTTGGCCGCCATGGACAGCACCTGCTCGAAGATGACTACGGGGCCTTCGCGTACGTCCATGGGGTGGTTGAGGTGGCCCAGGACCTCCAGCTCCGCGTTGGTGACCGCCACATCGACCGATGTGGCGCCGATGTCGACGCCGAGGAAGCGCAGCTCCGGGGCGAGCCGGATGTTGTGCGAGCGACGCCCGCCGCGGGATGCGGCGAGTCCGTCGGCCACGACAAGGCCGGTCTCCAGCAGTCTGTCCACCTCGACGGCGAGCTTGGAGCGGGAGAGATCGACCTGATCCCCCAGCTGCGCCCGTGAGTTGGGCCCGCCGTCGCGCAACAGCCGGAGCAGTCGCGCCTGATGCGCATTCGCGGGTCGTGCCGTCATCCGTCTCACGCGCCCCTCCCCGCCACATCGGCCTGTCCGTCGGGCTTTGGAGGGGAACGTAGCAGCGGTTGCCGGGAGTGGGAAGAAGTTGCGCAGGAATCCACCACAACTTTCTCCACCCTGAGGACAAAGAGGGGTGATGGGGTGCCGCCTCGCCTGGCCGGAACGCACAAACGCCCCCGATCGCGGCCGCGCCGGCGATCGAGGACGTGAGCGACGGGATCCTCGGGCCTGTCCGACCCTGATCCGCCGGACAGGCCCTACGCCTCTTCTCGTTGGTGGTACGTCTGGCGGGTGTGCTCGGTGTGGGCCCGCATGATCGCCGTCGCCCGCTGCTCGTCGCGCGAGGAGATGGCGGCGATCAGGGAGCGGTGCTCGATCCAGGACTGCTTGCCGCGCTGCCGGGCGACGGGGGTGTAGTACCAGCGGACCCGGCGGTCCACCTGCCCGGCCAGTTCGGAGAGGACGACGTTGCCGGCCAGCTCCATGACCTTGGCGTGGAAGGCGGCGTTGGTCGCCACCGCGAGATCCACGTCGTCGTCGGCGACGGCCTGCTCGCCCTTGGCGCAGAGCTCCTCCAGGACAGCGATGCCCGCTGTGCCGGAGTTGGCGGCGGCGAGACGGGCCGCCTCGGCCTCCAGGAGCGTACGGACCGAGAGGAGCTGGTCCGCCTCCTCCTCCGTGGGTTCGTGGACGAACGCACCCTGGGCGGGGCGCAGATCGACCCAGCCCTCGGTGTCGAGCCGCTGCAGCGCCTCGCGCACCGGCTGCCGGGACACACCGAGATGCCCGGCCAGCTCGCTCTCGACCAGGTGCTGGCCGGGGCGGAGCGCACGGGTGGTGATGAGTTCGAGCAGCGCCTCGTAGACGCGCTCGCGCAGCGGACCGGGCCGTTCCAGCCTCGGCACAGCCCCTTGCGGCAGTCCTGTGGACAACATCGCGGTCCCCCTCCGGGCGACGAGCAATTGCTTATCGTCTACAGTCTACCGAGCACAACGCCCCTCAGGGGCAGCGGATCACCTGTCCCGCGTAACTGAGGTTCCCGCCGAAGCCGAAAAGCAGCACCGGAGCACCGGTGGCGACCTCGCCCCGCTCCACCAGCTTGGACAGGGCCATCGGGATCGAGGCCGCGGACGTATTGCCGGAATCCACGACATCCCGGGCGATGACCGCGTTGACCGCGCCGATCTTCCTGGCGACGGGTTCGATGATCCTCAGATTGGCCTGATGCAGCACCACCGCGGCCAGATCCTCGGGGGTGATTCCCGCCTTCTCGCACACCTTGCGCGCGATGGGCGGCAACTGGGTGGTGGCCCAGCGGTAGACGGACTGCCCCTCCTGGGCGAAGCGCGGCGGCGTGCCCTCGATCCGTACCGCGTCACCCATGCCCGGCACGGAACCCCACAGCACGGGTCCGATTCCGGGCCGGCCGTCCGCCTCCGTCCCGGAGTCGGCGACCACGACCGCGGCACCGGCGCCGTCACCCATGAGCACGCAGCTGGAGCGGTCGGTCCAGTCGACGATGTCACCCATCTTGTCGGCGCCGATCACGAGCGCACGCGTGGCGGCGCCCGCCCGGACGGCATGGTCGGCGGTGGCGAGGGCGTGCGTGAAACCGGAACAGACCACGTTGATATCCATCACCGCGGGCGAGGACATGCCGAGGCGCGCGGCGACCCGGGCCGACATGCTCGGCGAGCGGTCGATCGCGGTGGAGGTGGCGACCAGGACCAGATCGATGTCGGCCGGCTGGAGACCGGCGGCGGCGAGCGCCTTGGCCGCCGCGTGCGCGGCCAGCTCGTCCACCGGCTCGTCGGGGCCGCCGAGGTGTCGGGTCTTGATGCCGACACGGCTGGTGATCCACTCGTCGCTGGTGTCGACCATGGCCGCCAGGTCGTGGTTGGTGAGCACCTTGGCGGGCTGATAGTGGCCGAGCGCCACGACACGTGAGCCGGTCATATTCAGGTTCCCCTCGCTACATATGGCAGGAACCATCCAGTCTTGGTCGCTACCGCCCGGTACAGGGGCACGTGATCCCACAGGATTACCGGCCGGAGGTTGGAGGCTTGGCAACAGCCTTGACCCTCCGGACCGCATACTGTAGACAATATTCTGTCGACTTGACAGCGTCTCCAGCTCGTCTCCAGCTCGTCTCCCGCTCCTCCCCCGCGCTCGTCCACGCTCCTCTCCCTCCTCCCGCACATCCCGCTGCTTCCCCGCTCCCGCCTCGCTCGGTCAGCTACCGAACGGAGAGCCCCGTGAAAGTCGCAGTTGTCGGTGCCGGCGCGATCGGCGCCTATGTCGGGGCCGCGCTCCACCGCGCCGGCGCCGACGTCCATCTCATCGCCCGCGGGCCGCACCTGGCCGCCATGCGGCGCGACGGCGTACGCGTCCTCAGCCCCCGCGGTGACTTCACCGCACATCCCTCGGCCACCGACGACCCGTCGGAGGTCGGCCCCGTCGACTTCGTGTTCCTCGGGCTCAAGGCCAACTCGTACGCGGCCTCCGGCCCCCTGGTCCACCCTCTGCTGCACGACCGTACGGCGGTCGTCGCGGCGCAGAACGGCATCCCGTGGTGGTACTTCCACGGCCTCGCGGGCCCGCACTCCGGGCGTCGTATCAACAGCGTCGACCCGGCGGGCACGGTCAGCTCCACGCTGCCGCCCGAGCGTGCCATCGGCTGTGTCGTCTACGCCGCGACGGAGATCGAGGCGCCCGGCGTCGTCCGTCATCTCGAAGGGACGCGGTTCGCCATCGGGGAGCCCGACCTGAGCCTCTCGCGGCGCTGCCACGAATTCAGCGAAGCCATGGTCGCGGGTGGGCTCAAGTGTCCCGTCGAGGCGGATCTGCGCAAGGACATCTGGATCAAGCTGATCGGCAACATCTCGTTCAACCCCATCAGCGCCCTGTCCCGGGCCACGATGGGCCAGATCTGCCGCCACCCGGACACCCGCGCGCTCGTGGAGTCGATGATGCGCGAGACCCTCGACGTCGCGGCCGCGGTCGGCTGCCGGCCCGAGATCTCCGTGGAACGGCGCATCGCGGGCGCCGAACGGGTCGGCGACCACAAGACCTCCACCCTCCAGGACCTGGAGAAGGGCAAGCCCCTCGAACTGGACGTGCTGCTCGCGGCCGTCGTCGAACTGGCCGATCTGGCCGGGGCCCCCGTCCCGACGCTGCGCGCCGTCCACGCGCTCGCCGACCTCCTCGCCTCCACCTCCTCGGGCGCCGCGGCGCCAGCAGGGAGCGCACCATGAGCAACAACCGCAAGCGACGTGAACCCAAGCAGTACGAACGGCTGACACACCCGCTGGTCCGGGACACGGACGGCGTCCTGCGACGGGCGAGCTGGGACGAGGCGCTGGACCGCGCGGCTGCCGGGTTCCGGCAGAGCCGCCGGGCGTACGGCCCCGACGCCTTCGCGATGCTGTCCTGCGCCCGCGCCACGAACGAGATGAACTACGTGGCGCAGAAGTTCACCCGGGTGGTGATGGGCACCAACAACGTGGACTCCTGCAACCGCACCTGTCACGCCCCCAGCGTCGCCGGGCTCTCCGCCGCCTTCGGTTCGGGCGGCGGCACCTCCTCGTACGAGGAGGTCGAGCACACGGACCTCATCGTGATGTGGGGCTCCAACGCCCGGTTCGCACACCCGATCTTCTTCCAGCACGTGCTGAAGGGCATCCGCAACGGTGCGCGCATGCACGTCGTCGACCCGCGCCGCACCTCGACGGCCCAGTGGGCGGAGAGCTGGCTCGGCCTGAACGTCGGTACGGACATCCCCCTCGCCCACGCCATCGGCCGCGAGATCATCCATGCCGGCCTGGTCAACGAGGCGTTCGTGGCCCGCGCGACAACGGGCTTCGAGGAGTACGCGGCGCTCGTCGAACCGTGGACGCTCTCGGCGGCCGAGCAGGTCACCGGAGTGCCCGCCGAGGCCATCCGCGACCTGGCCCATGCCTACGCCACCGCCGAACGGGCCCAGCTGTGCTGGACGCTGGGCATCACCGAGCACCACAACGGCACCGACAACGTCCGCGCGCTGATCAACCTGTCGATGCTCACCGGGCACGTCGGCCGGTACGGCTCCGGCGTCCAGCCGCTCCGCGGCCAGAACAACGTGCAGGGCGGTGGCGACATGGGCGCCATCCCCAACAAGCTGCCCGGCTTCCAGGACATCCTCGACGACACCTCACGGGCGAAGTTCGAGCGGACCTGGGACGCCGTCATCCCGCCCCGGTACGGCAAGACGCTCACCGAGATGTTCGAGTCCATGGAGAGCGGCGAGCTGCGCGCGGTGTACTGCGTCGGCGAGAACCCGGCCCAGTCGGAGGCCGACAGCGAGCAGGCGGTGCGGCGGCTGCGGTCCCTGGACCATCTGGTCGTCCAGGACATCTTCCTGACGAGGACCGCCGAACTCGCGGACGTCGTCCTGCCCGCGACGGCCGCCTGGGCCGAGACGGACGGCACGACGACCAACAGCGAGCGCCGGGTGCAACGCGTACGGGCGGCCCTGGCGCCCCCGGGTGAGGCGCGGGAGGACATCGACATCATCTGTGCCCTGGCCGGCCGCCTCGGTCACGACTGGAAGTTCGCCGACGCCGAAACGGTCTGGAACGAGCTGCGCTCGCTCTCCCCCGACCACTTCGGGATGACGTATGACCGGCTGGAGGAGCACCAGGGCCTCCAGTGGCCCTGCCCCGACACGGACAGGCTCCCATCGAGCTTCCTGCACGGCCGACTCTGGGAGACCGATCCCGTACGCCGCGGCCCGGCCGCCGCCTTCGGCCTCGTCCAGCACGATCCACCGGTCGACCTCACCGACGAGGCGTACCCGCTGCGCCTGACGACGGGCCGTCGCCTCGACTCGTACAACACCGGTGTGCAGAGCAGCGGTTACGCCTCACCCCTGCGGCGCGGTGAGTACATCGAGCTGTGCCCCGAGGACGCGGTCGCTTACGGCGTCACGACCGGCGAGGAGGTACGGGTGTCGTCCCGGCGGGGCAGTGTCACCGCGCCGGTGTGGATCGATCCCGGGCTGCGGCCGGGGCTCGCCTTCATGACGATGCACTTCCCGGACGAGGTCGACACCAATGCGCTGACGATCGAGGCGAACTGCCCGATCGCCGGTACCGCCGAGTTCAAGGCCTCCGCCATCCGGATCGAGAAGCTGGTGCCCGCATGGACCTGAAATACCCGGATGCCGTCGCGACGGATGCCGAACGGGAGGCGGTGGACGGCCTGTTGGGACCTCCGCCGTCCGGCTGGGAAGGCGGCGCGACCCGTAGTGACGAGGACCTGCGCTGGGCGCGGGGCGGCGCCTCGGCCGCGAAGGACCGCCGCGACCAGTTGCTGCCCGCCCTGCACGCGGTGAACGACCGGATCGGCTGGATCAGCGAGGGGGCGCTCGGCTACATCTGCCGCCGGCTGACGGTGGCACCCGCGGAGGCGTACGGCGTCGCGACGTTCTACGCGATGTTCTCGGTACGTCCCCGACCGGCGAAGGTCCTCCACGTCTGCACGGACCTGGCCTGCGCGGCCCGCGGCGCGGCGGCCCTCTGTGCGGACCTGACGACGGGCTTCGCCCCGGCGGGAACAGCGACGGACGGGGCAACGTGGCAGGAGAGCCCGTGCCTGGGCCTGTGCGAGAGGGCCCCGGCGGCGCTGCTGATCCAGGCGGGCGAGCAGCCGCCTCCAGCCTGTCCGTCCCCTCCTGCCCGTCTGTCCACTCCAGCCCGTGCGTCCGCTCCCGCCTGTCCGTCCCCTCCAGCCCGTCCGGCGTTTGAGGACCGGGGGTGCGGGGGCGGAGCCCCCGGTTCCGGGAAGGGGCGGGTAGGGGAACAGCCCGCCGCAGGCGCCCCCACCCCCCACCGCACCGCGGTCATCGCCCCCGCCTCGGTCGAGGCCCTCGCCACAGCAACCCGCTCCCCCGACGCGGCCCCCACCGAACCCCCACCCGAATCCGCCGTCCCCCAGGCCGGCGCCCCCGGCCTCGTCCTCCTCAAACGCATCGGCACCACCGACCCCGCCTCCCTGGACGACTACCGCGCGAGCGGCGGCTACACCGCCCTGCGCCGCGCCTTCGCCCTCGGCCCCGCGGGTGTCATCCGCGAGGTGCTGGACGCGGGCCTCGTCGGCCGCGGCGGCGCCGCGTTCCCGACCGGCCGCAAGTGGGAGGCCACGGCCGCTCAGCCCGACACCCCGCACTACCTCGTCTGCAACGCGGACGAGAGCGAGCCGGGCACCTTCAAGGACCGGGTGCTGATGGAGGGCGACCCGTACGCCCTCGTCGAGGCGATGACCGTCGCCGGGTACGCCACCGGCGCCCGGCAGGGGTTCATCTACCTGCGCGGCGAGTACCCCCGGGCGTACGCACGCCTGAGCCACGCCCTCGCTGCCGCCCGCACCCGGGGTCTGCTCGGCCCGGACATCCTGGGTCAGGGGTACGCCTTCGACATCGAGATCCGGCGGGGCGCGGGCGCGTACATCTGCGGCGAGGAGACCGCGATCTTCAACTCGATCGAGGGGCAGCGCGGCGAACCGCGGTCCAAGCCCCCGTTCCCGGTGGAGAAGGGCCTCTTCGGCAAGCCGACCGCCGTCAACAACGTCGAGACGCTCGTCAACGTGCTGCCGATCCTGGAGCACGGCGCCGGCGCCTACGCGGCCACCGGCTCCGGCACGTCCACCGGCACCAAGCTGTTCTGCGTATCGGGGCAGGTGACCGTGCCCGGCGTCTACGAGCTGCCGTTCGGCGCGACCCTTCGGGAACTGCTGGAGCTCGCCGGCCCGCCGCAGGATCTGCGCGCGGTCCTGCTCGGCGGCGCGGCGGGCGGCTTCGTCCGCCCCGACGAGCTGGACATCCCGCTCACCTTCGAGGGCACGCGGGCCGCCGGCACGACGCTCGGCTCCGGCGTCGTCCTGGTCCTGGACGGATCGGTCGAGCTGCCCCGCATCCTGCTCCGGATCGCCGAGTTCTTCCGCGACGAGTCGTGCGGGCAGTGCGTGCCGTGCCGGATCGGGACGGTGCGGCAGGAGGAGGCGCTGCACCGGATCATGGACCGTACGGGCGCCGCGGCCGCCGACGACATCGCGCTGATGCGCGAGGTCGGACAGGCCATGCGTGATGCGTCGATCTGCGGTCTGGGCCAGACCGCGTGGAATGCCGTCGAGTCCGCCATCGACCGTCTGGGGGTCTACAAGTGACCGCTGTACCGCTGCGACTCCCGCGCCGGCTGATCGAGTTCACGCTCGACGGCCAGGAGACCCGCGTCCCCGAAGGGTCGACGATCCTGGACGCCTGCCGGGCCGCGGGTAAGGACATCCCGACCCTGTGCGAGGGCGACACGCTCACCCCGAAGAACGCCTGCCGGGTCTGCGTCGTCGAGGTGGCCGGGGCCCGTACCCTCGCCCCGGCGTGCTCGCGCCGGGCCGAGGCGGGCATGACGGTGCTCACCGACAGCGAGCGGGCCCGGCACAGCCGCAAGGTGGTGCTGGAACTGCTCGCGTCGGCCACCGACCTGTCGACGACGCCGCGGGCCGCCGAATGGATCAAGGAGTACGAGGCGAAGCCCGCCCGCTTCGGCGCCGACGCGGCACGCGTCAACGAGGAGCCGAAGGTCGACAACGACCTGTACGTCCGCGACTACGACAAGTGCATCCAGTGCTACAAGTGCGTCGACGCGTGCGGCGAGCAGTGGCAGAACACGTTCGCCATCGCGGTCGCGGGCCGGGGTTTCGACGCCCGTATCTCGACGGAACACGACGTTCCGCTCACCGATTCGGCGTGTGTCTACTGCGGCAACTGCATCGAGGTGTGCCCGACCGGGGCGCTCTCCTTCAGGACCGAGTTCGACATGCGGGCGGCCGGGACGTGGGACGAGCCGGCCCAGACGGAGACCACCACCGTCTGCGCGTACTGCGGAGTCGGCTGCAACGTCACGCTCCATGTGCAGGACAATGAGATCGTCAAGGTCACCTCGCCGCACGACAACCCGGTGACCCACGGCAACCTCTGCATCAAGGGCCGTTTCGGCTTCCAGCACGTACAGAATCGGGTCTGACTTCATGGGACGGGTCACCGAGCGCCGCCGCACCATCCGCATCCGGGACGGGGTCGTCTCCACCCGCCCGGACACCCTCGTCGCCGAGGAGCCCCTGGAGATCCGGCTGAACGGCAAGCCACTCGCCATCACGATGCGCACCCCGGGCGACGACTTCGCGCTCGCGGCCGGCTTCCTGGTGAGCGAGGGCGTGATCGGCGAGGGCTCCGAGGTGCAGTCGATCGTGTACTGCGCCGGAGCGACGGCCGACGGGGTGAACACGTACAACGTGGTGGATGTGCGGCTCGCGCCCGGCGTCGTGGTCCCCGACATCACGCTGGAGCGCAACGTCTACACGACGTCCTCCTGCGGTCTGTGCGGCAAGGCCAGTCTGGACGCGGTGCGCACCACGACCCGGCACCCGATCGCCGACACTCCCCCGGTCCGGGTGGAACCCGAGCTGCTGGCCGCCCTCCCCGACCGGTTGCGCGCCTCGCAGCGGGTCTTCGACCGGACCGGGGGTCTGCACGCGGCGGCACTGTTCTCCGAGACGGGTGAACTGATCGACATCCGGGAGGACGTCGGCCGGCACAACGCGGTCGACAAGCTGGTCGGCCGGGCCCTGACCGACGGCCGGCTGCCACTGTCCCGGGCGGTCCTGCTGGTCTCGGGGCGGGCCTCGTTCGAGCTGGCGCAGAAGGCGGTGATGGCCGGCATCCCGATGCTGGCGGCCGTGTCGGCGCCGTCGTCCCTCGCGGTCGACCTGGCGGCCGAGACCGGCCTGACCCTGGTCGGCTTCCTGCGGGGGCCTTCCATGAACGTGTACGCGGGAGAGCACCGCATCGCCCTGGAGGCGACGGCCGTCCAGGGCTGAGGCGCCTCGCCCGCTGCACGGGTGAGGGGCTGTCGGATGACATCGGGCCCGCCCGGTCAGAGTCACCCGGCAGCCCCTGAGGGGCCCGGCCGGCGGGGAGCGCCCCCTGCGCCGGCCGGCCTCAGCCCACCGCGACGGGCTCCCGCGTCACCTCGCCGGCCGGGACCGGCTCCTGCGGGTCGCGGGCGCGCCGCTTCGCGATCACCGCGCACACCATGAGCTGCATCTGGTGGAAGAGCATCAGCGGCAGCACGGCGAGGCTCGCCTGCGCGCCGAACAGGACGCTGGCCATGGGAAGCCCCGAGGCGAGGCTCTTCTTGGAGCCGGCGAACTGGATGGCGATGCGGTCCTCGTGGCCGAAGCCGAGGCGCTTCGCCCCGTACCAGCTCACCGTGAGCATCAGGGCGAGCAGCACCGCCTCGGCGGCGAGCAGCGCCCCGAGCCGGGCCGGGGTGACCTGGTGCCAGATGCCCGCGACCATGCCCTCGCTGAACGCGGTGTAGACGACCAGCAGGATCGAGCCCCGGTCGACATGGCCCAGGACCTTCTTGTGGCGTGCGAGGAAGCCGCCGATCCAGCGGCGCAACAGCTGTCCCGCGACGAACGGCAGCAGCAGCTGGACGCCGATCTTCAGCAGGGCGTCCGTCGAGAACCCGCCGCCGCTGTTGCCGAGGAGTGCCGCCGCGAGCAGCGGGGTGACGAAGATGCCCGCGAGGGAGGAGAAGGACCCGGCGCAGATCGCGGCGGGCACGTTGCCGCGGGCGATCGAGGTGAAGGCGATCGACGACTGGATGGTCGAGGGGACGAGGCAGAGGAAGAGAAGGCCGCTCTGCAGCTGGGGTGTCAGGACGTACGGCACGAGCCCCTTGCTCGCCAGGCCCAGCAACGGGAAGGCGACGAACGTGCAGGCCAGGACGGTGAGGTGGAGCCGCCAGTGCTTGAGTCCGTCGAGGGCCTCGGCGGTGGACAGCCGGGCGCCGTAGAGGAAGAACAGGAACGCGACCGCCCCGGTGGAGGCCCCGCCCGCCACGTCGGCGGCGGCGCCGGAGGCCGGCAGGAGCGCCGCGAGTGCGACGGTGCCGATCAACGCCAGGATGTACGGGTCGACCGGCAGCCAGGACGGCAACTGCGGGGTGCGGCGGCTCATGTGCTCCACGTGTCTCTCGGTCGGGATCGTGCCCTCCCCATCCTGCTCGTGATCACCGGCATCGGGAATCCCGTATACCGCTCTGACTGTGATCACGGTTCGCGATAGCGTGGTGTCATGTACGACCCCGCGCAGCTGCGCACCTTCCTCGCCGTCGCCCAGACGCTCAGCTTCACCGCGGCCGCCCGCCGGCTCGGAGTACGGCAGTCCACGGTGAGCCAGCACGTACGGCGGCTGGAGGACGCGACCGGGCGTCAGCTGTTCACCCGGGACACGCACCGGGTCGACCTCACCGTGGACGGCGAGGCGATGCTGGGCTTCGCGCGGACGATCCTGGAGGCCCACGAACGGGCGTCGGCGTTCTTCACCGGCACCCGGCTGCGCGGGCGGCTGCGCTTCGGGGCCTCGGAGGACTTCGTGCTGTCCCGGCTGCCGGAGATCCTCCAGTCGTTCCGCCGCGACCATCCGGAGGTCGAGCTGGAGCTGACCGTCGAGCTGTCGGGGACGCTGCACCAGCAGTTGGCCGCGGGCCGTCTCGATCTGGTGCTCGCCAAGCGGCGGAACGGGGACACGCACGGGGAGCTGGTCTGGCAGGACGCGCTGGTCTGGATCGGTGCGCCGAAGCTGCGGATCGACCCGGACCGGCCGGTGCCGCTGATCGTCTTCCCGCCGCCGGGCATCACCCGGGCGAGGGCGCTGGAGGTCCTGGAGGAGCAGGGCCGTCCTTGGCGGATCGCGTGCACGAGCGGCAGCCTCAGCGGGCTGATCGCGGCCGCCCACGCGGGGCTCGGAGTGATGGCGCACAGTCGCGGTCTGGTCCCGCCGGGACTGGCCCCGGTGGCGGCCCGTGCCGGGCTGCCGGACCTCGGTGACGTGGACTTCGTCCTGCTGCACGGGCGGGGCCGCGGTGGTGCGCAGCAGGCGGCGGACGCACTGGCCGCGGCGATCCTGGCGGGCGGCGACCGTCTGATCCGTCCGCGCGGCGGCCTGGGTGCGATCGGTGCGCGGGACCGCGCATGACGCGGTGCGGGGAGGGGGAGAATGAACGGGACGCGGCGGGCCCTGCCGGACGGTCCGGCCCGGTCGGCAGCGCGGATGCGGACCGATCGCCCATACCCGTACACAACCGCGTGATCGCGGCGTACAGATTCGGTGGAGATTCCCGCGCGAGCCACTTACTCCATGGTCAGAAGGATGCCCGGGCCTTGCCCTTCTGGCCGGATTTCACCACCTGACCAGTGCATATGGCATCCGGTACGGAGCGTTCACCGCACTCCCGCAGCGGCGTCCTGTGGGGTAGCGTCACGGCGCTGTGCGGAGCGCCACAAGGAGCAGGTCATTGCGTGAGTTCACTGTCCCACCCATGGCGGCCGCGCCCCACGTAGGCGGGCTCGCCGATGTCGTGTTCGACTACGCCGAGGAGGATCCGCACCGGGTCGCGCTCGGCCGGAAAGATGCGGACGGACGCTGGCGGGATGTCACCTCGGCGACGTTCCGCGACGAGGTGCTGGCGTTGGCCAAGGGGCTGATCGCGCACGGGGTGCGGTTCGGCGACCGGGTCGCCCTGATGTCCCGCACCCGTTACGAGTGGACCCTCTTCGACTTCGCCCTGTGGGCGGTGGGCGCGCAGTCCGTGCCGGTCTATCCGACGTCGTCCGCCGAACAGGTCCTGTGGATGCTGCACGACGCCGAGGTGTCGGCGGTCATGGTCGAGCACGAGGACCACGCGATGACGATCGCGTCGGTCATCGACCGGCTGCCGCAGCTGAAGCGGCTGTGGCAGCTGGACTCCGAAGCGGTGACGGAACTGGTCGAGGACGGTGCCCACATCGACGACGAGGTCGTGCACCGGCACCGGCGCGCGGTGACACCCGAGTCGATCGCCACCGTCATTTACACCTCCGGCACCACGGGACGCCCGAAGGGCTGTGTGATCACGCACGCCAACTTCATGTTCGAGACGGAGACGATGGCGTCCCGCTGGGAGTCGGTCTTCCACTCCAAGCCGGGTGACGAGGCAGCGACGCTGCTCTTCCTTCCGCTGGCGCACGTCTTCGGGCGGATGGTGGAGGTCACGGCGATCCGTGGCCGGGTGAAGCTGGGCCACCAGCCGGAGCTGTCGGCGAAGGCGCTGATGCCGGACCTGGTGTCGTTCCGTCCCACGTTCATCCTCGCGGTGCCGTACATCTTCGAGAAGGTGTTCAACGGTGCCCGGCGCAAGGCGGAGACGGAGGGCCGGATCGGGCCGTTCGACAAGGCCGTCGACATCGCGGTGAAGTACGCGGAGGCGATGGAGGCGCGGGCGTTCGGCACCGGTCCCGGGCCGTCCGCAGGGCTGCGGATGCAGCACCAGTTCTTCGACAAGGTCGTGTACAAGAAGGTGCGCGAGGCGATGGGCGGCCGGATCCGGCACGCCATGTCGGGCGGCTCGGGGATGGAACGGCAGCTCGGGCTCTTCTTCGCGGGGGCGGGCGTCACCGTGTACGAGGGGTACGGACTGACCGAGACGACGGCCGCGGCCACGGCCAACCCCCCGGAGCGCACCCGGTACGGCACGGTGGGGCAGCCGATCCCCGGCACGTCGGTGCACATCGCCGACGACGGCGAGATATGGGTGTACGGCGCCAACGTGTTCGGCGGGTACCTGGGCGACCCGAAGGCCACCGACGCCGTGCTCAACGACGGCTGGCTGTCCACCGGCGACCTGGGAGCGCTGGACGACGACGGCTATCTGACGATCACCGGGCGCAAGAAGGAGATCCTGGTGACGTCCGGCGGCAAGAGCGTCTCGCCGGCCGGTCTGGAGGAGCGGGTGCGGGCCCATCCGCTGGTGGCGCAGTGCATCGTGGTCGGCAACGACCGGCCGTACATCGCGGCGCTCGTCACCGTCGACCAGGAGTCCGTGGAACACTGGCTCGCGATGCAGGGACGGCAGGCCCTGTCCCCGGGGGAACTGGTGCGGGACCCGGATCTGGAGATGGAGGTCCGGCGCGCGGTGGTGGCCGCGAACACGGCGGTCTCCCAGGCCGAGTCGATCCGTACGTTCCGGATCCTGGCCCACCAGTTCACCGAGGAGCACGGCCTGCTGACACCGTCGCTCAAGCTGAAGCGCAAGGCGATCGAGACGGCGTACGCCTCCGAGGTGGACGCGCTGTACCGCTGACCGGCCCCGGCCCGTGCGCGGCTTCCGCGTGTACCGCTCCGGCGGGACGCCCCGGGAGTACCGTTCCGGTGAAAACGGCGCGCGGACGGGAATGTGCGGGCCGTGCTGATCGTTCTCCCTGGGAGTCCCACTCCACAACGTTAGGATCGACCGCTCGTGAGCCAGGTCCCCTCCCTCACTCTCAACAACGGCGTCGAGATGCCGCAGCTCGGTTTCGGAGTCTGGCAGGTGCCGGACGACGAGGCCACGGCAGCGGTCGCCACAGCCATCGAGTCCGGGTACCGCAGCATCGACACCGCCGCGATCTACCAGAACGAGGTGGGCACCGGAAAGGCGCTCGCGGCCTCCGGTGTCGCCCGCGAGGAGCTCTTCGTCACGACGAAGCTGTGGAACTCGGATCAGGGGTACGACGCGACGCTGCGCGCCTTCGATGCCTCCCTCGACAAGCTGGGCCTCGACTACGTCGACCTGTACCTGATCCACTGGCCGGTGCCGGCCAAGGACGCGTACGTCGACACGTACCGGGCGTTCGAGAAGATCTACGCCGACGGCCGCGCGAAGGCCATCGGTGTCTCGAACTTCCTCCCCGAGCACCTGGAGCGCCTGCTGGGCGAGACCTCCGTGGTGCCGGCGCTGAACCAGATCGAGCTGCACCCGCAGCTCCAGCAGGCCGAGTCGCGCGCGCTGCACGCCCGGCACGGCATCGCGACCGAGGCCTGGTCCCCGCTGGGTTCGGGCAAGGGCCTCCTGGAGGTCCCGACGGTCGTCGCGGTCGCGCAGAAGCACGGCCGCACCCCCGCCCAGGCGGTGCTCCGCTGGCACCTCCAGACGGGCAACGTGGTGATCCCCAAGTCCGTGACGCCGTCGCGGATCGCGGAGAACATCGACGTGTTCGACTTCGAACTGGACGCCGACGACCTGGCCGCGTTCGCGGCGCTGGACGAGGGCAAGCGGCTCGGCCCGAACCCGGGTGAGTTCAACGCCGGTGCGTAGTTCAGCGTCGTAGTTCAACACCGGTGCGTGGTTCAACACCGGTGGGCAGTTCAACGCTGGTGCGCATGGCGTGACATACCGCCGCTGACAGACATGTGACCGCCGTCCGGCCCGGAGCCGGGCGGCGGTTTCGCCGTACGAGCCGCCTAAACCACGCAAGCCGTACGCGTCCTAGGGAGGGACCGGACATGACCGGGGACACCGCGCCCGTCGTCGGGGCGGGTCTGTACCGGCTGCGCAACGTGGGCAGCGGGCTGGTGCTGGAGGTGCGGGACGCCGCGAAGGGCGGCGGCGCACCGGTGCAGCAGAACGAGGAGGCCGCCGACGGATCGGCCGCCCAGCACTGGGAGTTCACGCCTGTCCACGAGGGCGCAGCCCTGCACCACGTGGTCAACGCCCACAGCGGCAAACGGCTGGACGTACGCGGCGCCTCCACAGAGAACGGAGCCGTGATCCAACAGTGGCGGGCGAACAACTTCGGCGCCCAGGAGTGGCTGGTCGAACGGCACCTGGAGGCGCCGGGCACGGTGACGCTGGTGAGCTTCGTCAGCGGACTGGTCCTGGAGGTCGCCGACGGAAGCACGGCGAAGGGGGCGTCCGTCCAGCAGTGGGAAGACACCGACTCCCCCGGCCAGTGGTGGCGGCTGGAGCCGGTGTCCGGCACTTCCTGAGACGTCGCGCTCAGGCGCGGCGGCCCAGATGGACCGTACGGCCCATCAGCAGGTAGGTATCGCGGCGCCGGTGCAGTCCGGCCGGGTCCTCGGGGTCGAGCAGCCGGTCGAGCACCGCGACGTCCTCGGCGCCGAGCCGGTCGCCCAGCCCGTCGCGGCGGCGGGTGAACTCGGCGATGACGTGATCGCGTGCCACGTCGCCGAGGGGTGCGGGCAGGTCGAGCAGGAAACTGCGGGTGCCCTGCGGGGCGAGGCCCACAGCGGTGAACAGGGCGGCCCAGTCCTCGTTCTCCCGCCGGGCGTCGGGCAGGCCCGCGCGCATCTCCTCGAACGCCTCGGCGTGCGCCGCCTCCATCCGGGCCTCCAGACCGGGCCGGCCGAAGCCGAGGTCGCGCGGGAGCTGGCGCGGCTGCAGTCCGCCCTCGACGAGCGCGACGGTGCCGCCCGGGTTCAGCAGCGCGGCGAAGCCCGCCAGCACGGCACGCTGGTCGCCCATGTGGTGCAGCGTGTTGCCCGCCCACACCAGATCCGCCCGCCCCAGGCCGGCGAGACCGTCCGGAATCTCGGCGTGCAGGGTGGTGACCCGGTCTCCGAGCCCGAGCCGCTGCGCACGGTCACGGGTGCGCTCCAGGAGGGCCGGGGTGCCGTCGACGGCGACGACCTCCGCCTCGGGGAACGACTCGGCGAGCAGGCAGGAGATCACGCCGGGGCCACTGCCGATGTCCAGGACCCGGCGCACCTTCGGGGCGTCGGGCAGACCGGCGATCCAGCGGGCCGCCTCCGTGTACTGCTCGCTGCTGAGTTCGGCGTTCTGCTCCAGCAGCGGGCCCATGACGTCCCAGTCGAGGTCGAAGGGGTCCTGGTGGTTCCCGTGCGCACCGTGCGCACCGCCGTGCCCGTGCTCGTGCCCGTGGTTGCCGTCGTGGTGGTGACCGTGCCCGCTGTGGTTGCTCATGGGAACAGCCTCACCACACCTCGACCAGCAGGCAAACTTTGTTGCTGTTACGGCAAGCCGCTTCCCTTGCGGTACTCGTGCGGGCTCACCCCGCGGACCCGTTTGAAGGCGGTGCTGAACGCGAACGCCTGGCTGTAGCCCACCTGGTGGGCCACCGCCTCGACCGTCGCGTCCGTCTCCCGCAGCAGATCCGCCGCGACGGCGAGCCGCCAGCCGGTCAGATAAGCCATCGGGGGCTCGCCCACCAGCTCGGTGAAGCGCCGGGCGAGCCCGGCCCGGGAGACCCCGGTCCGGCCGGCCAGCGCCGCCACCGTCCAGGGGTGGGCGGGTTCGTCCTGGAGCAGCCTCAGCGCCTGTCCGACGACGGGGTCGCCCATGGCCCGGTACCAGGCAGGAGCCTCCGCGCCCGGCCGGGAGAACCAGGTGCGCAGGGCGTCGATCAGGAGCAGGTCCAGCAACCGGTCCAGCACCACGCTCTGCCCCGGCTCGTCCCGCGCGATCTCCTCGTCGAGCAGCGCCGGCAACGGTCTGCTCCGGCCGCCGGAGGGCAGGACGATCAGCGGGGGCAGCGCGTCGAGGAGCCGTCCACCGATCTCGCCGTCCAGCAGGTACGTGCCGACGAGCACGGTCGCCGACCCGTCCGGTGCGTTGCCCCAGGTCCGTACGCCCAGGTCCATGGACTGGGACAACGGCTCCCCGCGCAAAGTGGTGCAGGTGCCGCCGGGGCCGATGCGTGCCTGCGGTTCGGTGCCCGGCAGGTCCGCGACGGTGTACGGCTCCGGACCGCGCGCGACAGCCAGGTCTCCGGGACGCAGCAGCACGGGTGCGCTTCCTCCGGCGGGAACGATCCACGCCTCGCCGGCGGTCACGGACATCAGGCAGAGCGGGGCCCGGTCCTCGATCCGTACGGACCAGGGCGGTTCCATCACCATCCGCAGCAGAAAGGCGCCCCGGGCCCGCGGCCCGTCCAGCAGTCCGGCGAGTACGTCCATGCGAGGCAGCGTAGACGCACGCGTAGGGAGCTGAGCGGCTCGGGGATGGAGCGGGCGGGGCAGGGCGGAGAGTCTTGGGCCATGACACGGAACACGGAGAACCAGAAGCAGGAATTCCCCGACGCGCGCCCGGTGCTGGTGACGAGCGGGACGGGCAAGACGGGCCGCCGGGTGGTCGACCGGCTGGCGGCGCGCGGCGTGCCGGTGCGTGCCGGATCGCGCAGCGGCGAGATCGCCTTCGACTGGACCGATCCGTCGAGGTGGGAGGCCGCGCTGAGCGGTGCGGACT
Source organism: Streptomyces sp. NPDC050422 (assembly GCF_044458665.1). Classification (NCBI taxonomy): domain Bacteria; kingdom Bacillati; phylum Actinomycetota; class Actinomycetes; order Kitasatosporales; family Streptomycetaceae; genus Streptomyces; species Streptomyces sp. NPDC050422. The sequence continues at coordinate 28,809 of NZ_JBITIE010000035.1, forward strand.
CGGCGTACGTCGCGTACTACCCGGATCTGGCGGCGCCCGGCGCCCCGGAGGCGATGGCCGCCTTCGGGGAGATCTCCCGACGGTGCGGGGTGCGGCGGCTGGTGCTGCTCTCGGGGCGGGGCGAGCCGCAGGCCGTGGTGGCGGAGGAGGCGCTGCGAGCGGCGGCGGGTGATGCCGAACTCACGGTGGTGCGCTCGGCGTTCTTCGCGCAGAACTTCAGCGAGGGGGCCCTGATCGACGGGGTGCTCGGCGGCGAGGTGGTGTTCCCGGCGGGCGGGAGCGCCGAGCCGTTCGTGGACGTCGACGACCTGGCCGATGTGGTGGTCGCGGCGCTCTGCGGGGACGGCGGCGCGGGCACGGTCCACGAACTGACCGGTCCCCGGGCTCTGACGTTCGCCGAGGCGGCCGCCGAGCTCGCCGGGGCGACGGGGCGCGAGGTGCGCTACGTCGCGGTGACGGGCCCTCAGTACGCGGCGATGCTGACGCAGTACGGTGTTCCGGAGGCCGAAGCCGGCTTCCTGGCCGGGCTGTTCACGTTCCTGCTGGACGGGCACAACGCGGCGGTGACCGACGGGGTGAAGCAGGCGCTGGGCCGCGACCCGAAGCCGTTCGCCGTCTTCGCCGCCGAGGCGGCGCGGGACGGCGCCTGGGACGCGTAGTCGCTGCGTGAGGGCCGCCCTACCGGCGGCGGAACGCCAGCAGCCGGTACTGCGGGTCCGCGCGGCGGCGGTCGGGCTCGGGCAGCGCGCTCAGGACCTGGGCGAGCTGTTCGGCCGCCGCCCCGGGCAGGGCGAGACGTGACGCGTAGTAGCCGCGCCGCACCCCGTGTGCGGCGCTCAGCGGGGTACGGCCCTGTCCGTGGCCGCGGAACACCGCACTGCCCACCACGTCGAGGCCGTGCGCGGCGCCGTACTCGATGATCCGCTCCGTCCCGTCGGACGGGCCGAGCGCCTGATACGGGGCGAACGCCTCGTCGATGTCGCTGCCCACATCGTGTCCCGCGTCCTTGTCCGCAGTGGTCACGAACACGCCGCCGGGCCGCAGTACCCGGGCCGCCTGGGCCACTACCGTACGCACGGCGCCCTCCTCGCGCAGCAGGTGCAGCAGCCAGACGGCCGTCACCGCGTCGACCGCCGCGTCGGGCAGCGGCAGCCGGCGCGCGTCGGCGAGGACCACGCCACCGACGCGCTGTCCGGCGACGCGGGCCATGCCGGGGGCGGCGTCGGAGCCGAACACCCGAAGGCCGGGGCGGCCGGCGGCGATCCGCTCGGTGACCAGCCCCGTGCCGCAGCCGATGTCCAGCAGGGTGCGGGCGGCGGGCGGGACCAGGCCGAGCACCGCAGCGGCGGCGGCCTCCGCCCGCGGCACGCCACCGCGTGTGGCGTCGTAGGTGGCGGCCTCGTCGTCGTAATTCAGCATCCGGCCGACTGTACGACACGGCGGCGGCCGGCGGCGTGGAAGCGGCGCCCGTATTGCCGGTGGGCCACCGGGGCCATAACTTGCGGCTATGGAGCTGGAGTTGCGCCATCTGCGAACCGTACGTGCCATCGCCGACACCGGAAGTCTCACCAAGGCCGCCGCCGCTCTCGGCCTCGCCCAGCCTGCCTTGAGCGCACAGCTGCGGCGGATCGAGAAGGCGCTGGGCGGGCCGTTGTTCGACCGGGACCACACGGGTGCGCGGCCGACGCTCCTGGGCGAACTGGTACTGGAGCGTGCGCGGGTGGTGCTGCCGGCCGTCAGCGAGCTCCAGGAGGAGGCGGTGCGGTTCGCCAACGCCTGGGGCGCGATGGAACGGTTCCGGCTGGGCGGCACGCACGGCCCGCTGCTCGGCGGGCTCGTCGACCGGCTCGCCACGGCGCATCCGGCCGCGCCGGTCTCCACGTACACCTCGTGGTCGGTGGCCGAGCTGGCCGCCCAGCTGGTGGACGGCAGGCTGGACTTCGTGCTGATCGGGGCGTGCGGCGAGAGTCCGCCGCCGGTCGCCGACCGGTTGGAGTGGCAGGTCATCGGGGTCGACCCGGTCTTCGTGATGCTGCCGGAGACCCATCCGCTGGCCGGGGAGGCGGAGCTGGAGCTCTCCGCGCTGGCGGACGAGTGCTGGGCGGACGTGCCGGGCGACGGCTGCTTCGCGGACTGCTTCGTGGCCGCCTGTGCGCGGGCCGGATTCAGCCCGGTGTCGGTGTACGAGACGGACACCGCGTCCGTGGTCCATCTGGTGCAGGTGGGGCGGGCGGTCGGACTGTGCCGGGCGACGTTCCCGCCGACGCCGGGCCTGGTCACCCGCCCCGTGACCGGCTCGCCGCTCAGCTGGCGCCATCTGCTGGGGTGGCACCCCCGGTCCGCGGCCGCGGCGGCGGCGGCCGGAGCGGTGAGCGGGCACACCCGGGCCGCGTACGCCCAGGCGGTGGAGCGCAGCGACAGCTACACGCGCTGGCTCGCCGCGCATCCCCGCTTCGGTGCCGCGTCCTGATGCGCCGGACAGGCCCTACTCCGCGCCGTGTCCTGGGGCGACGGCCTCGACCCTGGCGGCCAGGGCCAGGTCCTTCTCGGTGACCTTTCCGCCGGCGTCGTGGGAGTTCACGGACAGGGCGACCGTGTTGTAGCCGAGCGTCAGGTCGGAGTGGTGGTTCAGCTCGTCCTGGATCCGGGCGACGTGCAGCGTGAGTGCGGCGGCGGCGAAGTGCGACGGGAGCCGGTAGGTGCGGCTGATCCGGTCCCCCTCCAGCGTCCAGCCGGGCAGTTCGCGCAGCCGGCTCTCGATCTCGTCCTTGGGCAGCGGTGCGGCGGGCATGCGGTGGCTCCTCCTGGGGGAATGTGGGGCGGCGATGCCGGTGACGTTACGGTCTCGGTATGACAACTGTCGCGCTTGACACGGGGGTAGGGCCGCTGCTGCGCAGCTGGCGGGAGCGACGCCGGATCAGCCAGCTGGAGCTGGCGCTGCGCGCCGACTCCTCGGCCCGGCACATCTCCTTCATCGAGACGGGCCGCTCCCGCCCCAGCGAGGAGATGGTCCTGCGGCTGGCCGGCCATCTGGACGTGCCGGTGCGGGAGCGCAACGCCCTGCTGGTGGTCGCCGGTTACGCCCCGCGCTACACGGAGACGGCCCTCGACGACCCGGCGATGGGCGCGCTGCGCGAGGGCATGGACCGGCTGCTCCAGGGGTACGACCCGTATCCCGCCTTCGTCGTCGACGGCCTGTACACCGTGGTGGCGGCCAATCAGGGGATGACCCGGATGCTGGACGGGGTGGCGGAGCATCTGCTCGCCCCTCCGCTGAACGCGATGCGGCTCACGCTGCATCCGGAGGGGCTGGCCCCGCGGATCCGCAACCTGCGGGAGTGGCGGGCCGATCTGCTGGCCCAGATGGAGCGTCAGATCGCGCTGGTCCGGTCGGCGGAGTTGCGTGCGCTGTACGAGGAGGTCGCGGGCTATCCCGTACCGGCTGAGGCGGCGGGCGACGCGGACCGGGCCGCGCCCTCGTCCTCGGTGCCCTTCGCCCTGCCCCTGGTGATCGAGCACAGCGGGCAGCTGCTCTCCTTCGTCGCGTCGATCGCCACGTTCAACACCCCGATGGACGTGACGGTCGCGGAGCTGGCCATCGAGACGCTGCTGCCGGCCGACGCGGCCACCGCCGCGTATCTGCGGTCACTCATTTGTTGACGACGGGCCGGGTCCACGGGGCCTCGGCCCGGGCCAGGACGTAAGCGGCCAGGGACACCACCCCGAGGATCACCACGGTCAGCAGGAGCGGCAGGACCGGATGCCCGTGGAGGACGCAGACGGCCCCGACGAGGGCTCCGGCCATCATCGCGGCCGCCGAGAGGACCCGGCGGCCCGCCTTGCTGCCCGGTCCCCCGGCGAGCCGGCCGTCGGAGGCGATCCCGGTGATGGTCAGGGTCAGCACGGTCGTCTTGAGGTCGGGTACGGCGAGCGCCCGGGCGACGGCGTTCTGCAGGCCGAGGCCCAGGGCGAGCAGCGCGACGAGGGTGAAGCGCACGCCGCCGGTGTACGGGCTGCCCGAGAAGAGCGTGACGACCAGAGCCGCGAGGACGCACACCGTTTCCGCGCACAGGGCGTGCAGCAGCATGCGGCCGCGATGGTCGTGGGACCGGTGGACGATCCGCCCCCCGGTCATCGCCCCGGCCACGAACCCGCCGAGGGCGACGAACGAGGCGGCCAGCGAGAATCCGGGCGCTCCGGCGAACGCGAACCCGGCGAAGACCACGTTGCCGGTCATGTTCGCGACGAAGACCCGGCCCAGTTCCAGATAGCTGACGGCGTCGACCAGCCCGGTGACGACGGTCAGGGCGAGCATCAACGGCGGCAGCGGTCCGTGCCGGTCGCTCATGTCCGGCACGAGGGTGGTCCATGCCTCACGCAGCACTACGGGCACGGGCATGGACACGGGCACGCTCCGATCACGGGTTGGGTGATCAGGATGGTGCCTTCATGCCCGCTGCCGCATGCCCGGACCCGTGCGCGTCGCCCCTGTGCCGCTCGAACGGCGCAGGGGCGACGGGCAGGCAGCCGGCCGTACCGGCGACGAAGGCGCTCTACACGCGTGCCCCGTTGTCCAGCGGGTCCCGGCGTGCGGCCCCGGACTTCTTGCGCGGGCCGGGTGCGGGCGGTGGCGCCTTGCTGCCGCGCTCCAGGAGGAGGGCGGCCGGGACGGCGGTCATGACCGACGAGTACGTCCCGACGACGATGCCGATCAGCAGGGCGAGGGCGAAGTCCGCGAGGGAGTCGCCGCCCAGCACCGCGAGCGCGACGAGGATGAACAGGGCTCCCATCCCGGTGTTGACGGTTCTGGGGACGGTCTGCAGGACGGCCTGGTTCGCCACGTCGGAGAGAGGCTTTTTGCGGGCCTTCGCCCACAGCTCCCGGACCCGGTCGAAGACCACGACCGAGTCGTTGACGGAGTACCCGATGACGGTGAGGAGCGCCGCCAGGAAGATGCCGTCGACGGTGCGCCCCAGCCAGGCGAAGGCCCCGACGAGGATGATCACGTCGTGGACGAGCGCCCCGACGGAGGCCACGGCGAACGTCCAGCGGAACCGGATCGCCAGGTAGCCCAGCTGGACGAGCACGGCGATCGCCAGGGCGATCAGGGCGTTGCGCCGCAGTTCGTCACCCAGGCTGGGGCCGATGAGCTCGTCGCGGACCTTCGTGGTCTCGCCGCCCTCCTCGGCAAGGGCGGCGCGCAAGGCGTGTTCGCCGTCGTTGTCGAGGTCGCCGGTGCGCACCGAGATGTCCCCGGCGCCCGCCGTGGTGACCTCGGCGTCGCCGAAGCCGGCGCCGGCCAGCGCGGTGCGGGCGCTCTCCACGTCGACGGGGCGGCTGGTGGAGTACTCGACGAGCCGGCCGCCGGTGAACTCGACGCCCAGGTTGACGCCCCGCACCAGGATGCCCGCCACCGCGACCGCGATCAGGACGGTGGAGATCAGCAGCCAGCGCCGGGGGGAGCGCATCAGCTGCGGGTCGCGGCGGGCGATCCAGGTGCGTACCCGGCCGGGGCTCGCGATGCCGTTGACGCCCCGGTAGTCGCTGACGAACCGGGATCGGGCTGCCGTCTCGGTGAGGGCGCGGGCGATGACGAGTGCGGAGAACATCGACGCGAGGACGCCGATGCCGAGCGTGACGCCGAAGCCCTTGACCGGGCCGGAGCCGAGGAAGAAGAGCAGGCCGGCCGCGATGAGCGTCGTGACGTTGGAGTCGGCGACGGCGCTCCAGGCGTGGCGGAACCCGGCGGTGAGCGAGGAGCGCAGGGACTTGCCCGGGCGGAGCGCGTATTCCTCTCTGGCCCGTTCGAAGACCAGCACGTTCGCGTCGACCGCCATCCCGATGGCCAGGACGAACCCGGCGAGTCCGGGCAGGGTGAGGGTGACGCCGAGCGCGACCAGTGCGGCGTACGAGATCACCCCGTAGGCGCCGAGGGCCACGGCGGCGAGGGCGCCGAAGAGCCGGTAGATGACGGTGATGAACAGAGCCGTGGCCGCGGCGCCGATGAGCGCGGCGCGGGCGCTGGCGTCGATCGCGTCGGCGCCGAGCGTCGGGCCGACCGTCCGCTGCTCGACGATCTCGACGGGTACGGGCAGGGCTCCGCCCTGGATCAGCAGGGCGAGTTCACGGGCCTCGTCGGCGCTGAAGGAGCCGGTGATCTGGGTGGATCCGGAGGGCAGTCCGGTGTTGCAGGCGACGGACGGGGAGACCTGCGGCGAGGAGATCACCTTCTGGTCGAGGACGATGGCGACGCGGCGCCGCTCGTCCTGGACGGGGTGGCAGGCCGCTTCCCCCGTCAGCCGGGTCCAGTCCCGGCCGGCGTCCTTGTGGAAGCCGAGGGAGACGGTCCATCCCGCACCCTGCTGGGCGTCGAACGCGGCGGATGCCTCCTTGACCCCTGCGCCCGAGATCGCGGCGGGGCCGAGCGCGAGGGTGCGGCCCTCCTCGTCGGGGAGGGCGAGTCCGTCGCCGGACGGGGAACCGGGGCCCTGTACCGCGTGGAAGGTGAGCTGGGCGGTCTTGCCGATGACGTCGGCGGCCTTTCGCGGGTCCTGGACGTCCGGGAGTTCGACGATGATCCGGTCCTCGCCGGAACGGGTCAGGGTCGGCTCGGTGACGCCGAGCGAGTCGATGCGCTTGCGCAGCACCTCAAGGGTGCGATCGGTGCTCTCCCGGTCGGCCTTCGCGGTGTCGGAGTCCTTGGCCTGGAGCACCATGCGGGTGCCGCCCTGGAGATCCAGGCCGAGTCTGGGGGACATGGTCAGCGTGATGAGCACGGAGACGAGCAGTACGGCCGCAGCCAGAACCGCCCGCACCATGGTGGCGCGGGTCATGCGTGTTTCCTCCGAGGGGTGGCCGCGCCGCACCTCCCCGGTCGCCCCGAGGGGCGCTAGGACGGCGGGAACGGCACAGCGGTGATGAGGTTCGGGACCGCCGGTGGCAGGTCCCCGGGCCGGTGGACGGCAGCCCTCGGAGGTCCGCGCACGCCGGGAAGCGCGGCGCGGAATCGGTCGCCGGCCGCGGTGGGTGCGGCGGGCGCGGAACCGGGGACGGGGTGTGGGGCCGGGATTCCGGGCGGGAGCGGTGGCAGGGTGCCGGGACCGGGCGGAGGCAGGTGCTGCGGGGTACGGGGATGCTCCGCGGCGGCCCACGGGTGGGGTGCCGTGACCGGCCCGGAGCGATGGACGCCTGCTGCGGTGACCGCACCGGCGCGACGGAGAGCGTCGCGGGCATCGCGGTCGCCCGGTGCCCGGCCGCCCGGGTGGGTGTGGGTGCGCACGGTGCGGTCCGTGCGGAGGGAGCGGCCGGCAGGGGGGCCGGCCGGCCTGATCCCGGCCGGGCCTTCGGCGGTGGGCGCCGGACCGCCCGACGAGCGGGCCGGGAGACCGGCTCCGGCAGCGGCGGGTGCGCCGCCCGCGACGGCGAGGACGGCGAGGAGCAGCGCGGCGAGGAACCGCCGTGCCGCCGCCGTGCGTCCGTGGTCCGCCGGGCCGTCCTGCCTGCTCCCGGGAGGCGCGTTCCCCAGGGGCGGCCCCGGGAGGGGGGTCACCCCGATCGGCCGGGCAGGGCCGGTGCGGCCGAGGCGTGGCGGAGCACGGAGCTGAGGATCAGTCCGGCTCCGCGCACGACCGTGGTCGCCGGGTCGTCCGTGAGCAGGACGGGGGCGCCGAGGCGGAGCGCGATCCGGTTGGTGATGTCCGGGCGCAGCGCACCGCCTCCGGCGAGCAACGGGCCCCTGCGCAGGGCTCCGAGCAGCGCGCCGTGCCGGTCCTGGTGCCACATCCCCATGACCATGTCCAGGACGGCGCGGACGACGAGGGTGGGTGCCTCGCCGGGCTCCAGGTCGCTGGTCCCCGTCTCGGCCAGGCGGGCGTCGCGGACCCTCCCGTCGACGAGGAGGGTCGCCTCGGTCAGCTCGGCACCGATGTCGACGACGAGGAGCGGGCCGCCGTCCTGCGGTCCGGCGCAGGCCGCCGCGGCCCTGGCACTGTCCAGGACGATGACGCTCGACGGGCCGAGCGCGGTGAGGAGGTCCCGCGCGGCGGCGCGGTGTCCGGATCCGGCGAGGACGGGGTGGCTGAGGACGATCACCGTGTCGCTGCGGTCGGCGCCCAGGGCCGTGTCGGCGATGCGGCCGAGCATCCGGCCGCAGGAATCCGCGTCGACGATGCGTCCGCGCCGGACCGGACGGCCGCCGTGCCCGTAGTCACCGGCCGGGTCGGATCCGGTGTCCGCGACGACACCCTGGCCGGGAATCCAGGCGCGCGTTCGCGAACTGCCGAGGTCGAGTGCGAGTCCGCGGGTGAGACCCCGGTGCTGCGGATGCGGGCGGTGCTGCCGGTGAACGGAGCGAGCCTGTGGCTGTCCGTCGCGCAAAGAACGCATCGCCCCTCACCCCCGGCACGCTACCGCGGCCGTTCACACACCCAGTGACCCGCTGATAGCGAGGCATGGCCGAACCATCACTATGCAATAGGGAGGCAAAGAAAGCCACTCCCCCACCACATCGAAGGACTCCGTGGAGCAGGGGAACCTTGCGCCGGGCAGAAGCGGTTCCGCGTCCCCGAGACACACCCGCGGGCGACGGGGTCCGTGGCCGCCGGACGACCCGCGCGTCCGGCGGCCACGCCGTCACACCTCGGACGGCAGGAACTCCGCGATCAGTTCGGCGAACTCCTCCGGCTCGGCGATCCGCACGCCCAGGTCCTCCGCCTTGGTGCGCTTGGAGCCCGCCTTCTCGCCGGCCACCAGGAGGGTCGTGCGCTTGGAGACGCTGGAGGAGGACTTCCCGCCTGCACGCTCGATCAGCTCGTTCATCTGGTTGCGCGAGAGCTTCTCCAGGGCCCCTGTCATCGCTCCGGTGACCACCACGGTCATCCCGTCCAGCGGCTTCCCGTCTCCGCCCTCGCCCCCGGCCGCCGCGTCGTCCTCCTCGCCCGGCTCCGGCGGCGGCGTCGCGCCCGGTTCGGTCATGGTGAGCCCGGCGGCGACGAGCTTCTCGATGAGCGGGGCGAGCTCCACCAGCTCCGCGACGACGCCGGCGGCCTTCTCCTTGCCGATGCCGTCCACCCGCTGGAGCGTCTCGACGTCAGCGGCTCTGATCCGGTCCATGTCCGCGAAGTAGCGGGCGATCCGCCGGGACATGGAACGCCCGGTGCCACGCACCCCCAGGGCGCAGAAGACCCGGGAGAGCGGCTGTGCGCGTGCCGCGTCGATCGCGGCCAGCAGGTTGTCGGTGCTGGTCTCGCCCATGCGCTCCAGGGCGAGCAACTGCTCGCGCTCCAGGGTGAACAGATCGGCGAAGTCCGCGACCAGTCCGGCGTCGACGAGCTGGACCACCCGGGTCGCGCCGAGGCCCTCGATGTCGAGCTGGTCGCGCCCCGCCGCGTACGAGATGGAGGCCACCAGGCGGCAGTCGCGGCCCCGGACGCAGCGCCAGCGCTGCTCGCTGGCGTCGATCTCGGAACCGCACTGCGGACACGCCTCGGGGAAGACGACCGGCCGCTCGTCACCGGTCCGCAGGTGGGCGACGGGGGCCTCGATGCGGGGGATGATGTCGCCCGCCTTGTAGACCATCACGTGGTCGCCGATCCGCAGGTCGCGGCGGGTGATGTCGGCCGGGTTGTGCAGGGTGGCGTAACCGACGGTCGATCCGTCGATCTCGACTGGCTCCAGCACGGCGCGCGGCGCGATGATGCCGGTACGGCCCACGTTCCACTCGACGCCGAGCAGGCGGGTGACCTTCTCGACGGCCGGCAGCTTGTACGCGATGGCCCAGCGCGGTGCCCGGGTGCCTGAGCCCGCGTCGCGCTGGTCGGCGGCGAGGTCCGCCTTGATGACGATGCCGTCGATGCCGAAGGGCAACGAGGCGCGCAGCGCCGCGACTTCCTCGACCCGAGCCTGGACGTCCTCGACGGTGGTGACGGTGCGCGGCGCGACCTCCGTGTCCGCCGCGGTGTGCACACCGAGCTCCGCCGCGTATCCGAGGGTCTCGCTGTGGGGCAGTTCGGCCAGCTTGGCGGTGAGTTCCCCCGATTCGGGCAGCGCCAGGACGCCGTACGCGAAGAACGTCATCTCCACCGTGTAAGGGCGGTCCTTGGCGCGCAGGGTGCCTGCCGCGCCGTTGCGCGCGTTGGCGAAGGGCGCGCCGCCGTGTTCGGTGCGCAGCGTGTTGGCCTGCTCGAACTGCTCGGCCGTCATCAGGATCTCGCCGCGCATCTCGATGGTGACCGGCTCGGTGAGCTGCCGGGGCAGGCCGACGACGGTGCCGATCGCGTGCGAGACGTCCTCGCCCGCTGTGCCGTCGCCCCGCGTGATCAGCTGCTCCAGCCGGCCGGCGCGGTAACGGGCCGCGACCGCGAGGCCGTCGAGCTTCGGCTCGACGCTCCAGGCGGCGACCGGCCGGCCGATCCTGCGCTCCAGCGAGGCGGTCCAGGTGGCGAACTGCTCGGCCGAGAAGACGTTGTCCAGGGAGAGCATCGGGACGGTGTGCGGTACGTCCCCGACCGCGACGCCACCGGCGACCTTTCCGGTCGGCGACTCGGCCAGCACGTCCTGCGGGTGGTCCTGCTCGTATGCGGCGATCCCGCGCGCCAGCCGGTCGTACGCGTCGTCGTCGAGCACGCTCTCGCCCGTGGCGTAGTACGCGGCGGCGGCCTGCGACGCTTCTTCGACCGCGGCGGCGTAGGCGGCGGTATCGGCGAGCACAACAGCTGAGTTCGTCATGCCCCCATCCTGCCGTCCACCACTGACAACGCCCTGGTCGGCAGCCGGACGGCGTCAGTCGCGCTCCACCGGCACCTGCGGTCCAGAGACCTCGCGCAACCAGTACCTCAGGACCCGGTGCACGGCTTCCGCGCCGACCAGTTCGGCCCCCCGTTCACCGCCTTCGGCGGCGGCCGCGTCCAGCGGGTCCGTCATGCCGCGCGGCGACAGCAGGAACGGCCGGGCCTGCTCCCCGCCCAGCCCGCCATGGGAGCCGATCTGTTCCTCGAAGGCGTGCACCGTGCCGGCCTCGGGGTCGTACATCGAGTTGACCATCACATCGGCGACGTGCGGGAAGGTGTCGGTACGCCGGATGGCGTCGGCCGCGCCCGGGCCGAAGGGGGCCAGCGGTCCCTGCCCGTCCTTCAGTTCCGCCACGGGGATCCGCGCGCCGTCCCGCCCCAGCACCACCGATCCGTCGCTCTCGCTGCGGACGAGCAGGAAACCGATGCCGGGGTGGTTGGCGAGCGTGCCGAGCAGGGCGGGGTGGCGACGGTCGAGCTGTTCCTGCGAGGCGCGGCCGTCGATGTCGGGGAAGGAGATGAGTCCGAGGTTGCCGGAGGCCAGGACGACCGGGTCGGAGGCCTTCGCCACCTGCATTTCCTCGCCCTCGGCGACCGGGCGGTGGAGCGCGATCCGGACCGCGTCGCGTGCCTCGGATCCGCTCCGGGTGCGCTGGGCCCTGCGCGGCACCGGGAGGCCGCTGCCCGCCCGCACCAGGTCCTTGAGCGTCAGCCCGTACGTCCCGGCGAAGGTCTCCCCGGGGCTCTGTCCGTGATCGGACAGGAGCACGATGCGGTAGTCGCGCGGAGTGTGTTCGGCGACCTTGACGATCAGGGCGAGCGAGCGGTCCAGCCGGGCGAGGACCTTCTCGGCGTCCCGGCTGCGCGGACCCGAGTGGTGGGCCACCTCGTCGTAGGCGACGAGGTCGGCGTAGACGGCGGTCCGTCCGCCGAACATGTCCCCGATGACGGCGGAGACCACCACATCGCGTTCGACGACGGTCGCGAAGGCCCGGATGAAGGGGTAGAGCCCGCCGCGCTTGATCCGGGGTGTCTCCTTGCGGACCCGGGCCAGGGTCGACTGTCCGATCTCGCGTCCGACCTCTGCGACGAAGGAGAGCGCGGTACGGACGGCGTTGGCGGGGTCGGAGAAGTAGGCGAAGTATCCGGCCCTGGAGCGACGGCCCTTGCCCCGCCGGGCGGCCATCGACAGGACGAGGGCGAGCTGGTCGGCGCCGCCGCTGAAGAGGTTGCCGCGGCTGGCGCCGTCGAGGGTGAGCAGTCCGCCGTCGCGGGTGCGCACGATGGCGCGGCGCTGGAGTTCGAGCGCACTCGCCGGTCTGCTGGAGACCATCACGTCGCCGGTCTCCTTCTCGTACCAGCGGAAGGCGGGGACGTCGTGGTTGCTGCCGTGCAGGATGCCGAGCTGGCTGGCACCGGTCTGGCTGGACCAGTCCGTGCGCCACGGGGTGAGCCGGTGGCCCTCGGTGTCTGCCAGCCAGTGTGCGACGGTCGGCATGAGGCCTTCGGCGGCGGCCTGCGCGAGGACGTCGTGGCCGACGCCGTCGAGCTGGATGAAGACGGTGCCGGGCGGCACCTCGCCGTCCGTACCGCGCGTGCCGCTGCGGCGGCGGCGCCGTTGGGCCAGGCGCGAGAGCCTGCGGCGGTAGGCGTTGTCGTCACGGACGGCGAGGGCCGTGGAGGTCGCGGAGGCGACGGCGGACATGACGGCCGCGACGACGACGGCCGTCTCCGGGGCGGCGGCGCCGCGCCCGTCCGGGATGAGCCGAAGCGCGATCAGGAGCAGCGAGCCGTTGAGGAAGAAGACCAGCATGCCGAGGACGAGGGCCGGCACGATGAGCAGGGCCCGTACGAGCACCGGCCAGACCAGTGCCGAGAGCAGACCGAACGCGCCCGCGCCCCAGGCCGCGGTGAACGCGGTCTTGGTCACGCTGTCGCCGTCGTCCGACTGGAGCTGGAAGTCCGGCAGAATTCCGGCGAGCACCAGCAAGGTGAGGGTCGATACCGCCCACACCACGATCACTCGCATCAGGGCGCTGCCGGCTGTTCGCCATCGCCCGTCACCCACGCCGCCGCCACCTCACGTCCGGGTCCCGCCGTTCCGGACCCCGCCCCAGCCTTTCACAGCGGGGGCGGCGGCCCGCGAGGCCGTCCGCGGGTGCGGTCCGGCGCTCAGCAGCCGTCGTATCCGGCGGTCGGCATGGAGAGCCTGCGGTGCACGCCGGCTTTCGTACGGGCGCTGTACCGCGGTTCGTCGAGATCGGCGATCTCCAGGCGTACGCCGCGTCGCTCGCACTCTGCGGCGAACTGCGGTACCGAGGCGACGGCGCGGGCGAGCACCCGGTCGGTGGGGGCGACGAAGAGTTCGACCTCGCCCCCTTCGATGTCGGCCCAGAGCGCCTGGTGGTCGGGGCGCAGTCCGTAGAAGCGCAGCTGCCGGGTGACGACGTAGCCCCGGTCGGCGGCCCAGCGGGCGCACATCGCGTGCTGGCTGCGGGTGTCCACGAGGAACGGATCGCTGTCGAGTTCCTCCAGCGGCGTGAGACTGGCGATGGCCGCCACCCGTACGTCCCCCATGACCGTCCCCTGCTAGGCGTTCCCCGACCCTACCGGCCGGATTCGCGCACCAGAAGGCGCACTCAGGGCGGGAAGGGGGCGCACGGGCGCGCCCGGCAGTCTCTGAGGTGCCGTCCGCCCCGTAGGCTCGTCGGCAGGTCCTACGAGCAGGAGGCGGCACGTGCCGGTGGAGATCACCTGGTGGGGTCATGCCACCTGCACGATCGAGGACTCCGGGGTGCGGGTCCTGACCGATCCCCTCTTCGTACGGCGCTTCGCGCATCTGCGGCGGCGTCGCGGTGCACTGCCCGGCCCGGCGGCCGCGGTCGCCGACGTCGTGCTGATCTCCCATCTGCACTCCGACCATCTGCATCTGCCGTCCCTGGCCCGTATCGCCCCGGGCGCCCGGCTGGTCGTCCCGCTGGGCGCGGTCCGGGCGGTGCCGGGGCTCCGGGTGCTGCGCAGGATGCGCGGGCTGCGGATCACCGAGGTGGCGGCGGGCGACGAGGTGCGCGTCGGCGCGGTACGCATCAGGGCCGTGCCGGCGCTGCACGACGGGCGGCGCCTCCCGGTCGGCCCGCACCGCTCCCCCGCGCTCGGATACGTCGTGGAGGGCGAGGCGCGCACGTACTTCGCCGGGGACACCGGGCTCTTCGACGACATGGCGCACGCGGTCGGTCCGGTGGACGTGGCCCTGCTGCCCGTCGGCGGCTGGGGACCGTATCTGGGTCACAGCCATCTCGACGCGGCCCGCGCCGCCGAGGCGCTGGCCCGGATCGCGCCGCGCGCGGCGGTGCCGGTGCACTACGGCACGTACTGGCCCATCGGGATGGACGGGATCCGGCCGCACGAGTTCCACTCGCCGGGTGACGAGTTCGTCCGCCAGGCGGCGCTGCGGGCGCCCCAGGTGGCGGTGCACCGGCTGGGCCACGGCGAGCACGTGCGGCCGGGAGCCACCGGGTGATACACGAGTTCCTCAGGCAGACGACGCAGCTGCCTCCGGAGTCGACGCAGCAGGCCGTCGGCTACCCCTCACTGTTCCTGCTGGTGGCGCTGGGCGCCCTGGTGCCGGTGGTGCCGACGGGGGCGCTGGTGAGCTCGGCGGCCGTGGTTGCGTTCCACCAGTCGTCGCCGTTCGCGCTTCTGATCGTCTTCGTGGTGGCCTCGGCCGCCGCGTTCCTCGGGGACATCTGCCTGTACTGGCTGGGGCAGCGCGGGGTGCGGTCGAAGAACGGTTCCAAGTGGCTGCGGGCTATCAGCGACCGGGCCGCGCCGGAGCGGCTCGCGCAGGCGCAGCACAAGCTCGACGAGCACGGGGCGATGGTGCTGGTGCTCTCCCGGCTGGTGCCTGCAGGGCGGATCCCGGTGATGCTGGCGTGCCTGCTGGGCCGGATGCCGCTCAGGCGGTTCGCCCGGGGCGATGTGCCGGCCTGTCTGGCCTGGGCCGCCACGTATCAGCTGATCGGGATCCTCGGCGGATCGCTGTTCCCGGAGCCGTGGCAGGGCGTGGTGGCGGCGGTCGGCCTGACACTGCTGATCAGCGGGGCGCCGGCGGTGTGGCACCGGCTGCGGGCATGGTCCGGCCGGTGACCGCCCGGGCCTGACGCTGCTGATCAGCGGGGCACCCGGGTGTGGCACCGGCTGCGGGCGTGGTCCGGCCGGTGACCGCCGGGGTCCCGGTCAGCCGCTGACCGTACGCGGTTCACTCGCCCGGTCGAGGATGCGCGAGCCACCGATCGGCAGGTCCCAGAGCCGCTCGCGCGGATGGCCGGCCCGTCGCCAGGCGGTGCGCAGCCGGGTGAGCGGTTCGAGTACGGGCTCCGCGGAGAGCAGGAACGTCGCCCAGTGCATGGGCGCCATGGCGCGGGCTCCGAGATCCTCGTACGCCTGCACGGCCTCCTCAGGGTCGGCGTGCACGTCGGCGAGCCACCAGCGCGGCTCGTACGCCCCGATCGGGAGCAGCGCGAGGTCGATGCCGGGGTGGCGGCGGCCGATCTCCGTGAACCAGTGGCCGTAGCCGGTGTCCCCGGCAAAGTAGATCCGCTGTCCCCGGCCGGGGCCGGCGGTGTCCTCGATCACCCAGCCGCCCCAGAGGGAGCGGCAGGTGTCGGTGAGGGTGCGCTTGGACCAGTGGTGCGAGGGAACGAAGTCGAAGCGGACACCGTCCAGTTGTGCCGTCTCCCACCAGTCGAGCTCGGTGACGCAGCCGAAGCCGCGGCGGCGGCACCAGCGGCCGAGCCCGGCCGGGACGAACAGCGGGGTGTGCCGGGGCAGCCGGCGCAGGGTGGGCGCGTCGAGGTGGTCGTAGTGGTTGTGGCTGATGACGACGGCGTCGACGCGTGGGAGGTCCTCCCAGCGGACGCCGACGGGGGTGATCCGGGCCGGGGTGCCGAGGATGCGGCGGGACCAGACGGGGTCGGCGAGCACGGTCAGTCCGCCGGTGCGGATGATCCAGCTGGCGTGCCCGGCCCAGGTGACGCAGGTGGTTCCGGCCGGGGTGGCGGGCAGCGGCACGGGGGCGTACGGCAGCCGGTGGATGCCGCGCAGTCCCTCGGCGTTGGGCCGGATGGAGTGTTCACGGGCCAGCCGGGACATGCCCGTCACGCCGGGGAGGGGCGCGGTGAGCCGGTCGGCGAAGCTGCCGGGCCAGGACCGCACCTCTCCGAGGGGGCGCGGGGCGACCACCTCGCCGCAGGTCACGGGGCGCGGGGCCCGGGTGAGGGAGCGCTCTGTCTGGTCCGTCATCGAGGACTCCCGTCTCCAAGAGCGTCGGCGCAGCGCGTCAGCGGAGTTCGTCGAGGGCTGCCCGGAACATGCTCAGCGCTGCCGCGACATGCGGCAATTCGAGAGGTTCGGCCGCGGTGAGGGACTCCGTCTGCTGCTGTGCGGTCGACCCGAGCAGCGATCCGGTGCCCAGCCGCACCCGCAGTGCGCCCAGTTCGTCGCCGAAGCGGTGGCCGCCGGGCACCGGGGCGCCCAGCCGGTCCGTCAGGTACTCCTCGAGTTCCAGCGAGTCCGTGACCCCGCGGGCGGCGAGCTGCGAGCGGAGCGGGCCGAGGTCCGCGTACAGGTGGCGGCCCGCCTGCGGGGGTCTGGCCAGCGCACCGGAGGCAAGGACCGCCCGGTGGGCCTCCGCGGCGACCCGGGCCTGGAGGGCCGCGGCCCTGCGGACACGTTCGGTGACGGCGTCGGGTTCGCGCAGGGCGTGCGCGGCGGCCGCCGCGACCGGGCCCGCGACGAGGGCGCCGAGTGCGGTGAGGATGTCGAGCGTACGGGCGTGGCGCACCGCCGACCGCCGGGTGTCCGGGAACCGGGCGACGGCGACCGGCCAGGCCGCCGGGGTCAGCGCGCCCGCCAGGTCGGAGACGACCGTCACGTCGTCGGGGCACATCTCGGCCGGGCTGAGCAGCACCGTGTCGTGCGGCCGGTGCAGGGTGTCGCGCCACGTCTCGTCGCTGACGATGTGCAGCCCCTCGGCGACGGCCGCCTCGCACGCCTCACGCACCAGTTCCGGCGGGGCGACCGTGGCGGTGGGGTCGTCCACCACCGAGATCAGCAGCAGCCGCGGTCTGCCGCCCTCGGCGCGCACCCGGCGCACGGTCTCCAGCAGCGCGTACGGATCGGGCACGCCGCCGCACTCGGCGGGGGTGGGCACCTGGTAGGCGGGCCTGCCCAGCAGCCGGGCCTGCGGGATCCAGGAGGCGGGGCAGGGGCGCGGCACGAGTACGTCGCCGCCGTGCGCGGCGATCAGGGCGAGCACCAGCGGGGAGGTTCCGGGTGCGGCGGCGATGTGCTCGGGACCGCCATGCAGTCCGCGCCGGTCCCAGTAGGCGCGGGCCGCCTCGCGCAGGTCCGCCGAGCCGCCGGCCGGTTCGGGTTCGCCGCCGCCCGCCGCAGCCGCCAGCACCTCGGCCAGCTCGGGCAGGACCGGCAGTCCGGGGCCCGGCGCGGGCGGTCCGTACCGTACGGGCCCGCGGTCCTCCCGGACCCCGGGCGTGCCGCGCCCCTGACGTCCGGTCCGCTCCCGGCCCATCCGGGCCTCCTTCGCCGCCGCTCGGTCACTGGCTCTCGGGCCCTTTATACGAGGGAATGGAGCGGGGCGCCTGCGCTACCGCGAAGCCGTCCCGGGGGCCGTAGGGCCGCCTCGACACGGGCGCCCGGCTGCTTCGGGAACCGCACCGCACCGCGACGGCCCCATTGACACTCGCCCCGCCGCGTTATTACGGTCACGCCAGGATTTCGAACGAGTGCCGAAATATCGAACAAGTCGAGGGGCGACTCCCGTGCGTATCACCGGAATCAGCACACATGTGGTCGGAACACCCTGGCGCAACCTCACCTATGTGCAGGTCCATACCGACGAGGGCCTGACCGGCGTGGGCGAGACCCGGATGCTCGGCCGCACCGACGCGCTCATCGGCTATCTGCGCGAGGCGGAGGCCAACCACATCTCCGGTTCGGACCCGTTCGCCGTCGAGGACCTGGTACGCCGGATGAAGTACGGCGACTACGGGCGGGCCGGTGAGATCGTGATGTCCGGCATCGCCTGTGTCGAGATGGCCTGCTGGGACATCAAGGGCAAGGCGCTCGGCGTCCCGGTCTGGCAGCTGCTGGGCGGGAAGGTCACCGACCGCGTCAAGGCGTACGCCAACGGCTGGTACACCACCGAGCGGACCCCGGAGGCGTATCACAAGGCCGCGTCGGTGGTCGTCGCGCGCGGCTACCGGGCACTGAAGATCGACCCGTTCGGGACGGGTCACTTCGAGCTGGGCCAGGAGGAGACCCGGTACTCGGTTTCGCTCATCGAGGCGGTCCGGGATGCCATCGGCCCGGACACCGAGCTGATGCTGGAGATGCACGGCCGTTTCAGCCCCTCGACCGCGGTGCGGATCGCCCACGAGATGGCCCCGTTCCGGCCCGCCTGGCTGGAGGAGCCGGTGCCGCCGGAGAACCTCAAGGCGCTCGCGAAGGTGGCGGGCAAGGTCGACGTGCCGATCGCGACGGGTGAACGCATCCACGACCGCATCGAGTTCCGCGAGCTCTTCGAGTCGCAGGCCGCCGACATCATCCAGCCGGACGTCGGCCACATCGGCGGCATCCTGGAGACCCGGAAGCTCGCCGCGACCGCCGAGACCCACTACACGCTGATCGCCCCGCACAACGTCGGTGGTTCGGTGCTGACGGCGGCCAGCCTCCAGGTGGCGGGCTGCACTCCCAACTTCAAGATCCTCGAGCACTTCAACGACTTCGCGGACGCCGACATCAAGAAGGTCGTACGCGGCGCCCCGCAGGTCGACCCGGAGACCGGCTGCTTCGAGCTCTCCGACGCCCCCGGTCTCGGTGTCGAGCTCGATGTGGACGCGGCCGCCGAATTCCCGCAGCAGCAGGCCCGGTTCGACCTGTGGGCCGACGGCTGGGAGAAGAGGCAGCCCAAGTGAGCGACGGACCCGCCCGCTCGCGGGCGATCACGATCGACCGGCCGGGCGAGCACCGGCTGACGGACGGGCCGGTTCCGGAGCCCGGCCCGGGAGAGGTCCGGGTGCGGGTGGCCGCGGCCGGGATCTGCATGAGCGACCGTGAGGTGTACGACGGCCATCGCGACCCGGGTTACGTGCGCTACCCCGTGGTGCCCGGTCACGAGTGGTCGGGCACCGTCGAGGCCGTGGGTGCCGGCGTCGATCCCGCCCTGACCGGCCGGCGCACGGTCGCCGAGGGGTTCCGTTCCTGCGGGAGCTGCGAGCGGTGCCGCAGTGGTGAGACCTCGCTGTGCACCTCGGGGTACGACGAGACGGGCTTCACCCGGCCCGGGGCCTTCGCCGACCATGTCGTGCTGCCCGCACGACTGTTGCACCCGCTGGCCGACGACGCGGACCTGCGCGCCGCCGCGCTCCTGGAGCCCGCGGCCGTGGTTGCCGCAGCCGTGCGGGCCGGGTCACCGGAGCCGGGCGAGCGGGTCGCGGTCGTGGGCGCCGGAACGCTCGGGCTGCTCGCGGTCCAGTTGCTCGCCGCGGTGTCTCCCGGGGAGCTGACGGTGATCGACCCGCGGGACGAACGAGCCCGCCAGGCACTGCTGTTCGGGGCGGGCGAGGCCCTGGCTCCCAAGGAGGCCGCCGAGGTGCACGGCCGGTACGACCTGGTGGTGGAGACCGCCGGGGCCGCGACCACCGCGGCCGATGCCTGCCTGCTCGCGCGGCGCGGCGGCCGGGTCGTGCTCACGGGGATGTTCGCGCCGGGGGCGGTCGGCATCGACCCCGTGCACCTGTCGCTGAGCCAGCTCACGGTGCGCAGCGTCTTCGGGGCGTCCTCCGCGTCCTGGTCGTACGCGGTACGGGCGTTCACCGCGGGGCTGCTCGATCCGGCGGCGCTGATCACCCACGAGTTCCCGCTGGAGCGGTTCGCGGAGGCCGTGGCGCTGGTCGGGGGCGGCGGCGCGGGGACGGGCAAGGTGCTGATGCGCCCCTGAGGGCTGTCCCGTCCGGATCACGCCGGGCTCGCGGTCCTGTCCCGCCCGCCGCCCCTTTACCCGAACCTCGTCCGACCCACCGAACACGAAAGGTCGCTCATGACCTCCGTATCCTCCGCCCCGTCCGGATCCCGTACCGGCGTCCGCCGCCCTGGCGAGCCCGCGCTCACCGCGCTCGGGCTCGGCGCGCCCGCGGCAGTCCCGGCCGACGCGTCCCCGCACGCCTTTCCCGACGGCGGCACGTGGCGGACCGAGATCCCGTCCGTGGAGGGCCCCGAAGCACTGTCCGTCGTACTGAAGGAGAGTGCGCGGCTCGATGTCCCCGTCCACCGGATCAGCCAGGGCAGCGGCGTCTGGATGCTCAGTGACACCGAGATCACCGACATGGTCGAGGGCTGCGCCGAACGCGGCATCGAGCTCTGTCTGTTCACCGGTCCGCGCGGCAGCTGGGACACCGGGGCCTCGTTCCGAACCGATTCGGGCGGCGCCGGGCTGCGCGCCCGCGGCCACGACGCCCTGGCCGGGTGCGTGGAGGACGCCCTGCGGGCCTCCGCGCTGGGCGTGAAGTGCCTGCTGGTGGCGGACGAGGGGGTGCTCTGGACCCTGCACCGGCTGCGCGAACAGGGCGTGCTGCCCGCCGACACGATGTTCAAGGTGTCGGCCCTGGTCGGTCCGGTGAACCCCGCCTCGTTCGCCGTGTACGAGCAGCTCGGGGCGGACTCCGTCAACATTCCGTCAGACCTGACGCTCGCTCACTTCACCGAGATCCGGCGGGCGTCGGCCGCTCCGATGGACCTGTACATCGAGGCCCCGGACGACCTCGGCGGCTATGTGCGGATGTACGAGGCGGCCGAGCTGATCCGGCGCGGCGCCCCGCTCTACCTCAAGTTCGGCCTGTCCAAGGCGCCGGGCATCTACCCGTACGGCGCCCATCTGCGCGATCTCGCCCTGGAGACGGCGCGCGAGCGGGTCCGGCGCGGCCGGCTGGTCCTGGATCTGCTGGCCCGGCACGGCGCCGACGGGAACATGTCGCCGCTGGGCTCCCGCCTTCCGGGCACTCTGCGGCGCTTCCCGGCGCGGTGAACCGGAGCCGGGCGGGTCCATGGCCCGGACCCGCCCGACTGCCGCTCAGCCCGCGAAGGCCGTACCGGGCAGGCCCCGGCCGGCGTCCGGCAGGACCAGCAGCGAACCCGAGAGCGGGTGCGGTGCGTCGAGACCGGTGCGGGCGGTGGAGATGTACAGGTCGCGCAGGTCCCGGCCGCCGAAGGCGCAGGCCGTGGGCCGCCGCACCGGCAGTTCGACGACGCGGTCCAGCCTGCCGTCGGCCGTGTAGCGGCGCACCGCGGCGCCGTCCCACAACGCGACCCAGACGGCCCCCTCCGCGTCGACCGTGAGACCGTCGGGGTAGCCCGCACCCTCCTCCAGGGTGGCGAACGGACGGCGGCCGGTGACCTGTTCACCGTCCACGTCGAACACGTCGATCCGGCGGGTCGGCGTGTCGTTGTAGTACATCAGCCGGCCGTCGGGGCTCCACCCGGTGCCGTTGCTGCAGGCCACCAGCGGCAGCACCCGGGTGGCCGTGCCGTCGGGTGCGACACGGGTGAGACTGCCGCCGACCTCCGACTCGTCGTAGCGCATGGTGCCCGCCCAGAGTGCCCCGTCCGGCGCCACCGCGGCGTCGTTCCCGCGCCGTCCCGGCTCGGCGTCGTGGACGAGCCAGCGGAAGGCGCCGTCCGCGTCGTAGAGCCCGATGCCGTCACGCAGGTTGACGACGAGGCCGCCGCCGACTCGCGGCTTGGCCGCGCCGACGTGCTGTTCGGTGGCCATGACGGTCCGCCGGCCGTCGGCGGGGTCGTAGGTGTGGATCCGGGCGGAGAGGATGTCGACCCAGATCAGCCGCTCGGCGACGGGGTCCCAGGTCGGCCCCTCCCCGAGTGCGGCGTGCTCCCGTACGGCGATGTCGAGGTGCGGGCGGCTCACAGTTCCCTCCGGTGGTGTCCGAGGCGGCCGGAGAGGGCGTCGGCGCCCTCGGCCGCGAGTGCGGCCAGTTCCGCCTCGCGCTCCTCGCTCCAGCGGATCATCGGGACGGAGACGGAGAGCGCGGCGACGACCCGGCCGGACCGGTCCCGTACGGGTGCGGCGACACAGCTCACATCGGGGTTGGACTCGCGGTGCTCCACCGCGATACCTCGTTCCCGTACGGCGGCGAGCGCCGCTCGCAGCTCTTCTTCGTCGGTGATGCTGTCGGGGGTCATCCCGGTCAGTTCGAGCCCGTCGAGGCGGGCGTCGAGCTCCCGGGCGGGAAGGGCCGCGAGCAGCATCTTGCCGACCGACGTGCAGTGGGCGGGCAGCTTGCGGCCGGCCGCCGACACCATCCGGACCGCGTGGGTGGAGTCCACCTTGGCGATGTAGATGACATCGGTCCCCTCCAGGATCGCCACGTGGACGGTCTCGTCGCAGGTCTCCGCGACCTGCCGGGCCACCTGCTGCCCCTCGGCGGCGAGATCGAGCTGCTCGGCGTACCGGCTGCCGAGCTGGTAGGTGCGGACACCGAGGCGGTAGCGGCCGGGCTGGTCGGGGATCGTGACCAGGTACGAGCGGGCGGCGAGCGTGGTCAGCAGTTCATGGACGGTGGTGCGCGGGAGCTGGAGCTTGCGGGTCACCTCGGGCGCGGAGAGCGTACCGTCGCCGTGGAGGAAGAGTTCGAGTACGTCCAGCGCCCGGGTCACCGCGGGGACGAGTCGCCCCATGGTCGTGCACCACCCTCTCGTGTTCGACATTCCGGCCAGTGACCGGCATCACGAACACAGGCTAAGCGTGGCGCACTTGCCGGGGCAATGACGGGGTGACGTGCGGCACCCGATACCTGGCAAAACGTGTCACTTTCACCCTGGTATCTGCGCATATGACGAGGAGACCGCGCTGCCGCACGGGCGCCCGCGTGCCGGGTTCGGGCGCGCCTGCCGGTTCGGCGGGAGCGAGCAGGGTATTCGCTGTTCCATGTCTTCACCGAGCTTCCCTTCACCTCTGCCGAGACCCGCCGGACTGCGGGGCGTTCTGCACCGGAGCGACCTGGCCGTGTTCCAGAACCTGGCCCAGCGGCACTGGCCGGCCGCCGGGCCCGTGCTGCCGCGCCTCAGCCGCAGCGCCAATCACGGGCTGCTGTGGGTCGGTGCCGCAGCGGGCATCGCCGCTTTCGGGGGCAGCGCCCGGGCCCGGCGCGCCGCACTGCGTGGGATCGCGTCGCTGGCGGTGGCCTCGGCCGCGATCAACACGGTCGGCAAGGGGGCGGTCCGCCGGGAGCGGCCGATACTGGACGCCGTACCGGTGATACGGCAGCTGAAGCGTCAGCCGGTCACCACGTCCTTCCCCTCGGGGCACGCCGCGTCGGCTGCCGCGTTCGCCACCGGGGTGGCGCTGGAGTCGAAGGGCTGGGGGGCCGCCGTCGCGCCCGTCGCCCTGTCGGTGGCCGCCTCCCGCGTCTACACCGGCGTGCATTACCCGAGCGATGTGCTGGCCGGTGCCGCGCTCGGCATAGGGGCGGCGTTCGCCCTGCGCGGCATCGTGCCGACCCGGGGGCAGTTGCCCGCGCCGGGCCGTCCGCCCGCCGACGCGCCCGCGCTGCCGGACGGCCAGGACCTGGTGGTCGTCGTCAACCAGGAGTCGGGGACGGCGACGGCCACGGCGTCGCTGGTCCGGGACGCGCTGCCGAACGCGGAAGTCGTGGAGTGCCCCCCGGCGGAACTCGCGGCCGAACTGGAGAAGGCGGCCGGCCGAGGCCGCGCGCTGGGTGTGTGCGGCGGCGACGGCACGGTCAACCAGGCGGCGGCGGTCGCCGCCGTGCACGGCCTGCCGCTCGCCGTGTTCCCCGGCGGGACGCTGAACCACTTCGCGTACGACCTGGGCATCGAGACCGTGTCCGACGTCAGCGCCGCGCTCGGCACGGGAAGCGCCGTCCGGGTGGACCTGGGCCGCTTCCGGCCCGGACCGGACGGACCCGGCGGCGCCCACGGCTACTTCCTCAACGCCTTCAGCCTGGGCGTCTATCCCGAACTGGTACGGACCCGCGAGCGCTGGTCCCCGCGGATCGGCGGCTGGCCGGCCGGTGTCCTCGCGGCGCTGGAAGCGCTGCGGGGCCAACGCCCGCTGGAGGCCGAACTGGAGGGCCGCAGACGGCCCTTGTGGCTGCTGTTCGTCGGCAACGGCCTGTTCCAGCGGGTCGGCCCGGCGCCCGGCCGACGGCACAATCTCGCCGATGGCCTACTGGACGTACGCGTCGTGCACGGGGGCCGGACCCCCGGACTGAGGCTGCTGGCGGCCGCAGTGGCCGGTCCGCTGACCCGATCCCCCATCCATGCGGCGGAGCGGCGCCGGCGCATCCGCATCTCCGGCCTGAAGCCGGGCACCCCGTACGCATACGACGGCGAAGTGGCACACAGCCAGGGCGACTTGATGATCGACAAGCTGACCGAGGCGCTGACGGTCTACTGCCCGAGGCCGGTCTGACGCACTGACGGTCCGCCACCTCGGACCGTCCCGGGGCCGGCCTGGGCCGGATGAACGAAGGGCGGCCGACGCCGAGTCGGCCGCCCTTCCGCATGAGCCCGCACCCCACGCCGAGCGGCCACTGAGCGTCCACATCGCAAGATGCCCATCTCATTATTCGGCATCAGGGCATACGGTGGCCGTACCGATCAGCGCTTTGCGGCCCGCGTTTCGCGGTTCGCGTTCGAGAGAGGATGCACGGTCATGCCGAAGGAGACCGCCGTCTACACCCACGGCCACCACGAGTCGGTACTGCGCTCGCACCGCTGGCGAACCGCCGCCAACTCGGCGGCCTACCTCGTCGGCGAACTCCGTTCCGGGATGAGCGTGCTGGACGTCGGATGCGGGCCGGGCACGATCACCGCGGACCTGGCCACGCTGGTCGCCCCGGGCCGGGTGACGGCCGTCGACACCACCCAGGAGATCCTCGGCCAGGCAGCCGACGCCGCATCCGAACGCGACCTGGACAACGTCGAGTTCGCCGTCGCCGACGTCCACGCACTGGAATTCCCCGACGCCTCGTTCGACGTGGTCCACGCTCACCAGGTGCTCCAGCACGTCGGCGACCCCGTCCAGGCACTGCGCGAGATGCGACGCGTCTGCCGCCCCGGTGGAATCGTCGCGGCCCGCGACAGCGACTACGCGGCCATGAGCTGGTTCCCCGAGTCGCCGGTCATGGACGGCTGGCTGCAGCTGTACCGCCGGGTGGCGCGGGCCAACGGCGGCGAGCCGGACGCGGGCCGCCGGCTGCTCTCCTGGGCGCGCGAGGCGGGCTTCACCGACATCACCCCGACGGCCGCCTCCTGGTGTTTCGCCACCCCGCAGAGCAGGGACTGGTGGAGCAGCCTGTGGGCGGACCGTACCGTCGGCTCGGTCTACGCGAAGCTGGCGGTCGACGGCGGCCACGCCACGCCCGAGGAGCTCACCGCGATCGCCGAGGCCTGGCGCACCTGGGGCGGACAGGGCGACGGCTGGTTCATGGTCCCGCACGGCGAGATCCTCTGCCGGGCCTGATCTCACGGGTCCGGGGGCCCGGCCGGAAGAACCGGCCCCCGGACCGCCCCACCCCTGCCCTCCGCTCCCCGTCCACCGAATCGATCACACGGCGCTGACCGGCCAACTACCCTGTTCGGCATGGAAATCCTGGGAACCACGCTGCGTATCTGCGTCGACGACCTGGAGGCCGCGGTGGCCTTCTACGAGGACCTCACGGCGAGTTCGGCGCTGCGCTTCGAACGCGGCGGGGTGTCCGTCGCCGCCATCAGCTGCTTCCTGCTGATGAGCGGCCCCGAGTCCGAGCTGGAGATCCTGCGCAAGGTGACCGCGACGATCGCCGTGAAGGACGTGGACGAGGCCCACACCTCCCTGACCCGGGTCGGCGCCCGCGTCATCGCGGGCCCGGTGCCCACCCCGGTCGGCCGTAACCTGATCGCCATGCATCCGGACGGCTCGGTCTTCGAGTACGTCGACCGCAACCGGCCGGTCTGAGGCCTGCCCCGTGCATCACGCCCGCGGCCGCATCCGGAAGTTGTACGCGTCCGGCAGCGGCTCACCGGTGCGTTCGGTGAGTTCGGCCCACACCTCGTCCAGGATCTCCGCACCCTCGCGCAGATCGGCGACCTCGAAGCCTTCGTCGAACAGGGCGCGGGCAGCCGCTCGTTCGCCCTCCGCGAGCAGGAGGCGCGCCTCCAGGAGACGGAAGCGGCCCCGGGAGCGGATCCCCGGGAGCAGACCGTCCCAGACCGCGCGCGCCGCGGTGGTGCGGCCCGCCGTCAGCAGCGCCTCGACCGTCTCCCTGCCGAGGGCCGCCGTGGCCGCCGCCCATGCCTCGCCGTCGTCGCGGCGCTCGGCGCACAGGTCGTCGAACGCCTCGGCGTAATGGTCCGCCGCCCGGTCCCGCTGACCGCTCTCCTGGGCGGCGACGGCGAGGCAGCGCAGCAGGGGCCAGCGGGACGGGGCGAGGGCCAGTCCGCGCTCCCAGCTGCGGACCGCCTGCGCACGGTCGTCGGTGTGCCACTGGGCGACGCCGAGGTGGTACTCGGTGAGCGGCTCGGCGGAGGCCGTCTCCAGCATGTCGCGCCAGTGCGGGGAGACGAGGGTGGGCCCGGGCGGGGTGACGCGGCGCGGTGCGGGGAAGGCGCCCTGTTCCAGCAGTTCGAGCCAGGGTTCCTGCTGTTCGCCGAGCGTGGACTCCGCGAACGGAGTGCCGGGCAGCTTGTACCCGGCACGCCGTACTTCGAGCGCGCCCCAGCCCGATCCGGTGGCGAGGATCTCGCCGGGCTCCGTGTCGGCGCAGCGGCGCCATGCCTCGTACGCGGCGTCCACATCGGCGCGCGGCAGCGCCTCGGCGAGCCGGTGCTCGGCCTCGGCGCGGGCCGCCGCCCAGTCGCCGCCGTGCACGGTGACGGGGTCCGTGGCCAGCGGCCCGTACGATTCCAGCCAGCTGAACTCGCCGCCGGGCTCCAGCGGCACGTGCTCCAGCTGGGTGCGGGCGAGTCCGGCCTGGATCTCGGCGTAGCCGACCGTGCCGGGTTCGGTGAGCCATTCCTGCCAGCGCCGGCCACCGGGCCCGCTGCCCCAGAGGAAGAGCTTGCGGCCGCGCAGCAGGTCGGTGGAGGTCTGGACGAGTCCGCGGCCGTGCTCGTCGAGGGAGGCGATCCACCGGCGGGCTCCGTCGGGCACCTCGTAGAAGTAGTCGGCGGGGAAGTCGCTGCGCAGCGGGTACGTACGGTCGACTCCCCCGGTCTCGGGCATCGGGACCCGGGTCAGCGTCCGTTCGTAGCCGAAGTGCCAGGCCTCGTCGGCGGGCGCCAGCACCCGGGTGCGTTCGCCCTCCGGGACGGCGATGTTGGACCACCAGTAGACGGGTGCGGGGTGTTCGTGCGGGTTGCGTATCCGTACGCCGACATGAAGGAAGTCGGAGTCCTCCGGCAGCCACAGATCGACCTGGAACGGCAGGTCGCGCAGCCGCTCCCACTCCCACAGCCGGACCATCTCGCCACCGTCGGGCGCCGGGACACGGGCGGCGTGCACCGGGGCGCAGGACAGGGTGGTGTGCCCCGTCGCGCCGATGTTCCACTCGATGCCACCGGAGAACCAGGCGCCGTTGAGCGCGAAGTCGGCGGGCTGTAGCACGGGGTTGGTGTAGACGAGGTCGCGGCCGGTCGGCTTGTGGAAGAGGGAGTGGATGCGCCCGCCGAGTCCGGGGAGCACAGTGGCCCGCAGCCGGTCGTTCTCGATGACGATCGCGTCGAGGTCCGTGGCCGTGCGATCACGTCCGTAACCGTCGAGGATCCGTACCGGAAGGACGGTGGCGAGAGGTTCATGGCCGAGCTGACGGGCCATGTCGCGGGGCAGCCCCGCCCGGTCCCGGTCCTCGACGACATGCATCTCGTCGAGGGGCCGCAGGGCGGGCAACGGGTTCTCCGGTCCCGTCGCCGCCACGGGCAGGGTCAGTACAGTGCGTCGTACGGTGGTGGCCAAGGCAACCTCGCTCCCTCGCGCGGGCCGCCGCAGGTCCGGGCGCCCCCCGATGACCATGGAACACGCTGGACGCCGCCCGGGCCAGGGGATCGGCCGTCAGACTTCGGCAAAAGCCGCGACCACCAGGTCGGTGAGCAGCGCGCCCGACGTGCCGTCCGGGTCGTGATCGGGGTCGTAGACCGTGACGTCGAGGCCGACGCAGGGGCGAGCGGACCAGGATCCACCGCAGGGGCCCAGTTCGCCGGGGGACGGTCCGCCGCCGTCGGGGCTGTCGACGGCGGGCATGACCGACGGATCGAGCACATCGGCGTCCAGTTGCACCCAGAAGCCGTCGAGCACCGGGCTCTCCAGGCTCTGCACGATCGCGCCCGCCGGCTCGGCGGCACCCTGCTCGCGGATCTCCCCGACGGTCGCCACCGGGATCTTCAGCCCGGCGAGCTTGTAGCAGCCGGCACGGGACCGGGGGCCGGAGCCCCAGGTCGGAGGGGGCGTCGAGCACGACGATATTCCGTATGCGCCTCATCCTCCGCGCCGTAGGCTTGCTCCTCGATCGGTTTGCGGAATGCGGAATGCGACAGGAACGGCGGGACGCGATGGGCACGCAGCACACGTACCGAGTGATCGTGCGCGGCACGTGGGAGGGGCTCACGGACCCGGCCCGCGAGCGCCTGCTCGCCGAGGTGGAGCAGCACGGCCTGGCCGGGATGCAGTTCAGCGAGGAGGGCTCGCTGACCTACGACCGCGTGCTCAAGCACTTCAGCTTCCGGTACGTGGTGGTGTCGGACGCCGCTGACGGCGAGGAGATGGCTGCCGCGATCGCCGAGGACCGCGCGGAGACGGCGCTGCGGAAGGCCGGTCACGGGCACGGCGAACTGCGGTCCACCGCGACGGACATGGACACCATGAAGATCAACTTCAAGGGGCGGCGGGGGCCGGGGACAGGGTGACCGCGGGCCGGCGACGGCACCTCCGACCGGGAGATTTCCTACTTTCAGCTCTGTCACGGGCTTACCGGTTTGCACGCCGGATCGTCCCGCGAAAGTCCCTCTGCCAGAGCCGAAGGTCCCTGAAGAGTCCCTGGCTCAGCCGGGCGAGTGCGGTCCGGGACGTCTTCCGCTGCCGAGACACCGCCGAACTACCCCTGGGCGTTCGGCCGTTGCGAGGTCGTAGCACCCGAACGGACCGGTAGCGCGAGGACAGCAAGGCCGCCACGTCATGCGGCGCAGATCGGCAGTTCGGACAGCCGGGGGGGGTGAGACACGCAGGATCGGCGCGCCGGTGCCTTCTCTGTCCTTCCTGGCGAGCCAGAGTGATCGTAGATGTCACGGGCTCGTCCCCCATTGCTGGCATCCGTCGCGGTCCCCAGGCTGGTGCCGTCACAGGTTGCCTGGGGACCACGCCCCGTACACGAGGTCCCCACCACCACCCGCTATGGGTGCATGCAGCTGGCAATATCTCAGTGATGATGAAGTCGGCAGATTTCTCCTACTGCTCCGGGTTGCACGGATTCGGACTCTTCCGGAGCGAAATCCGTAACCGAGATCCCCCGCCACCTTCTGCCGGTCAGCTGCTTTGCAAGGCTGCGGTAATAGGCTTTGGGTCGATTGCGCTCATGCCCGCTCCTGATGGGGAAATGGATGAGGAACTGTCAACTGTCGATC
>NZ_JBITIE010000036.1:0-51262 GCF_044458665.1 Streptomyces sp. NPDC050422
GCCCGTCGAATACGAGACCAACTACTACCTCGTGACCACGAAACACCAGGTCACAACCACAATCTGAGGTCTCTACCGAACCCGGAACGGTTCAGTTAAGGCCTCGTTGCATTTGGCGGTGATCGTTAGACTGCGGACGTGGCGAGCGCAGAGGACCAAATGGAGACTGTCTGCCGGGTCTGTGGCTTTGAGGGTGAGGTGTTCTGGGAGGGGGGCTGGCCGAATGAGGCTGCCATCTGCCCCTGCTGCGACAACGAGCCCGATGTCGGGGACGCCAGCGTCATGGGCCTGCGCAACTACCGCGGATACTGGGTGGGGCACGGCGCCCCGTGGGGTAGCCCGTCGGAGGAGCGCAAGCACAAGCTCCGGGGTTGGGACCTGCTGAAGCAGATGCAGAACATCCCGCCGCAGTGGCGCTGATCTGGGCGATTGGTAACTGATCGTTTCAGAATGAGATCGGTGTGGTGGCTTGGCAGTTGAGTGTCGGGTCGGCAGGATCTGGTGGGTGTCTGCTGACCTTGTGCCTGATGAACTGTGGGAACGCATAGCCCCGCTGCTTCCGGAGCGCCCGCCTCGAAGGCATCGGCATCCCGGTCGGTTGCCGGTGGATGACCGCGCTGCACTGCGGGGCATCGTGTACGTGTTGCGCAAGGGTGTGAGCTGGCGGGACGTTCCCGCAGAGCTGGTGGGCTGCAGCGGGGTGACTGCCTGGCGGCGTCTGCGGGACTGGACCGAGGCCGGAGTGTGGCCCCGCCTGTATGAGGTTCTCCTGGCTGAACTGCGTAAAGAGGGCCTGTTGGAGATGGACGACGCCGCGATCGACGGCTCGCACGTCAGGGCCCTCAAAGGGGGGCTCACACCGGACCTTCGCCGGTCGACCGGGCCCGCCCGGGCAGCAAGCACCACCTGATCGTCGACCGACACGGAACACCGCTCGTCGTCTCCCTGACCAGCGGAAACCGTCACGACGTCACCCAGCTCACGCCTCTGCTGGACGCCATGCCCCGCATCCGCGGCCTGCGCGGCCGGCCACGCCACCGGCCCCGTCGGCTGTTCGCCGACCGCGGGTACGACTACGACAAGTACCGGCGTCTCGTCCGCGCCCGTGGGATCACCCCCAAGTTCGCCCGCCGAGGGACCCCGCACGGCTCGGGACTGGGTAAAACACGGTGGGTCGTCGAGCGGGCATTCGCCTGGCTCCACCAGTTCAAACGACTCCGCATCCGCTACGAGATTCGAGCCGACCTTCACCTCGGACTCCTCCAACTCGCCTGCAGCATCATCTGCTTGAGGCGGCTTGGAATCTCATTCTGAAACGATCAGTAAGTGCGTTGCGGCGTGAGTCGGCGGTAGCAGATGAGGGTGACTGCGATACCGGCGAAGGCGAGAGGGTGCTCGGGCTTACGTTCATAGCGGCGATGGAGGCGGCGGGAGCCCGCTCACCGTGCGCTCAACGGTCCAGCGGTGCCGCCCCAGGCGGGCGGATAGCTCGATGCCCCTGCGGGCGATACGCGGCACGACGTTACGGCTGCGGAGCCATCGGCGCAGGTGGTCATAGTCATAGCCCTTATCCGCATGGAGTTTGGCGGGGCTACGTCGTCTGGGTCCGCGACGGGAGCGGAATGGCGGGATCCCGCGCACGAGGGTTCAAGGCCGAGGCTGTCGTGGGTGTTTGCGGCGGATATACCGATCGATCGACGCAGACCGGTCCGCTCGGTGAGCAAGTGGATTCTTGAGCCCTTCTTACCGCGATCTACGGGATTCGAACCTGTCAGCCCCCGTTACCTTTTTCGTGGCTCCGCAATGGGGCTACCGGCCTTCGGGTCCGGCATGACTTCCCCCCTTGTTGCGGTTGATGATCCGGGGGGGTGGTGTCACCGGGCCCGGAGGCGTCGACAGACCGCTGGTGAGGGGCTTGAGCACCGGCTTCACCCTGGCCGGAAGAGCTCTCCGTAACGTGGGTGTGGCAGCTCGGGGCCGAGGCAAGGCCGGACGAACGCGTGATGAAGGGGCCTGCGCGTGATCGACATCGACGTCTTCCTCTGCCTGGACGTCGGCATGAGCGAACACCACGCCACCGCCGTCACGCCAGCCGGCAAGAAGGCCTTCGACAAGCGCCTGCCCAACACCGAGCCCAAGCTACGCGAGCTCTTCCCGAAGTTGCAGGCCAAGCACGGAACGGTGCTGGTCGTGGTCGACCAGCCGGCCTCGATCGGCGCCCTGCCGCTGGCGGTTCGCCCGCGACATGGGCTGCCCAGTCGCCTACCCGCCCGGCCTGACGATACGTCGGATCGCCGACCTCTACCCGGACGAGGCGAAGACGGACGCCAGGGATGCGTTCATCATCGCGGACGCGGCCCGCGCCATGCCGCACACGCTGCGGGCGATCGACGGCGAGGACGAGACGATCGCCGAGCTGGAGATGATCGTCGGGTTCGACGACGACCTGGCCGGCAAGGCGACCAGGGTCGCGAACCGGCTCCATGGCCTGCTGACCCAGATCCACCCCTCGCTGGAACGGGTCCTGGGGCCGCGGTTGCAGCACCCAGCCGTCCTCACGCTGCTGGAACGGTTCGGGTCACCGGCCCAGATGCGCAAGGCCGGACGGCGGCGGCTTGTCACCCTGCTGCGGCCGAAGGCGCCGAGGATGGCCGAACGGCTGGCCGAAGAGATCTTCGCCGCGCTGGACGAGCAGACCGTCACCGTTCCGGGGACCGAGGCGGCCGCGCTGATCGTCCCGAGCCTGGCCGGATCGCTGACCGCCGTCCTTGACCAGCGCAAACTCCTGGCCGGGCGGATCGAGGAACTCCTGGACTCCCACCCTCTTTCGAAGGTCCTGACGTCGTTGCCGGGAGTCGGCGTCAGGACCGGAGCCCGCATCCTGATCGAGGTCGGCACGGCAGCACCTTCCCGACCGCCGGTCACCTCGCCGCCTACGCCGGTCTCGCCCCTGCCACCCGCAGTTCGGGCTCTTCGATCCGCGGTGAACAGCCCTCAAGAAGGGGGAACAAGCAGCTCAAACGCGCTTTCTCCCTCTCCGCGTTCGCGGCCCTGGCCGACCCCGCATCGCGGACCTACTACGACAAGAAGATCGCCCAGGGCAAGCAGCACACCCAGGCCCTGCTCTGCCTCGCCAGACGCCGGACCGATGTCCTCTTCGCCATGCTCCGCGACGGAACCTTCTACGAACCCCGGCCAGCCTCAGCCGGCTGATCCTCAGCGGCCTCGCCGCACCCGGGACAGTCCCACTCGTCGACCGAGTCCAACACGACCGGATGACCGCAGAAGTCGCACGGCCGCATGCCCTCGACTACCGACTCTCGAACAGGCACTTCATCACTCATGACAGCCACACTGCCACCCGACCACCTTGACCGAAGACATAGGGGCACCCCCCACCGGACGCCCTGCAGAATCACGGCAACAGCCCCCTTCAGTCGGGTGCTGGGAGTCATTGTCAGTGCCCTCCGGCAGAGTGCCGCCCATGATCAACGAACTGGACAGCATCGACTGGTCGTCGATGAGCCACGCCTATGGCCCGGCCGTCGAAGTCCCCGTGTGGCTGCGGGCGATGGCCTCCCCTGACCCAGAAGTTCGGGACAAGGCGTTCAACGACTTCTACAACGCGGCCCACCATCAGGGTGACGTGTATCCCTGTACAGCGGCCAGCCTGCCGTTCCTCTTCGCCATGGCCGACGACGCAGCGACCCCCGACCGTGCCTCCATCGTGCAGCTGCTGCTCAGCATCGGCCGCGAATCCGCCGACCGGAGCGACGGCCTCTACTACTCACCGGACGGCATCGAGTCCACAGCAGGCGCAGACAGCCTGGCCCTCATACGCGAGCGCGCCGACACCTTCATCTCCCGCTCCAACGACCCCGACCCCTCCGTACGCCAGCCGGCGATCGAGGGCCTCGGCCACTTCCTCGAGGACGCCGACCAAGCCGTCGCGCTCCTGCGCGACCGGCTGTCCGCAGAACGCGGGATCGTCGAGCGGCTGCTGGTCGTCCGGACGATGGCAGACCTGGCGCTGCGACTGCCAGCAGCCTGCTCCTCCGCCACGGCATGGCTCGACACCCTGGCCGGCGAAGCCACCGCAGATCCCGACACCCGCCTGGCCGCCCTCGTCCACAAGGCACGCTGCTCCCCCGCAAGCATCGACGCCGACACCGTCCCCACGGCGATCAGCCTGCTCCGACAGCTCACGCCCGCGCCCCAGCCCGAACCACGAGGCAAGAAGTGCGAGACCGATCCCGACGCCTGCGCCTGCGCTGCCGAGCCGGCAACCACAACCGGGCAGGATGTGCCGCCCCAGATAACTGCCGCGTTCGCCGACCTGGAGCGGCACAACCGTGTCCACGCACCCACCACCGATCTCCTGCGCACCTTCCACGAGGTGCTCAACGCACGCCGGCCCGAGCGCACCGCGCTGCTCACCGAACAGCTCCACAGCCCGGACCCCGCCACCCGGTACGACGCGATCCGTATGGCCAAGGACCTGATCACCTCCTGGAGGGGCGAGCACACCGGCCTCGTCATGCTCCTCACGAAATGCCTGTTGCCTGAGGACCCGTACACCGCCGCCGCGGCCGCCGAAACCCTCGGATCCCTGCCCCTTGTCTCCGAGCCGGCCCGCGAGGCCCTCGCCGCCTACATCGACGCCCACCGCGCTGCGCACGGATCCGACGTGTGGGCGTCTCCCCATCCGCTGCGGCGTCGGGCGCATCAGGAAGCCGTCATGGCACTGGCGCGCCTCGGTGACGTACGCGCCCTGCCCTGCCTGCTGACCGCGCTGGACACAGGGTGCGACGCCTGGTGTGCCATCCAGGTCGCAGGGCACCTGAGCTCGGCCGCCGAGGAACTCGTGCCGAGACTGGCCCGGCTCCTTGCCGAGGCCGACCTCTCAAAGCAGTGGCCCCATACGGACACCGGCGCCCTCATATCTGCCCTCGCTGAGCTGCGTCACCCTGCGGGCCTACCCGCACTCACCCATGCCGTCAGCGCCGCGGCCCGGAATGAACACTGGTCCACCGCCACCTCCGCCGTGAACGCCCTCGCATCCTTCGGCCCCGGAGCCGCACCGGCCCTGATGGTCATCCGCCCGCTGACCGACGCCGAAGACGTGAATCTCCGCGCAGCTGCCGCGACCGCCGTGTGGGAACTCGGGCGCGACGCCGCCGAGTCCGTGCCAAGGCTGGAGGCCCTGCTCGACAGCCACTGCAACCACGAAGCCGCCGATACGCTCGGCCGGATCGGCCCACCCGCGCAGACCGCGCTGCCGCGGCTACGCGAACTGCTGGACGCCGGGTACGAGTGGACCCGCGTCCACGCCGCAGCCGCGCTCTGGGACATCGGAGGCGAGGCCGAAGCCAACATCGTCGTTCAAACGCTGCTCGCCGCCTGGGAGAAGAACGACGCAACAGGCAACCACGTCCTGGCCTGCCTCGACCGGATGGGCCTGGCCGCGGCACCAGCCCTCCCCCGCATCCAGACCGAGCTCGCACTGCCCCAACGAGGGGGACGATTCCGGAGCGTCGACAACGACGCGGAGGTACAGCGTCTTTGCCGCGACATCCAGGCTCGCCTCAGCTGCCCATAATGTGGCCGCCGTCGACCTACCGAAAGGCGGATCGGCCACTCACCACTAGAACTCACCACGGCTTGGTGAGTGCCGCCGCGCTCCTGTCTTGATGGACCCGTTGGCACAAGATCAGAGCGGCCGGCCATTGGCCATGCCCGAGACACAGGACCGGTTATGACCGGTGACCGATGCAGGTCGGGTCGGTCACCGGTCACGGACGCCGGTCGGTCATGATCCGATAGGTCGTTGTGGAGTCAGCGAGGGCTCCGTCGAGCAGGGAGTGCCAGTCCTGGCTACCCAGGTAGAGACTGCGAAGTGGCGGCCGAAGGGCGGGGCACGCTGGCTCTGATCGACCATTCAGAAAGTGCGATGAGAGGGTGACCAGTGGTGACCGAATTGCTGGCATCGGTCATGGCGGAGACCGGCCACCGGTCAAGCGGCGATCAACCGCCCTGGCATTCGGGGCCCGACATGGCTGTGGCCGATGCCCAAGAACAGTCACCGGCCACGCGCGAGCGGTGGTTCGAGGCGGAGCGGCATCTAGGACTCGACGGGGACCTTACGGCGCCAACTGCGGCCGAAGCGGTCCGCCAGAGGCTGTCTACATCCGGTCGAGGCGGTTACGGCCGCGTTCGGCACGGTCGAGGTGGTGGCGAGAGGCCGTGCGGGCAGCGCCGCATGTCCGGACTGCGGCCGCTTCTCGGGCCGAGTCCACAACCGTTACCAGCGCAGACTGAGGGACCTTCCACTTGCTGACCAAACATTTGTGATCCGGCTGACGGTTCGACGCTTCATGTGCGGGTTTGCGGACTGCCCGCGCCGGGCCTTCGCCGAGCCGTTCTCCCGGCTGACTGTTCCGCACGCGCGGTTCACCACGCGGCTCAACCACGCACTTGGGCAGGTGGGGCTCGCCCTGGCGGGGCGGGCCGGCGCTCAACTGGCGGCCCAGCTGGGCTTCGGTGCGGGACGGATGACCTTACTGCGCAGGGTCATGGCACTGCCCGATCCGCGGTTCAGTACGCGGCGAGTGCTGGGCGTGGACGACTTTGCGATCCGCCGCGGCCCAGAGCTACTCCACCGTCTTGACCAGCGTCGAAGACCACCGGGTGGTCGATGTGCTCCCGACCCGGGAAGCCGGGCCGCTGGCCGCCTGGCTGAACCGCCACCCCGGCGTGGAGGTCATCTGCCGGGACCGGGCGGGCGCCTACGCCGAGGGCGCCCGACGCGGAGCCCCCGACGCTCTGCAGGTCGCCGACCGGTTCCATCTGTGGCAGGGCCTCGGCCGGGCCGTGGAAACCTGCGCCGCCGCCCACCGCGACTGCCTGCGCAAACCGATGCCCAGCGGCATGCAGCCGGAAGCCACCGGACGTGCTTCCGGCCGGCCGCAGGACGATTCGGCGCCCATCGGCCGGCGGGCCGAACGGGAAGAAGGCCGCACACGCCCTGGTCCTCAACCGCCCCCGGGCTTTGAACTCCTACGCAAGATGATCTTGCTTCAGTAGTGCATCGCCTGGGTGCCGGCTCTCTACCCACCGCGTCGCAGATCAGAGTTCGGCCGTCCAGATTCCGACCGGATGGTCACTCGGAGGCAGCCACAACTGCGGCTGTGACGCGCGATGCCTCTTGTCCGCGCTCTCGTCCCAGTGGAAACGGCCCTCGGCATCAGGCCACGCGACTTGCACTACAGGGAGAGGCGGCCGCCGGTAGAAGCCTATGGCCTGCCCGAAGAAGGTCCGGTACCAGCCGCGATCAACCTGCCTGAGCGCGACTCGATGGCCGGCGACAACATCAGGATGGCTCTGGCCGTCTGCCAGTGTTTCGCCTGCGGCGGACTTCTCTCCGAGGGTGTTGAGCATGCGGTGCATGGCGTGGACATCGAGCCCGAACATGGCGAGTTCAGGTCCGCCGTGGGTGTGCGCGAGGCCGATCGTGTAAGCGAATCCAGGACCGATCTCGTCTTCGGGGACCATCACGACGTGCCATCCGTGCTGTTGCACATGCTCGATGACCGTCAGATCCATGCGGTCCGCTTCGTCCCGGTCGCCGTAGTCATGGCAGAGGACACAGCGGCACTGGAACGGATCATCAGTCATGTGCGGAGGGTACGAGGTGAGCCCCTATGTCGAGCCACCGGGGCTTGGAACCTTCTCAATCGAACAGCGCCCTCACCCTCTGCGATGGCTCCCCAAGATTTGTGCCAGAACCGAGAACGGGAGGCACCTCGTGGACCCTTCCGTAGGCCGGGTAGAGGTAGGCGTCGACTGGGCTGCGCGCCGGCGTCGGCGCGCCCCGTAGGGTGGTCTGATGTTCGATCGCTTGGAGATCAGGGTGTTGCCGCCGGGACCCCGGTTCGCGGCTCAGGTGCGGTTCTGGGTCAACGGCGAGGACATCGTCGAAGAGGCAGTCGACGGGGGCGGCCGCGGACCGTACGCCGCCGATGTGCTGCCGGCGGGGCGGCCCAGCCCTCTCCGGGCCATCGGAGAGGCCCGCCGCCTGGAGCTGGGGGAACCCGAGTGCACCGGCGGGTGCTGCGGCTTCCTGACCGTGATCGTGCAGCGGTGCGGGGAGATCGTGCAGTGGTCGGACTGGGAGGTCCCATGGGCGGCGCACACCCCCACGCCGTACCCCCCGCCGGAGCTCCACTTCGACGCGGGTCAATACGACACCGAAGTGGTTCGTGCTGAGGCGGACCGCTGGTGGCGGGTGTACTCGTAGGCCCAGTACTGCACGGCCCTGCCCGGCTGCGGGCTCTTACCGGCCCCGAGTCCTCGTCAACGGGAATGCCTCAAGCAGACCCAGGTGCTGTCGAAACTCGGGCTCTGGCTCAACTTCTGTGAAGCGGCCACTCTCAGTGACTACTGGGCCCCTGTGAGCTGGGGGTGAAGTTGCCTGAAAATGATCCCTGGGTAACGCAGTCGGGCTGAATGTTCAGGGCCGTGGAAGAGGTCCTGCTCCGGCTCAAGGAGTTGTTGTTCCCGTCGATCACGGACGTCACGGTGCTGTCGGTAGACGTGAACATCGCGATAGTGCGCGTTGATGCGCAATGCACGGCCGACGGCGCCGTGTGCCCGTTCTGTGGCACCTGGTCGAACCGGCTTCACGGTTCCTACCTGCGGTTTCCCGCTGATGTTCCCAGCGGAGGCCGACGGGTCGTCCTTCAATTGAGGGTCCGGCGATTCACCTGCGAAAACCCGGGCTGCGCACGCCGTACCTTCGTCGAGCAGATACGGGGCCTGGCGCGCCGGCACAGTCAGAGGACCGAACGGTTGCGCTCGACCCTGGCGTCGGTCGGCCTGGCCCTCGCGGGCCGGGCCGGGGCACGCATCGCCGGCGTTCTCGGCGTTTCCGTCAGCCGTAGCACGGTGCTTCGGCTGGTGGACGCGCTTCCCGAGCCCGAAATGGTCGCACCGCGGGTGGTCGGTGTCGACGAGTACGCGACCCGGAAGGGCCGCCACTACGGCACCGTCCTCATCGACATCGAAACCCGCCGCCCCGTCGACCTGTTGCCCGACCGGGAGGCGTCCAGCCTGGCGGCCTGGCTCGCCGCACGGCCGGGTGTTGAAGTCATCTGCCGAGACCGGGCGCCGTTCTTCGCCGAAGGCGCCACCGCCGGCGCTCCACAAGCGGTCCAGGTCGCGGACCGGTGGCACCTCTGGCACAACGTGAGCGAGGCTGCCGAACGGGCCGTCGCTCAGCACCGCCGCTGCCTCCGCGCCCTGGTCACGGCCGCCCCCGAACCCGATCCGGAGCCTGCGCCGGAGGAAGATTCTTCTGGCTCACCATGGCCGACGGGCCATCGTTTCGCCGACCGCACCCGCGCCAGGCACGCCGACGTCCACGCACTGCTGGAGGCCGGACACAGCCGTCGCTCGGTCCAGCGGCAGCTCGGTATGACCTGGCGGACCGTCAAGCAGCTCGCCGACGCAGCGAGGCCGGAGGAGCTTTTCACCGGGCAGTGGCAGAACCGACCGTCGGTCCTCGATGACTACAAGCCCTACCTGGACGACCGGTGGAACGAGGGCTGCACCAACGCCTGGAAGCTGTGGGAAGAGATCGTGCCGCTCGGCTACAAGGGCAGCTACCAGCGCGTCCGCGCCTACCTGCACAAGAAGCGCACCTCACCGCGGCCGGTAGTCGCCCGGCCGCCCTCGCCCCGAACGGTCGCCGGATGGATTCTCCGGCGACCCGAAACTCTTCCCGAGGCCGAACAACTGCTGCTCAAAACCGTGCGCACCCAATGCCCCGAGATCGACGCGCTCACCCGGCACGTCCGCGCCTTCGCGGTCATGCTGACTGAGCGCCAGGGCGAGCGTCTCCCGGACTGGCTCGCCGCCGTCCGGCAGGACGATCTGCCCAGTCTCCATACCCTTGCCGCCGGCATCGACCGCGACCGCGATGCCGTCATCGCCGGTCTCACCCTGCCCTGGAGTTCGGGCGCAGTCGAAGGCCATGTCAACCGCATCAAAATGATCAAGCGGCAGATGTACGGACGCGCTGGCTTCAACCTCCTGCGCAAGCGGGTACTGCTTGCCTCCTGAGCGCACTGTCAGTGACCAGTGCGACGATCCCCAGACGACCGCGCGAGGAGAGACATGGGCACCTGGGACATCGGCCCCTTCGACAACGACACCGCCGCCGACTTCGCCGGTGACCTGGACGAGGCAGCACTGGAAGAACGCGAAGCCATGATCCGCGGCGTGCTCAAGCGCGCCGCTGGGCCGGCGGACTTCCTGGGAATCTACGACGGCGAGCGAGCCGTGGGCGCGGCGGCCCTGGTCGTCGCCCAGCATCCTGACGGCGAGCCGGCGTGTTCGAACTATGGCCCATCAGAGCCGCTACCGGAGTTGCCTGCAGACCTTCGGATGCTCGCCGTCGATGCCCTGGACCAAGTGGTCTCCAACCGGTCTGAACTCGCCGAGCTGTGGGCCGAAGCTGCGAACTGGTCGAAGTGGCGCCAGGACATCACCCGCCTCCGCAACGTCCTTGACCCTCCAATCCCGCCACAAGAGGAAGCCCTGTTCGAGATCTAATCGGTGACCTACAGTCACGGACCACAGAAGTTGAGCCAGAGCCACTACTCGTGAATAAAGCCACCTTGTTGGATTCGCCACCGGTCTCAGGCGATGTTGTCTGTGCGAGGTTGGCGTTTGACGGTGACCGAGCTGATGCGGTCTTGCAGTTCGGGGGTAATCTCCCAGTCCTCGCCCGGGACGCCGGTGGCGGATTCCTCGTGCGCGTGGGCGGCTTTGATCAGGGCCTCGGCGTGGCTGGCGTCGAGGCCGGTGAATCGGACGCGGGCCTTGCAAGGGGCATCCACCGCGGCGACGCCGTCTTCGGGGCAGCCGCCCAGGCAGTGCACGTGGCGGATCATCGAGGTGTCGGCGGCCGGATTGGCCGCGATCTCTCGGGCGACCGCGCGGCGGAACGCCCCGTTGGCGAGCACGTCATAGCGCGGGCAGGTACGGCAGACGAGCAGCGTCATCGGTAGCTCCTCCAGAAGGCCGGAGACCGGGTCTGGTCCGGGGGAAGGTCGACCTACGGTGAGAGGGAAGAAGGACAGCTCACCCCAGTGGGGGTTGCCGGGCGGCCTGTCCGGGTACTGCGGGGTCCGGGCCTACCGGCCAGGCCCATGCCACCCAGCTGGTATCCCGGCGGGCGACGCGGACCTGACCGGACAGGCCGAAGGGCGGGTCGGACCGTGCGGAAGCGGGCCGTGTCAGGCGGCCGGAGCGGCGGGCAGTCCGCGGTCGGCGGCGTGCTCCTTGTGGAACTTGCCGTCCTGCATGATGTAGTGCAGCTTGTCGTGGTCCTGAAGGACGGTGATGTCGGCGATCGGGTCCCCGTCGACCAGGATCAGATCGGCGAGGTAGCCGGGCTGGACCTTGCCGAGCTCGTCCGGGCGCAGCATGATCTCGCCGCCCTGAGCGGTGGCGGAGAGGATCGCCTCCATCGGAGTGAAGCCGAGCAGTTCCACGAAGTGCTGCAGGTCGCGGGCGTAGGTGCCGTGCGGGGTCCAGGCGAACCCATAGTCCCCACCGGGCAGGACCTTGATCCCGCGACGGTGCATCTCGCGGAGCCCGGCGATCGCGCAGTCGAGCTCTCGCTTGTAGCCGATCGCCTCCGCAGCCTCCTGCGGGAACCCGAAGGCCTCGGCCTCGTACAGGGTCGCGACCAGCCAGTTGATCGCCGGCGCGACGAAGACCGTGTCTTTCTTCGCCTCGAGCATGTCCATGCCCTCGGCGTCGATGTAGCTGGCGTGGTAGATGATGTCGACGTCGTTGCGCAGACACATCTTCACGCTCTCCGCACTACGCGCGTGCGAGCACACCCGCTTGCCGAAGCGGTGGGCCTCGCGGGTGGCGGCCGCGACCTCCTCCTCGGAGAAGTAAGTGTCGTCGGCGTGCATGTCCGCGATCTCTTCGCCGGTCATCGACAGCTTGATCTGGTCGACTCCGACAGCGACGAGCTCGCGGACCGCCTTGCGCATGCCCTCGGGGCCGTCGGCGAACTTGGTGATCGACCGGATGATGGCCCCGCCGGTGACCGCGATCTCCGGGCCGTTGGCCAGGTAGCGCGGGCCCGGGAACCGGCCGGCGTTGATCGCGTCGCGACAGACCACGTCGAGACGTTCCTTCGCCGAGGCGGCACCGACGCACATGGTGTAGCCGGAGTCGAGGAAGGTCTTCGCCGACTCCAGGCAGAACAGCAGGTGCTCCTCGACCGGGGTGTGGCCCAGGCTCTCCAGGTCGGCGGAGTTGTTCCAGGAGAAGTGCGTGTGCGCGTCGCACAGCCCCGACATCAGCGTCCGGCCGCGGCCTTCGACGACACGGGCGCCCTCGGCGTGGCCGGGGTCGACCGTACCGACGGCGACGATGCGGTCGTTCTCCACCAGGACGTCACCCGAGTACGGGTCGGCGCCGGTGGAGTCGATGATGCTGACGTTGCGGAAATGAACCTTCTTAGTTGGAACGGGCATGGCGGACTCCTCGTCGAGACCTGCGGTAGTTGGTCGAGCCTGCGGTGGTTAGAGGAACTTGAGCAGCAAATCCGTGACCGGGCCGGCGGCCTCGACCGCGGTCCAGTGCCCCACGGCGGGCAGGATCTGCACGGTGGCCGAGCCGTGGGCCTCGGCGATCTCCTGGCTGGCCTCGGGCGGGCCGACCTTGTCGTCGCCGCCGGTGACCAGCAGCAGCGGCAGCTTCGAGTGGATCGGGCCGGGGTCTCCGGCTCCCGCGAGGGCCTCGCAGTTGCGGGCGTAGCCTTCGGCGTCCTGACGCATGACCAGCTCGCGGACGAACGCGGTGACCTCGGGCTTGTTCTGCCGGGTGGATTCGGACAGGGCGTTGGCCACGACGCCGGGAGCGACGGCCGCAGTGCCCTTCTCTCGCAGCACCGCCGCTCGGTCACGCTGGGCCTGGCGGCCGGCCTCAGCGGGCTCACGCACCGCGCCGAGCAGGGCGAGCGCGGTGACCTTCTCCGGGTGGCGGTTGGCGAACTCACGCACCACCAGGGTGCCCATCGAGTGGCCCACCACAGCGGCCGAGCCGATTCCGAGCGCGTCGAGCACGCCGGCGAGGTCCTCGGCATGGCTCTCGATGCTGATCCCGTCGGTGGTCGCGGAACGACCGGCACCAGCCGAGTCGACGCGGATCACGCGGTGCCGCTCGGCCAGGGCCTGCGCCTGGACCTGGTAGAAGTTCGTCGTTCCACCCAGGCCGTGCACCATCAGAACAGCGGGGGCGTCCTCCGGCCCGTCGATGTCGATCGCCAGGTCCTTGCCGTTGATGTTCACAGAAACGCTCCTTGAGGTTGTTGCGGTCGGTGTTGCAGCTGTGTTCTGTTGTGGTCTGGCGTCGCCGTAGTGGCGAGTCGAAGCCGATCCCGGCACCGCAGGGGTGCCGGTGCGACGATGTTGTTGGGCAGCAGGGTGATGCCCGCAGAGATCACCGCGATCAGCTCGGGGATGTCACTCGCAGGCGCCGTCGAGGTTGCCTTGCCATGAGGAGCTATCCGCGCTTGTCGATGACGCGCGCGTTGTCGCGGGGCAGGTCGCCGCTGCCGCTGCGGACCTCAGCCGATGCGCTCTCCGGTCACCAGGACCTCGCCGTGGAACGGCTCGCCGCTGCTGGAGTCGAAGAAGCGGACGCTGGTGAACAGGATCGACGTGCTCGGTGACATCGCCGTCACCATCCTTTCGGACGGCGTTGGTCAGGGGTGAGCGAGGAATTCCTGGAGATGGCGGGTGACCTCTTCGGGTGCTTCGAGGGTGTGCCAGTGGCCGATGCCCTCGATGACGTGCAGCCTGGCCTTGGGCAGCAAGGCGAAGATCTCGTCGTTGACGGCCATCGGGCTGGTCTTGTCGTCGCTGCCGGTGAGCAGCAGCACCGGGGCCTTGATGCTGGCGAAGTCCGGCTCCTCGGCCGAGGCCAGGGCCTCGCAGGCGGCGGCGTAACTGTCCGGGTCCTGGCCGAGCAGCAGTTCACGGACCAGAGCGGCGGCCAGGGGACGCTCGGTGCGGGTCTGCTCGGAGGTGGCCACCGACACGATGGTGTCGGCCACCGCGGACATGCCGCCCTCGCGCACCGTGCGTGCGCGCGCGAGCGTGGCCTGCTTGGCCTGCGGGCTCTGGGCACGGACCGGACCCAGCAGCGCGAGCTTGGTGACCCGGCCGGGATGAGCGGCGGCGAAGGTGGACGCGACCAGGGTGCCCATGGAGTGAGCGACGATGGCGGTCTCCTCGATGCCCTCCGCATCCAGCAGGGCGGCCAGTTCCTCGACCCAGCCGGTGACGCTGGGAGTACCGTTCCTGGGCGAGCGGCCGTGGCCGGACAGGTCGTAGCGCAGCACCGTGTGCTGCTCGGCCAGAGCGGCGACCTGCCGCTCGTAGACGGTGGTGGCCCCGCCGAGGCCGTGGATGAGGACCACGGGCGAGCCCTGCCCGGTCCTCTCGACGAACAGCTCGGCGCCTGCCGCGGACTGCAGGCGGTCACGGCCGGCCGCGGGACCGATGGTGTTGGTCAACTCGCCCAGTCCCGGGGCGGAGACGACGACCCGGTCTCCGGTGGTGAGGTACTTGGCCGGGTCGAAGCCGATGCCGACACCGACCGGGGTGCCGGTGGCGATGACGTCCCCGGGCTCCAGCGTGATGCCGGCCGAGAGGGTCTCGATGACGGTCGCCACGTCGAAGATCAGCTGGGAGGTGTTGGCGTCCTGGCGCAGTTCGCCATTGACGCGGGTCTGCAGCTGCAGATCGTCGATGTCGATCTCGTCGGCAGTCACAGCCCACGGCCCCATCGGGCAGAAGGTGTCCAGAGACTTGCCGATGAACCACTGCTTGTGGTCACGCTGCAGGTCGCGGGCGGTGACGTCGTTGATGAGGGTGTAGCCCCACACGTAGTCCATCGCCTCCTCCCGGCTCACCTTCGAGGCGCGCCGCCCGATGATGACGCCGATCTCGCCCTCGTAGTCGAGTGCGGAGGTGATGTCGGTGTGCGGGTCGACCACGTCACCCGAGGCAATCACGGACGCCGCCGGCTTGG
Source organism: Streptomyces sp. NPDC050422 (assembly GCF_044458665.1). Taxonomy (NCBI): domain Bacteria; kingdom Bacillati; phylum Actinomycetota; class Actinomycetes; order Kitasatosporales; family Streptomycetaceae; genus Streptomyces; species Streptomyces sp. NPDC050422. Next base: position 15,121 of record NZ_JBITIE010000036.1, read on the forward strand.
TGAAGACGACCGGGTACTCCGGCACGTGCTCGCCGTCCGGGGAGCCGGTCGCGTCGAAACCGCTCTTCGCGAACTCCGCCGCGTGCTCAGAGTAGTTGCGCCCCACGCAGAAGATGTTGCGTGCCGGGACCAGAGGCGCCAGCAGACGCCCGTCGACGACCCGGCTGCCGATCCCCAGGCGGCTCGCGGCCTCGGGGCCCGCGTCGATGATCTGCCGCAGGTCGCTGACGGGAGCGCCGGTGTCGGCGAAGCGCACCTCGCGGCCCGTTCCGTGTTCGTCAACCGCGCACACCCGCACGCCGTCCTTGCTCTGAATCCTCGCGAAGCGCACCGTACCTCCTGAGCCAATGTGAACCAATCTTTAGGATCGGTTCGTATCGGTGAGCCTAGATTCGAGCCCCCAGGAGGTCAATACTCGATTTCTCGCGTATCGATCGACCGCGGTGCTAACATTGGTCCGCATTGGTTTATGGAGGGAGTGGAGATGGACGCTGTGGGCCCCGCCGCGGCCGTGCTCAAACATGTGGAAGAGATCATCACCACCGGCGGCCTTAAGCCCGGCGACCGCCTGCCCACCGAACGGAACCTGGCGGCAGCCACCGGGGTCGGCCGCGCCGCGGTCCGCGCCGCCCTGCAGGACCTGGAGTCCCGCGGAATCGTGCTCCGCCACGTCGGCCGCGGCACGTTCCTGGCTCCCGACGAGACCACCCTCGCCGACGGCGCCGCCCACCAGCCCAGCCCTGCGGAGATCATGGCCTCACGCCTTGTCCTTGAACCGGAGCTGATGCCGCTCGCCGTCGCCTCCGCCACCGGGGCCGACATAGCGGAAATGGAACGCTGCCTGCACGGAGGGGAGCAGGCCTCCAGCTCCGAAGAGTTCGAACGCTGGGACACCGCCCTGCACCACAGCTTCGCCGTGGCCACCCACAACGCGGTCCTGATCAGCGTCAGTTCCCTGCTCATCAACGCCCGCCGCCAGCCCATCTGGGGCGGACTCAAGCGCCGCAGCTTCAACCCCGAACGCCACCGCTGCTACTGCACCGAACACGAGCAGATCGTCGCCGCTGTCCGCGAGCGGGACCCGCAAGGCGCCCATGACGCCATGCGCGAACACCTCCACCACGTCCGTCGCGCCCTGCTCGGTGACCACCTCTGACGCGCCCGATGGAGCGGGTCGATGCGGGCTGGGCGTCCGCTCTCGGCCAGAGGCTGCGGACCATCTCGGAGCGGCACGGTGTCCCCGTCGAGGTCGATGAGCGCTACGGGCGGCCCGGTTGCGCGTGCTGATCCGCCGTGGACCCTTCGAGCGGACGGCAGTCCTTGCCGCGGGCGACCTGACCCTCGATCCGGCCACCCGCACCGTACGCCGTGGCGAGGCGGAGATCCCCCTGACCGCCAAGGAGTACGCCCTGCTCGAAGCCCTGCTGCGCCGCCCCGGCACCGTCCTCGCCCTGGCCACAGCATTCTGGCGCCTTCCCGAAGGCACCTGGGCGGCCGTGGGCCTGCTCTCCGGCGCCTCGGTGTTCCTGTGGCGCGCCTCGGCCAACATGCCCCAGCTCAACGACGACGGCTTGCCCGGCTTCTCCGCCAACGACTGGCTCGCTCCGCGACCAGAGGGTCTGTCAAACGAGCGGTGTAACTCCGGTTGTTGAGAGTTACTGTCGGGCTGCGGAGAGCGCATGGGGCCCGTGCTGCGCCGGCTGCTCGAGGCGGAGGCCGAGGTGGAGCGTCTGACCGCCGAGGTCGGCGAGCTACGCCGAGGCGCCACCCACGCGGTGGGGGCCGCCGTTCGCAGCGTGCACCAGCGGGGACACGACATCGCGTTGCCGTGGGAGATCATGGAGTTCCTCACCGGCGGCGCTGAAACCGCCGCGGCCGCTCCCCCACGCGCATTGTCTCGTGACGACTTCGAGGTCGTCATCTCCTCCCCCGGCGGCCTCTCTCCCGTAGTAGCCGAAGAGATCCGCTGCAAGCAGTGCGGCGGCATCACGACGCAGGCCAGGTTCGACGGGCAGGGGTGGACGCTGGACCGCCTCGACCGCATGGCCGACCGGCACGAATGCCTTCCCCGGGTGAGCGCCGACGATGCTGCGTGCCCGCAGGCCCTGGCCCCGGACGAGCCCCAAGGGAGTTCGGCAGAGGGGACGTCGGGCCGGTGAGGCCCTTCACCGCCGGCCGGAGCAGTTACCAGGCAGCCCGGCGCGCTCCCGGGAGATGCCGTACGGGGGAGGACCGGGAAGCGGTCTCGAGGGCGAAGGGCTCACCGGCACGCGGCCGGTGAGCCCTTCGGTTGTGGGGGCGGTGGTGGGAGCCGGTCAGAGGACGGCGTTGTACGCGTTCCAGCCGCCGCCGATCCTGCTGCGGGAGGCGAAGGGCGCGGTGGGGCTGCCCGTGCCCTTGTACAGCCAGAGCACTCCGGAGGCGTCACGGGCGGTGGCGTCGGCCTTGCCGTCAGCGGTCAGATCCCCGGTGAGGGACAGCTGGTTGTACACCTGCCAGCCCGGCCCGATTTTGACGCGCTTCGCGTACGGGACGGTGGCCTTGCCCGTGCCCTTGTACAGCCAGAGCACTCCCGAGGCGTCGCGCGCGACGAGATCGGGCCGGCCGTCGCCGCTGAGATCGGCGCCCGAGGCGAACTGGCGGTAGGTCCCCCAGCCGCCGCCGATCCTGACGCGGGGAGCGAACCGCGCGGCGCCGGTGCTGCCGGTGCCCTTGTACAGCCACAGGGTCCCGGAGGCGTCACGGGCCACGAGGTCCGGCCGGCCGTCGTGGTTCACATCGCCCGCGCCGGTGAGCTGGTCGTAGATGTTCCAGCCGCTGCCGACCTTGACGCGGGCAGCGTACGGCTCGCCGTACGGATCGAACTGCCGGTCGTAATACCAGAGATGGCCGGAGCGGTCGCGCGCGACGAGCTCGCCGTGGCCGCGTGTGGCGCCGGCCGGGGTGGCGCCCCGCGGATAGTCCAGGTTCTCGGTCAGCGGTGAGAGGCTGGTGAGCTTGTCGTACGCCTGCCAGCCGCTGCCGATCGGCTTGCGGGAGAGGAAGGGGGCGGCGGAGGTGCCCCTTCCGGAGTACAGGAACAGCTGCCCGGCGGCGTTGCGCGCGAGAAGGTCGTGCCGGGGGAACACCGGGGCGCCTTCGACCGAAAAGGCCCCGGCCTCGTAGACGTTCGGGTCGCCCATGCCACTGCGGGTGTAGATGTCGTACGACGTCTCGGCTTGCAGGCGCCATGCGTGGGTGCCCGGGGCCGGGGTGAGGTCGTAGTTGATGGTGTGGTCGCCGGGTTCCAGGTGGCAGAAGAGGTTGATGAAATTGAGATCGGCCATGAGTTCGGGGGACCTCGTGGCACAGGAGGCGCCGGTGTCGGTGGTGACGTTCCCGAACCGGATGTGCTCGGAGCGCCAGTCGACCTGACCGGGTGCGGTGTCGAAGTGGAGGTTAAGCACCCCGGAGTCGTTGGCGTGCACCCGCAGGCCCTGCCGTACCGCCTGTCCCGCGGATACGTTCGGCACGTCGAAGTCGACGGTGTTGAGCAGGGCGTGCTTCCGTGACTTGACCACGGCCGTCGACATTCCGGAGGTCGCGGTGGCGGGCCGGACGCCGGCGCTGCGGGCGGCGTCGATGGCCGCGCCGAGGTCTCCGCCCGGGGGGAGGTACGCGTATCCCCGGTAGAGGGCGGTGTCGGTGGCTTCCTTCGACACCACGAACTGCGGCGGCCGTTGGTAGTTGCGCCCCATGTCACACGTGTAGACGGCCTTGTGGTCGGCGATCGCCTGGCATTCGGTGAAACTCATGGTGAGGGATGACGGCCACCCGGCGTGCTCTCCCGTGCCGTCGAGCGGGCCGGTCCCGAAGGCCAGCACCAGGTGCCCTTTGTCCGGTACCTCGCCGGTGATGGTCACATCGGTGAAGGAGACGGCGTCGGGCGGCAAAACCTCGTCCCGGAGGGTGATGCGCGTGCCGTCCTCAGCCATGGCCGGGCCCGAGTTGATGAGGGCTGCGGCCGTGATCAGTCCGGTGGCTGCGCTCATGGCGGCTGCTCGCCGCCACAGTCTTCGATGCATGGAGGTCCTCATCCGGTGCTGGAGCGTGTGGGTCCCATGGCCGGTGCGCCGGAGCGGTGTGGGTGGCTTCGGCGTCACCGGACGACCGTGAGTCGATCTTGGGTGTTCAGAAGATACCGGTGATGTCCCGGCCTGGGCACTGTCTTTCGCGAGGTGACTGCCGGACAGGTCATCTGGGTGCCGGACAGGCCGGTGTACATGCCCCCGGCATCCGCCGTCCGTCGCGGAACACCCGGCTTTGTCGCCGGTCGCCTGCAGGATTGTCCGCGATCGGTAACCGAGGCAGCCCCCGTGCTGCACGATGCACTGGCCGCGCTCGCGGCCGAGGACGTCGACGGACTCCTGTGCCCCGACAGCCGCGCAATTGGACCCGAATTGTCTGCCGGCCGACTGGGGCTGGAAGGTCACACGCCCTTCAGGCCGCGGCTTCAACGACGACCCGGTCGACTACGCCGCCGCCCTGCGCGACCGCCGCCGCATCCTCATCGAGGAAGCACCCGGCTTACCGCTACGGCGCCGCAAGCAGCCGTGGCACCGTGCAGCACCACATGCATCAGGTGCCAACTACTTGCCCTTCACGACCGAAATCCCGTTCGGACTGTGGATCATCAGTCTCGTCCCGAACGACGATGAGGAGCGCTCCGGACGAACGTGGGGCCAACGAATATGGTCCCGGGTACCGGCCTGGTGGGCGCTGGGACCTCAAGGGCGAACAGCGGCAGCACTGCTCGCCCGACTGGAGACGCTGACCTGGGACGAAGTCCTCACCCTGCGCCGCTCCTACAACAAGGCATGGCCGACCGAACGTGAAGACCCCGCTTGGTACAAGGCGCAGGACCTCGCCACGACCGCCAACCGGGCACAGCTGAAGAACGTACTGATCAAGCACACCGAAGCAACACTGGCCCGAGCAGCCCACACTCACGGCAAACGCGTACGGGACTTCTCGGACGAACAGAAAACCGTCTGCTTCGCCGCCGCGGCCCTCGCCATCGAAGACCTCTCCCCCAGCCTCGCCCACCGCCTCCTCGGCCCCCTCCGCCTCGCACTCGGCGACGTTCGCACCTACGCCGTCCCCTCATGGGCCGACAGCGTGTGATACCAGGTGAGCTCACGACACGCGCCCCGGAACCCTGGAATCACGTGTGATCGTCGACAGCGGACACGAGGCCCTCGCTGAGCACCGCTCCGACTGACCCGACCCCAGGTGACGTGAAGCGGCCAGAGCTCCGCCGCCCCCTGGCATCTTCCCCCGCCGCTCCAAACGCTGTTGCGTGTGGCCAGACATGTAGATGGACGAGGGGAAATACGCCGCGGTACACGCGGCACGGCAGCGCGCGACGCCAGCCGCACCCCTTCGTACGGCCCCCGGCCATGCTCCCAACAGTCACACCGCCCCGCACCGGACCGCCGGCCCCTCGCGACCCGCCCCCAGACCATCGTCAACTCCGGCCTTGTGTACCCGCACAACCGCCGTCCCGGACTAGCCCGGCAGCCTCAAGCAGCTCGAGCACCTGTCCAGTTCAAGCCGATGACTCGTCCAAGCGCCGCCGCATACGAACGACCACTGAACCTGAACCTTGTGCAACGCAGATGACACGACCTGATCACGCAACCAGCTAACTGACAAAGCCGCAGGCCAGACCCCTGCTCCCGCACAACGCCCACCATCACTGCAGCTACTGGCACACTGCGCTCCCCCGCCCATCGACACACCCCGAACTGATCAACGCAGGCCAGAGCACCAACCACTGATCAGAAAGACCGCTCCTGGACATCGCCGCCCTCGCCGCATTGGGCATGGAATGGGCAGGCCCGGCGCCAGCCGTCGTGGCCGCCCCGGAGCCCGCCCGCACCGTCGGTGGCTCCGCAGAAGCAAACGGTTCGGGAGCACCACGAGGAGTGTGACAGTGGAGGCCGGGCGGGTGGGTCACCAGAGGCCGAAGAACCGTGTCCACCAGGTGGGCCGTGCCGCGAAGTGCTCCAGCGCGCTGGGGCCCTTGTAATCGCTCTCCAACAGTTCCTCGGGGACACTCACGTAGCCGAGATCGGCCAGCGCCCGCTCCACGGTGGCGAGGTCGCCGAGGTCGAGGGCCCCCTCCTCGTGGGCCTCGCCTGTGCCGAGGAAGGCCCCCGGATTGTCGGCGCAGACCTCTGCGAGGGAGCCGAACTTGCTCACGCACACCACGATCCGCGTCCCGCAGACCGTCGCGTCCGTGGGCACGTGCACGCGCCCGTACTCGCTGGAGTCCTGGGTGTCCCGCTCGGACTCGCACGAGGCACCGAAGTCCACTTCGAGCCGACGCACCAGCCCGCCAAACTTGCGGCCGGTCGCGGCGCGGTCGTAGTGCAGCGGCCGTTCCAGCCGCTCCGGGTCATCAAGTTCGCGCAGCAGGGCCAGCAGCTCTATCTCGCTCTTCGCCATCCGCACATCCTGCCGAACGACGTAGCGGACGAGGCGCAGACGAAGGATCACTCCAGTTCTCCATCCGGTGGAACTCCCGCCTCGCCCTCTTGGGCTCGGCACCAGAAGGACAACACCGGAATGCTGGCGACGTCCGTCGTGACCTGAGCCGCCAGCTTGTCGCCGTGCTCGCCCGAGGGCTCGTAGCTTGCGTCAGCCAGCGCTGTCCCAGGAATGCAGAAACTGGCAGGCAGGGGCAGCCGACCTGGGAGAACTGACACGACGGACTGCAGGTGCCGGCCTTGCCGGCTGGCCGCTTCGAGAGGCGGACGTGGGACAGATCGAGCAGGGTTTGGAGCGCGCGTTGCGCACCCGGCCCGTTCCTTCAAGTAGCGAGGCCCGCCTGCGGTTTTTGTTGGCAGTGCACCGTGGTTCCACTCGGAGGGTAGCCGCCGTGCTGGGGGTGTCGCAGCGCACCGTGCAGCGGTGGGTGACGAAGAAGCCAGGAGCGCGTCGTCCCCCGGGTCCGTCGCATGTCCGGGCGATCGAGGAAGCGGTCCTGGCTCGGTGGCAGCCCCGAGTACGGGCTCGTCGGCGTGCCCAGGCAGAGGCGGAGGGGTTCGTCTTCCATACCCGTGCGCGATTCGGATTCGTGGCTCTTGCGGGATCTTCGGACGATCCGCGGGTGCGGTGGATCACCCAGGACCTGCCGGGAGAGGTGGCTCGGGAGCTGTTCGCTGCGCGGGATGCCGGCGCGGGTGAGCAGCAGCAGACGGTGATCCTGGCCCGGGCGCTGGGGCACTCCTACTTTCGCGAGTGGGGCCGCCGGGCCCACGGGCTGCACATTGCTTTCAGCGACGTCGAGTTCGCCGAATTCTCGATCGGTTGAGCCTGCCTCATCGAGCGCCCGCGTCAGGGGTCAGCGTCGCGATGGCCTTGCGCGCCTGGCCGGTACCGCTTCGTACCTTTCGGCTTCCTGCCGCTCTCGCCAGTCCCACTCCACATGGCTGACCGGGCCTTTGCGGCGGGCTGCGGGTGGCTGGGGTGGACGCACCCTGGCCGTCTCCGCCACGCGCAGCAAGTGCGCACGGTCCCCTGGCGCGGCGAGCAGTTCTTGGTCTTCGCCGGATGCGAGCCGGGTGAAGCAGACTGCGGCCCGAAGGAAGGTGCCTGCCCAGGGTGGTACGGGGTGGGCGGCGCAGCCGTCGGTGTAGCGGGCGCGGTCATGGAGGGCGAGCGTGGCCGCGGCGGTGTCGTAGTCGCGGGGGCGTGCGGTGGAGAGTTGCTGGAGGGAGGCGCCGGTGAACAGCGCGGCGGCAACGGCCGCGGCCAGGCGAGGATGTGCGGTCGCCGCGTGCAGTCGGTGGGCGACTTTCTGGGTGGTGTGCGCGGTGAGAGGCACGGGCGGTGGGCGGTGCCGCCAGATGATCGGGGGCGGGGAGCACGGATCGATGCAGGGGCGGGGGCTGTCGTAGGAGATGAGGCGTTCCAGTGCCGGCAGGGTGAGCCACCGGCCGGCCGTCCCGGCGGACTCATCTGCGAGCGGGGGTTCGGCGATAGGCATGCCGTAGTAGTGGCGGCGGGCTGCGTCGAGGTCGGTGGTGACGGAGTAGTCGGCCGTCTGGAGGGCCCGGTACAGGGCGGCGGGAAGGCGGGGACGGTGGCAGACCAGGGTCAAGTGGATACCCGTGAGGGCACGCAGCTCCAGGAGTCGCATTGTCCGGTGGGTGGTGAGGCGGTGGGCGCGCAGGACGGTCAGCCGGGTGACGGGCAGGGCGGTCATCCAGGCCGTGGCGGCTTCCCAGGCGGGCTGACGGCCGCCTGGGAAGCGGCCAGTGAGCAGGGGCGGTTTGCCCAGGGCAGCGAGAAGGTCGTGGGCAAGGCCGGTCTCGCTGGTGGTGCCCGGTCCGGGGTGCAGCGTGATCCGGCCGGACGGCGGATGGTGGGCGGCCAGGGCGGTGTGGGTGTGGATGACGTTGTCATCGCGGTCGATGACCACGGTGACGGACGGCGGCCGCGTGGCGGGAGGCATGGCGGTGTGGTGGTCAGCCAAGGCGGCTGAAGGCCCAGCGCAGCAGTTCCTGATCCACGCGGGGGCGGCCGGTGCGTGCCAGGGCGGTGCGGGTGTGCGCGGTCAGCTGGGCCCAGGCGCGGAAGTTGCCGTGCGCGGCATGCTGGTCGGCGAACGTGATGTCGTCGGGGTCGGCATCGGCCCAGATCGGGTGGAACAGCGGGATGACGTCGAGGACCTCGCTGGGGGTGAGGCGGGTGAAGTGCTGCCAGATGAAGATGCGGGAGGAGAGCATCGGTTCGCGGCGCAGCACGGTGTGGCAGCCCTCACCGCCGACGAAGATAATCGCGAGCTGGGTTGAGGGTTCGTCCCACAGGTAGCGGAAGTATTCGAACGCCTCCCCGTTGAGCCACTGGGCCTCGTCCACGAGGAAAGTGCGGGGGCGTTCGGCCAGTGCTGTTTTCAGCAGGCGGTCGAATTCGCTGGGGTGGCGCGGTGGCTCGCCGGCCAGGTCGAGTGCGGTGAACAGCTCGTAGCGCACCGCGCGGGCGGTGGGACGGGCACGGAAGGTGACCCGGCGGACGTCCTCGCCGGGTTCGAGTTCACGCAGGCAGGTGTTGACGGCGAGGGTCTTGCCGAAGCCGGCGCCGCCGTGGATGCACATCATGGCGCGGGCGGCGACAGTGTCGGTGATGTTCTCCCGTGCCGCGAGCAGCGCGCGGGTGGTGACCACGGAGGCGTCGGGCAGGTCGACGTACTGGTAGGTGGCCGCTGTCACGAGGCGTCTCCGTCTTCATGGGTGGTGGGAGGTCCGGCCCGCCTGTCGCGGCTGTCCGGGGCGGAAGCGCCGTCACGGCCGTAGGGGTGCCGGACGGGCGGGCCTGGTGTGGTCAGCGCGGCCAGGGAAGCAGGAGTGCGCTACCCGGCCGGAGGCGCGGCCGGCGGGATGAGGTCCGGCAGCGCCAGGTCCGACAGGTCGGTGTCGGTGGCCTGGGCGAGTTCGGCCCCGGCCTGTGCACCGGTCAGGGCGCCGAGCCGCCGAGGGGGCTCGGCCTGGGTAGCGGCGGCGTAGCGCTCACGCTGAGAGGCTTCCAGGTCCTTCTTCAGACGGCGGGCGCGGGCGGCCCGTGCCCGCCGTACGGCGCTGACCTGTTCCTCGGTGGCCTGGTCGGCCAGGTCCGCGGGACCGAGGTAGTGGCCGGTGGCCGCGTGGTAGACCTCGATCCGGTGGTCGTGATGGGGCATGAAGCGGATCCGGACCTGGATCCCGGACTGACCGGTCATCCACGGCCCCACATAGTCACGTTTCCTGAAGCGGATACCGCGGGTCGTCAGTGTGCGGGTGCCGGCGTCTTCCAGGGTGAACGTCCACAGATCCGCCGCGGCCACGTCCCGTAGCGGGGTGGGATCGTCCTGCCACGCCTCAAGCGGGGTCCTGCCCCGCAACGGCGCGGGTTGGTGTTCGGTGTTCCACCACCGTGTCCAGTCCAGCAGGCGGGCGGTGAAGTCCTCGAAGCCCAGCAGCACTTCGTCCTTCGGACGGGAAGCACGCTTACCGGGGCGGGGCTGGCGGGCGTAGCCGGGCAGCGCGGCCAGGAACATGCTCTCCACCGCCCGATTCAGGCCCTCCACCGTGCCCTTGAGGTGCGGGGTGTAGGCGGGCAGGTCCTCCACAGTGACGTCGAGGAGATCGAACGCTGCAGTCACCGTCCGGGACAGGAAATCCTTGCCTCGGTCGACGCGTACCTTCTCGGGCAGGCCGCCGAAGGGTCCGTAGGGGTCTTCGCGCAGGACCGCGGAGCGCAGCGCGGCCAGCACCGACTCCCGGGAGGGATGTACCGGGGTGACGGCGACGCCGGTGATCGCGTTGGTGGCGCAGTCGGTGAACCAGGTGATCCACGGCCTGCGGGCCCTGCCGTCGACGTCGACCAGGACTGGGGCCTGCATGTGGTCGGTCTCCCACACGTGGTTGCGCCAGCCCCGTGGCCGGGCCAGGAACACATCGTGTTTCCGCGCCGCCCGCTCCCCTCCCGCGAGCCCGGCCCGCTCCCCCGGCGTCAGATCACGGCGGACCGCCCGGTGCAGCGTCGGAATCGACGGAAGCGGCTCCCCCTCGCCCCTGGCCGCGCGAGCGGCCAGCTCACGATGAACCGCCGCGACGTTGCCCTTCCATAAGGCCAGCAGAGCCCGGACCTCATCAGTAACCGTGAACCGCCCGGGATACGCGGCCCGCTCCCCAGGTGCCCGAGCCTCAGCCTCGTCCCGCTCCGCGGCCGCCAGCCACCGCCACACCGCACGCTCCCGCACCCCCAGCACGTCCGCCGCCGACCTCACCAGCCCAGTGGGGGGGCTTCCCCTCCCGCCGCAGGGCCAGCAGACGGCGCACCGCCAATCCCCGCAACGCCCGAACTGACACAGCCGGGAAAACCCCACCCGAACCACCACCCACTCGTTCCGGGGCCGGGTCCTGTTCTGTCTGATCCACACCTCTGAGCACACCAATGCCCATCGGCCAGCGGATCAGAACTCACGAAAATGAGACAGCATCACCCCTCACGCGATAACGCTCCACCACAGCGATGCCCCGTGGATCTCTCACCTCCAGAACAGTGACCCCGTAGCCCCGAAACAACCCACGACCAGCACCAACACCCCCAAGCCACGCTGTCTCTCACCCCACTACCACAAAACCGAGAGATCGCACGCGACGATCGGATGCAGATCCTCCTACGTCGCATCAGTTTCCCTGCCCGGTAGCGCTCCACCGTGCGACGTGAGACGCCCAGGCGCTCCGCCAGGGCCTTGGTCGACCCCTTCGCCCGCGTGAGAAGGAATTTCACCTGTGCATTGGCGGATTTCGGCGCGGGGCGGGTGAAGACCTTCCGTTCCGCCCGTGCGAGGGCCTCCAGGACCCTGCCGCGGCGCGGGGCCGGCTGCTGCTGCTCGTGATCACTCATGCCACCTATGAGGCCAGCGGACCTGTGGACAGTGGCCGGCCTCCGCGCAGGTGGCTACGGCGGGTGTCAGTGTTCGTCCGTACGGTGGACGGCATGACGACATCCTCCGAGGAGAAGCTCGCCGACGCGAAGAAGCTGTTGTGCCTCCCGCGTATCGTCGTGATCTGCGGCTCCACCCGCTTCATGACCGAGATGAACGAGGCCGATCTGCGGGAGACCACAGCCGGAAAGATTGTCGTCAAACCGGGCTGTGATATGAAGTCGCCGCGCGAACTCTGGTCCGATCCTGTCGAGGCCGAAGCGCTGAAGATTCGACTCGACGATCTGCACCGAGCGAAGATCCGGCTCGCTGATGAGGTGCTCGTAGTCGGCGACTACATCGGAGACAGCACCCGAGCCGAAATCGCCTACGCCCGATCGCTGGGCAAACCCGTACAGTTCACGCACCCCGAAGTCGCCCCTGATGCCTGACTGCCCGCTGCCACCTCGACAAGCAGGGCCGGCAGCCCGCGGCCTGACCGTCGCGGTGGCTTGGCCGCCGCCCACCCCACCCCCTCCGCAGGCATCCCTTTGGAATTGATCATTCGATCCTGGCTATACCGGAGGCCGCCCTGGTCAGCCTGCGGGACGTGACGATGCGGGCGCGCTTGTATGCCCAGTTTGATGTGCCCGACGAGCCGTCGTTCGACGACTTTTGAGCCATACCCCGAACAACCCGCGAGCCCCGGACCGCATCGTCCGGGGTGTGACTGAGCGTTTTAGTTGGCGCGCTGAGCGTCGGCCGGCTGAGGGACCGGCAGAGTCATGCGGGGCGGGTCCGCCTCGTCCGCGCTGGGAGGTTTGCAATCCACCATCTACTCGTTTGAGTGATCGGCGCGAGGTGGGCCCCAGAGGTGATCACGGAAGGGCGAGCATTTCCATGACATCTCGTCAGCATCCCTGCCACGGAAGGCGGCCACATCCATGCCGGTCAACGGATCTCCGGAGAACCCGTTCGCTGCGAGCCCTGACGACGTTGCCAAGCTGGAGGCGATCCGCGAGGCGCTGCTCGATCCGTCGCCGCGCAGGATCGGTAGGCTCGACCAGTGGGGCCTTGCGGACACCTACGAGGTGCAGGCGGAACTCGCCGAGTACCGCGAGGCCCAGATCACCATGGCGGACGGGACTCGGATCGACGCCGGGCTGAGCGTGCCGCGCAACCTCGTGCCTGGGCAGGCATGCCCCGCCATCGTCATGCCCGCCCCGTTGAACGACCTCGGTCACCTGGCCTACCTCGGCACGATCCCACGCTGGACACAGGGCGGCTATGTCGTCCTGACCTACAGCCAGCGGGGTCTGGCCAAGTCCGAAGGTGAGATCCAGGTCGCCGGCCCCCAGGACGTCGCCGACGGCATTGAGATCCTCGACTTCCTCAGCGGCGTGGAAGGCGTCGACGCGGAGCGGATCGGGTGCTTCGGCGCCTCCTACGGCGCCGGGTGCAGCCTGCTGCTGGCGGCGCGGGACCCGCGGGTCAAGGCCGTGGCCGGCGCCAGCGCCTGGGGCGACCTGCTCGCCTCGCTCTTCGAAAACGGCACCCGGCACATCAAGGCGTTCGAGGCGCTCGTGGCCCTGTTCCACGAGGAGCGCTGCTCGGCGGAGTTCAAAGAGATCATCCAGAAGATCCGCGACGGTGTCGTTGACGACAAGGTCGTGGAGTTTGCAAGCCTCCGCTCGCCGATGCAGCAGCTGAACGCCTACAACGACCGCCAGCTGCCGATCCTGATGACTACCTACTGGCACGAGACGATCTTCTCCGTGCCCGCCGTCGTCGACCTCTTCACCAATCTGACCGGCCCCAAGTCTCTCCTGGTGCAGATCGGCGACCACGGCAACGGCGAGCTGCCCGGCCTGTTCGGCGGCATCTCCAAGCCCACCGAGATGACCTACCGCTGGATGGACCACCACCTCGGCGGCAGCGCCGGCGACGGCACCGCGCCGCAGTTCGGCATCCGCTCGGAGTACATGCACAACCTGCTGTCCGACCTCCCCCACGACGACTGGGCAAGCTACGCCCTCCCCAGGCAGCGCTTCCACCTCGGCGCCGTGCCCGCCGGGCAGCAGGACGCGCCGATGGCCCAGGGCCAGCCGCAGCCGGGCTGGACCCACTCCGTGCAGGCCGCCGGCCCGGACACCGGCATCGTCGTCGCGCCCAATCTCATCAAGACCGGCCTGTCCGAGCGCGTGGGACTCCCGCACGTCTACAAGACCGCCGAGATCAAGCGCGACGTCGCCGCCGTCTGGACCACGCCACCGCTGGAGCAGCCGATGCGCGTCCAGGGCGACCTGGAGGCCCGGCTCACCGTGAGGACGCAGACGAAAAACGCAACCTTCACCACCTACCTGCTGGACTGCGACCCGTCCACCGGCCGGGCCGCAATCATCACCCACGCTCCCTACACCCTGACCGACCTGCAGGCCGCCACGGTGACCTTCCGCCTGCAGCCCGCCCACTACGTCCTCGCCAAGGGACACCAGCTGCAGCTGATCATCGACAGCTACGACCCGTTCTTCGCGGACGACAACACCATCCCCGCCGCCCTCGAGATCACCTCACCCAAGGACAACGAGTCCTACATCGACATCCCGCTCGCCACCATGCCGTAACACCCGCACCCCACCGCCAGGCACTCACACCCACCAGGTCCGGTCCGCGATACATGCGGGCCGGACCTGTCGCACGTCCTGGCCACAACACCAGCCCCACCACCTCGCACACCGGGTCAGGCGGTGTATCGGTGACGATCAGCCCGCCCAGAACCTCACCGTGATCCACCGCATCCTCGACAGCCAGCACTCGGTGCCGCCAACTCAACCACTCACTCGCCAACTGAAGCGCTCAGTCACACGGGGCTCGCGGGTTGTTCGGGGTATGGCGGGGCTACAGGTCGAACTCGAGGTGCTCGATGTCGGTGAACCGGACCTCGTCCAGGGAGCCGGCGCGGCGGCCGCCATCCTGGAAGTAGACCTCCTTGAGTGCTTCGGCCGCGATCTCCTGGAGACGGGCGTCGCTGGCACCCTGCTCCTGGGCATCGAAGAGGCGGGCGGCGTAGATCGGGGGCAGGGCGATGGTCAGGTGCCGGATGCGGTCCTGGTCCGTCGATCCGATCGGTGCGGTGTAGCCCAAGCGAGCCCGAGTATCGATGACGATGCCGCCCGTGGACGCGGCCTTCGCCTTTGCCTTGGCCCGGATCTGCGGCTGCCACCGGTTCTTCACTTCGCGCTCTATGCGCGCGGCGAGGCCGGGGCGCGGCTTCTTGATCTGGTCCTTCACGTACCGCTCGACAGTGCGTTGGGAGACTCGCAGCAGTTGGGCGACCGCCTTGGTGCCGCCCAGCTGCTTGACCAGGTAGCGCATCTGCGGGCCCGCATTCTTCGGTGCCGGGCGGGTGAACGCCTTCTGCACCGCGGCGTCCAGGCCGTCCCCGATCAGGCTCATCGTGGCCTTCTCCTACTCTCCGCTGTCGACGTCGGTGACGGTGCCGTCCTTGATGGACCGGGCGAGGTTGAGCTCCGGGGCGTTGAACCGCTCGCGGACTTCCTCGCCCCACAGAACGGACTGGGTGCCCTCGTGCTTGACCAGGCCGGGGTTGACCCCGAGCTTGAAGCCGCCGGGCAGCGGCTTGCCCTCCCGGTAGGGCAGGAAGTCCAGCGGCGAGGGCCCACTGGACGCGTAGACGACGCAGTCGGACAGGATCGCGATCGGGTACTGCCCGGTGAACGCCGCGTGCTTGACGATCTTGCGGTGCAGGTTGATCCGGGTGCGGGAGATGACCGCCGCCCGGATGTCCGGCCGCCAGGTCGGGCGCTCCAGGGCGCGCCACCGCTCGCCCGGCCGCCAGCCCTCGCCACGCGGGCGTTCGCGCAGCTTGCCCAGGCCGCCCTTCACCGTCGCCTTGATCGCCGAGACGACAATCGTCAGCTCCGGGTCGCGCTCCTTGTAGCCGTCCATCGCAGTGAGGAAGTCCTGCGGCGCCAGGTCGGCATCGACGCCGAGGTCGGCCATCGTGGCGAGGTAGGCGTCGCGCAGCCGGCCGTACCAGCCGTCCAGGTAGCGGCCGTTCTCGTACCGCACCCACGCCTCGATCGGCGTCACGTCGTAGCCGAGCTCCTGGGCGTAAGCGACGGTGGGCGTCGCATACCAGGCCGGGCCCGTCGGGCGGTCGCCCTTCGGAGTGAACGGGGAGGGCAGCAGGCTGCCGTCCAGCCTCACCTGCTCCTTGCCGACCTTCACCTTCGACAGGTCGACGTGGGACAGGTCGACCAGCCACGAGCCGGGCAGCTTCGGGTCGAACACCGGGTTCTTGACGTGCGTCGGCTCACCGAGGCCGACGTTCAGCCCGTTCGCGCCGGCGGCGAAGGCCATGTTCACGTCCAGGCCGACCAGGTAGCGCAAGGTGCACTCGTCATCGGTCATCGGCCGCGCCCAGTCGTACGCCTCCTCGAACAGCTTCTGGTCCGGTCCCCGGACGGTGAAACGCGGCAGGTCCGCCAGGAGCGGGTGCCCGTCCGGTGCCTCGCACGGCGCGCAGTCCACCGGGTCCTTGCCCAGCGACCCGGGCGTCTTGGTCTCGGCCTGCCGCAGGACGCCGGTCTCCTCGTCCCGCACGGCGTGGGTCGGCGGGTGCAGCGCGGTCATCAGCTCCAGGCCGGTGACGGCAGTTGAGCCGCGCGGCGTCATCACCCGCGACGCGTACACGCCCAGGACGCGGGCGAGCTCCGCCGGCGGAAGCTGCGCGGCGCCGCCCCAGAACCGGGCGTCCAGCGCGTTCCACGACGGGATGCACAGCTGCACGCACTGGCGGTCCGCCCCCTTGGCCGGACGGTAGATCCGCGCCCACGGCCCGAACCCACGCTTAGTCAGCTTCCAGTCGGCACGCACCAGCTGCTTGATGACCTTGTGGCTCTCCGGGATCCGCCCGGCGCCCTTCTCCTCCGCCGTGAACGAGACGGGCAGGCCGTAGCGCTCGCACGCGGCCTCGGTGAGCACGAGCAGCGGATCGGCGGGCCGTCCCGGGCCCGACAGCTTCGGCTGACCGAGCTTCGCCTCCTTCAGGGTCCAGTCGACCAGGGACGGCAGGGACTTGGCGGGCACGTCCAGGACCAGGCCGCCGACGCAGTACGCCAGCACCTTCCCGTCCTCGAAATCGACGACCGCCAACGGCCCGTTCTCGAACCGCGGGTCGGTGCCGCCCTCCGGGGTTCCGACCGGGGCCGCCTTCTTCGCGCCCGGACGACGCGAGGTCGACGACGTCGGCCTGGTGGTGCGCGCCGGACGCGGCGCGGCCACCGGAGCAGCGGCGGGAGCGGAACTGGTCTGGGTGTTCTCGGCTGCAGTCATGTCCGCAGCCTCGGACGCCGGACCTGTGGACAGCGGCCGCGCTTCCGCCGGGGCGGGCACGGCGGTGAACGTGGCCGGCACCGCATCGTCCTGGACGAACACGGCCGCGTCGGCCGCAGCGACGGCGGGGTAGAGCTCCGCGAGCTTGTCCAGCAGCCGGGCGTAGGCGTCGCGCTCCGGCGGGCGGGGCTCGGTCTTCCCGGACTCCCACCCGCTGACCGTGGCCCGGCGCACCTGCAGTGCGGTCGCCACCTCATCGATCGTCAGGCCGTGCGCGGAGCGCAGCCGCTTGCGCTCCGCCGGTGGCGGGAGCGTGGCGCGGGACGCGAGCAGGGCGTCGACCGCGTCGAACAACTCGGACATGACTTACCTCCTAAGTCGCACACTACCCCATGGTGCGTACGCTTCACATCCTTTTGCCGTACGAAGTGCGTACGAGTGGCGTACGCTGGCACTGTTGACCTTGGGGCACCGCCTCCGGGAAGCTCACGACCCACATGCCAGCACCGCTCGGCAATGCCCACCCGGGAGATCGACGAACGATGGAGGAAGCCGGCGTGTCAGCCAAGAAGCTGTCAGCACGAGAGAGCCTTGACGTGCTCCAGCGGCTGATCCTGCCGGCGTCTACAAAGGGCGCCGTGCGGCAAAACCATCCAGTCGCGGTGATCGTCGGCGGCCCACCAGGGGCCGGGAAAACGGAGGTCGCGGACCTGGTCCAGGCTGCCCTCGCCCGCCGGGGCGGTGCAGTACGTATCTGCCGCGACCTCTACAAGCCCGCTCACCCCCACTACTTCGCCGCCTTAGCTGCCGATGTCCGTACCGCAGGCGTGAACGTCCGGCCGGACACGAGCCACTGGCAGTCCCCGGTGGAGGAACACGTCCGGCTGAACCAGTTCGACGCCGTCGTGGAATCCGCCCTCGCCGACGCTATGGAGTTCCGCACCTCATCCAAGGCGTACCGGCGGTCGGGTCACCGGATCGAGGTCATCGTGGTCGCGACCGCGGAGGCGTGGAGTCAGCTGGGCACCCTGGATCGGCTGTTGACCGGGGTAGCCAGTGGCGAGGGCGGCCGGTACGTAGCGTGGGACAACCTCGACACCTGTACGGCGAGGCTGCCGGAGACCCTGTCGGCCATCGAGGCGGAGCAGCTGGCCGACCGGATCACTGTGGTCCGGCGCGACGGCACGGTCCTGTACGACAACGAGATCGTGGCCGGCACATGGCAGCGACGGGCCGCAGCTGACCGAGCCGTGGGGTACGAGTGGCGCCGTCCCTGGAGTGCCCGGGAGACGGCGACGTTCAACCCCTGACCTCGCCCGAGCCGAGGTCCGCGTGCACCGCGACCTGCCCGAGGATGAGCGGCTGGCGGTTCACCGGGACGTCGGCCGGGCCGCGGCGCTCGCCGAACCGGTCCGACGCATTGCCCAGCCCCGCCGGCAGTCGCCCGGGCTCGACTACCACCGGCTCTCCAACGCCGAACACCGGTGGGTTTTCGACGAGCTGATCGCGCCGTCGTACCTGGGCGGCATCGTCGCCCGGGAGGATCCTCGGGCGGTGTACGTACTGGGGCAGCCCGGCGCGGGAAAGCTGCTGGCCACGAGGATGGTCCGGCGGGCGATGCGCCAGGGAACGACGCACCTGATGGGTGACGACTTCAAAATCTCGCACCCCGACTACTACCAGCTGCTGCGCGACGACCCCAGGAACGCCGGCGCCGCGATCCGGGCCGACTACCGGGCATGGTTCGCCGAAGCCGAAGCCTACGTACGGGCCCGCCGCGGCGACGTCCTCATCGAGGCCGCTCCCGGCAGCGTGACGGAGTTCCTCGACAGCGCGCTCCCGTTCGCCGCCGACGGCTACCTGGTCGACCTCGTGGTCCTGGCCGTCCGCGAGGCAGACAGCCTGCAGGCAACAGCACTTTGCTACGCCCGATCCCTCCAGATCGGCGGCACCGGCCGATTCACCACACGCAGCGGGCACGGCACGTGCTTCCGGGCACTGCCCGACGTCATCGACGTCGCCGAACACCATCCGCAGATCGCCTCCATCACCGTGATCCGGCGCGACGGGCAGGCCCTGATCCGTCACGAAGCCGGCAGCGGAGCGGGGCAGACATCGTGGGCCTTGACCGCGGAACGGGAGCGCCCCTACACCGAGCAGGAGGCGGCCGCGTTCCTCCGGCTCCACCACGCACTGCGCCGGGCACTGCCCCGGCACCGCGACGAGCTCGATGAGATGGCGGCGCTCGCCCGCCCGTTGATGCCGCTGCGGGTGCAGCCGGCCCGGCTCGACCGGCCGCACCCGGCCCTCTGGTCCCTGCCCGTTCCCTACCGGGCACCGGCCTACGACTCGTTGAGCTCCTTCAGCCGGGCCGCGTAGACCGCGGCAATCCGGGCTGCCTCCGGCGTGGCTGGAGCCGCTTCGCGTGAAGTTCCTCTCCAGCGGGATGACCATCAGCGATCTCCGCTCCCGCACGGGATGGGCGAAGTCCAAGATCTCCGAGCTGCTGCGGGGTGCGGGACTGTATCCCCGGTGGGAGATCACACAGAGCCTGGTACAGGAGCTGCACATCCCGACGTGGCCGATGCGCAGGTTGTGGGCGTCGGCGGCGCTGGAGGCGCAGAAGAAGCAGGACTGGATCGACCGGTGTATCGAGCGGCCCTCGGCGGTTTCCACTAGCCCGGATGTGCCGCCGATCGACCATCAGGCGTTCAAGGAACTCCAGTGGGACTTCTACGAGCGGTACGCGGACGCCTTCCTGTGCAACGTCAACCTGGCGTACAAGGCCGTCAATGACGCCTTCGACATATTGGAACTGCGCTGGGACGAGGCGCTGGCCAGTTCCGACGTGGTGAGGTTCGCCTGGTCCGTGCTGCGCAGCAGCGTGATGGCCAGGGCCCCGCATGTCGATGGCCGCCCGGACTTCGGGGCTGCCGCGTTCGACACCGTGGTGATGGCGGGGGCGGCGTCCGACGAGGAGCGGTTCGCTCAGTACGAGGAGTCCAGTGCGCTGTTCAAGGTGCTGAGCCGGCTGCCCGACCAGCAGCTCGACGTGATGGTCCTGCGGCACCTGCGCGGCATGCCGCCCCACACCGTCGCCGATGTCCTGGGCGTTCCGATTGCCTCCGTCCGATCCGATGAACGGCACGCCAGGCATGTGGTGGAAGCCGTCCTCGGCACTGAAAGCAACCCAGAAGGGAATCCACTGTGACCGCAATCGACGAGGGGCCTTGACCCCTGATGTTGGACACACGAGACACTGGATCCTGAGGATCTGAGAACGGACATCTCGTGGTGATGAAGAACTACCCGCCGGAGTTCAAGGCGGACGCGGTCGCGCTGTGCGAGTCGCGGCCGGACGCGACGATCAGGTCGGTTGCAGCCGATCTGGGGATCAACCCGGAGACGCTTCGGAACTGGGTCCGGGCGGCCGGCGTGAGTCGTCCTCGGGGACGCCGGACGCAGGAACCGGCCCAGCCGCCGGCCCCGCTGGAAGCGGAGAACGCGGCCCTGCGCAAGAAGGTTCGCGAGCTGGAGGAGGAGCGCGAGATCCTGCGCAAAGCGGCGAAGTATTTCGCCGGGGAGACACGCTGGTGAACCGCTTCCAGTGTGTCGCCGACCTCCAGCGCCGTCACGGCGTGAAGCGGCTCTGCAGCATCCTCGGCGTCAACCGCTCGAGCTTCTACTACTGGCGTCGCACGGCTGCGGCCCGGGCGGCCCGGCATGCGGCCGATGCCCGCCTGGCCGCCCGGATACAGGTCGTGCACCGGGAGTCGGATGGCACCTACGGGGCCCCGAGGATCACAGCCGAGCTTCGCGAGGGGAACGGCGAGGCGGTCAACCACAAGCGCGTCGCCCGAATCATGCGGGCGTCCGGGATCGAAGGGATCCGGTTGCGCCGCCGGCACCGCACCACCGTCCCAGACCCGGCCGCCGCCAAGGCGCTGGACCTGATCGGCCGCGATTTCACCGCCACGACCCCGAACACGAAGTACGTCGGTGACATCACCTACCTGCCCATCGACGGCGGGAAGTTCTGCTACCTGGCGACCGTCATCGACCTCGCCTCACGGCGCCTGGCCGGCTGGGCGATCGCCGACCACATGCGCGCGGACCTGGTGACCGACGCGCTGGCGGCGGCGATCCGCACCCGTGGCAGCCTCGCCGGATCGATCATGCATACCGACCACGGAGCCCAGTACACGAGCAGGGCATTCGCCGAAGCATGCAGGTCAGCAGGGGTGCGGCGAAGCATGAGCGCGGTCGGCTCCAGCGCGGACAACGCGCTTGCCGAGTCCTTCAACGCGACCTTCAAACGCGAGACCCTGCAAGGACGAAAGAACTGGCCAGGCGAGCGCGAGGCCCGACTCGACGCCTTTCGATGGCTGAACCGCTACAACACCCGCCGCCGACACTCCCGCCTCGGACAACGATCACCAATCGCCTTCGAGGACGCCCTCCAACTCACACCAACTACGCTGGCACAAGCCGTATAACCCGTGTTCAGGATTCGGGGTCAAGGCCCGTTTTTGATACGCGGACGATATGTGCCCGCTCGTAACATCGAGAGTATGCGTGTGTTGATCGTTGAGGACGAACCCTATATGGCGGAAGCCATCCGCGATGTCCTGCGCCTGGAAGCAATCGCGGCCGACATCGCGGGCGACGGCAACATCGCCCTGGAAATGCTGAGCATCAACAGCTACGACATCGCCGTCCTTGACCGCGACATCCCCGGCCCTTCCGGTGACGAGATCGCCAAACGCATCGTCGCCTCGGGCAGCGGCATGCCGATCCTCATGCTGACCGCAGCCGACCGCCTCGACGACAAGGCATCCGGCTTTGAACTCGGCGCCGACGACTACCTCACGAAACCGTTCGAACTGCAGGAACTCGTCCTCAGGCTCCGGGCGCTCGACCGCAGGCGTGCCCACAGCCGGCCTCCGGTCCGTGAGATCGCGGGGCTGCGGCTGGATCCGTTCCGACGCGAGGTCTACCGAGACGGCCGCTACGTCGCGCTGACGCGCAAGCAGTTCGCCGTACTCGAGGTCCTCATCGCCGCCGAGGGCGGTGTCGTCAGCGCCGAGGGACTTCTGGAGCGCGCCTGGGATGAGAACGCCGATCCGTTCACCAATGCTGTGCGCATCACCGTCTCGGCACTGCGCAAGCGTCTCGGTGAGCCGTGGATCATCGCCACGGTCTCCGGCGTCGGCTACCGAATCGATGTACAGCCGCAGGCCGGAGAGGGGAGCGAGAACCGTGGATAGAGCGCCTGGATTGAGTGTCCGCCTCAAGCTCACCCTCAGCTACGCCGGATTCCTCATGCTCGCCGGTGCCTTGGCGCTCGCCGCCGCAGGAGTGTTCCTCCTGCGACAGGGGTGGTTGCAAACCAACGAAGAGGGGGCATGGAAAAGAAACCCGGTCACCGACTTCGTGCAGGGTTTCGCGCCAACGGCAGCCGCAGTAATGGTGTTCCTCCTCGTGTTCGGCCTCCTGGGAGGATGGATCCTCGCCGGCCGTATGCTCGCCCCCCTGGCTCGCATCACCAACGCCACCCGCACGGCCGCTATGGGATCGCTCTCGCACCGTATCCAGATGCCGGGCCGCCAGGACGAATTCCGCGAGCTCGCCGATGCCTTCGACGCGATGCTCAAACGGCTTGAAGCACACGTCGCCGAGCAGCAGAGATTCGCGGCCAACGCCTCGCACGAACTACGCACCCCTCTGGCAATCTCGAAATCACTTCTCGAGGTGGCCCGCACCGATCCATCACACGACACCGGCGAAGTCTTCGACCGCCTCCAAGCCGTCAATACCCGAGCGATCGACCTCACTGAAGCATTGCTCTTGCTCAGCCGAGTCGGCCAGCGGTCCTTCACCCGAGAACAGGTCGACCTGTCCCTCATGGCGGAAGAAGCCACCGAAACGCTGCTCCCCCTCGCAGAAAAAAACGGCGTCACCATCGAGACCCGCGGCGACATCACCCGCACGAGCGGATCGCCAGCGCTCCTGCTGCAACTGACCATGAACCTCGTGCACAACGCGATCGTCCACAATCTTTCCGAACAGGGCATGGTGTGGGTTACTACCAGCGCCCACCCCGGCACCGTGATGCTCACGGTCGAAAACACCGGCGAGAAACTGACTCCACGCCTGGTCTCGACGCTCACCGAACCATTCCAGAGGGGCACCGAGCGCATCCACACCGACCAGTCGGGCGTCGGCCTCGGCTTGGCAATCGTCACAACCATCACTCGCGCACACGACGGCACCCTCACCCTCACCCCGCGCGACACCGGCGGCCTGCGCATCACGGTGGAACTGCCCGCGCGCACGTCCCCGCGGTCGTGATACGCGCCCCGGTCGCTACGCGGGTGGTGCGGCCGTGTCGAAACCGCAGCCGCTGGTCGGCGGCCCGGGGACCTCACGCGGTCCGAGCGGCGGTCTCCGAAGAATCCGCCCTCCCCACCCGGCGTGAGCGCGCAGGCGCGCGCCTCCGGCTGAAGGACGCACTCTGCGACGCGTGGCGGGGTCACGAGATCGGCGTCGGCGGGGTGAAGCCAGCGGCACGAACTTGTCGGGTTCGTGCCGGTATACCGCGCGCCTATTTTCCGGCACCGGGTCGGCCCCGGTGAGCGGGGCGCGGCGCTCCACCTGTTCTCAGAGGTCCAGCACGGCGACGTTGAGCGCCGGCTCGGTGCGTACGGCGACGTTGCGTGCCGTCTGGCTCGCATCGCCGAGGCCAAGGACCAGGTTCTGGCCCAGGACCCAAGCGGAGGAGATCGGGGCGAGGTTGGCGGTTCCGTCGTCGTGCTCGGTGGTCAGCAGGACCACGGGCATGCCGAAATACAGGATGCTCGGCCGGATCGCACGGTGGGTTTCGTCCGTCATGGGCCAGGACACTGCGGTCAAGACCCTTCGGCCGGCGTCGAAGCGTCGCCGGCCGACTGTGGCCGGGGTGACCAGCCCCTTTGCGGAAGAGCCCGACCTAGCCTCCTTGGGTGCCCTGCTGACGGATCGCACCAGCGCCGCCATGTGCCTAAGGGCTTGCGGGGAATTAAGGTGTTGCTTCCCGTTCAGGGGCTCGTTGGTGTGGTATGCGCATCTCGGACATGACTTGTGACCAACTTGCCGTGCGGTTCGCGGTGTTGTTCCCGCACCTGGACGAACGGCAGCGGCGGCTGTTGATGGCCGGGGAGGCCCGGATCCTGGGGCATGGCGGCATCCGGGCTGTCGCGCGGGCCGCCGTGGTGAGTGAGACGACGGTCCGTAAGGGCGTGTTCGAGCTTGAAGCCGGCGGGGAGCCTCTGGGGCGGGTTCGGAGGCCGGGCGGAGGGCGCAAACGGGTCACGGATCTCAACCCGGGATTGCGGCCGGCCTTGCTGGCGCTGGTCGAACCGGATGAGCGCGGGGATCCGATGTCGCCGCTGCGGTGGACGGTGAAGTCGACCCGCGCCCTCGCGGGCGAGCTGTCCCGGGCCGGGCACAAGGTCAGTGCCGATACCGTCGCCGACCTGCTGCGGGAGGAAGGCTTCAGCCTGCAGGCCAACGCCAAGACACTGGAGGGCGGCCAGCACGCCGACCGTGACGTCCAGTTCCGCTATCTCAACGAGCAGGCCCGAGAACACCGGGACGCCGGCGAGCCGGTGATCAGCGTGGACACCAAGAAGAAGGAGCTCGTCGGCGAGTTCAAGAACAGCGGCCGCCAGTGGCGGCCGACCGGCGAGCCGGTGCTGGTGGGCGTCAACGACTTCCCCGATCCACAGCTGGGGAAGGCAGTGCCCTACGGGGTCTATGACCTGGCGGCGAACACCGGCTGGGTCAACGTCGGGACCGATCACGACACCGCCGCGTTCGCCGTGGAATCGATCCGCCGCTGGTGGCATGGCCAGGGCCGAACCGCCTACCCGCGGGCAACACGACTGCTGATCACCGCCGACGCAGGCGGCTCCAACGGCTACCGCACCCGGGCCTGGAAACTCGAACTCGCCCGCCTCGCCGCCGAAACCGGGCTCACGATCACCGTGTGCCACCTGCCGCCCGGCACATCGAAGTGGAACAAGATCGAGCACCGGCTGTTCTCGCACATCACCATGAACTGGCGTGGCCGCCCGCTGACCAGCCACGAAGTCATCGTGAACAGCATCGCGGCGACCACCACCCGCACCGGACTGCGCGTGAGGGCCGCCCTCGATACCAACAGCTATCCCACAGGAGTGAAGATCGGGGACGCGGAGATGGCCGCCCTGCCGCTTACCCGGCACACGTTCCACGGCGACTGGAACTATGCCCTGCACCCCCAGCCATGCCCTGCCTTCCCGGCGGCGCGGGCCCCGCAGGCTGCCGCCGATCGGTGGGACCGGGCCCTGCTGGCCGATCCCACCCTGACCGGGATGCCCCACCGCCAACTGGACGACCTCACCGCAACACTCGCCCCCCACGGTGATACCCAACGAGGTCGCCCACCCCGGCTCACCTTCCCCGATCAAGTCCTGGCCACCGTGCTCCACCTGAGAGTCGCCCTGGCCGCGGAACCTCTCGCCGTGCTCTTCGGCAGCAGCCGTACGGCCATGCACCGCACTCTCCTGAAGAACAGAAGACTGTTCGAGGCCCACGGAGTCACCATCCCGCCCGCAACGACCCCACCCGCAGCCCTCACAACCCTCCAGGCCAGGATCCTCGCCCTGACCGACGAGCCCGGCAACAAGATCAAGACGACGTGTTAATGATCTGCAAGCCCTAAGACTTGTCCCTTAATGATCTTCAGTGGGTGCGGCTCGGTCCGGCACGCGGCCTCGCTGGGCACTCTGCTCGTGCGGTGCGCCGCTTTAGGCCCGTGCGGGGAAGTCAGGATGGTCGGTGTAGGGCGAAGCAAGATCACGCAGGTCGTGGCACGGCCAGGGGTCGCGGGCATGCCGGGCCAGAAGGCGCCGCTTTGCCTTGATCTCGCGCAAGATGCGGGCCGGGTCGTGCAGAGCCACATGCAGAGCAATCGCGGGGTGGAATCCGGAGAGATCAACCTGACAGAAGTCGACCGTGTGTCCGCGGGCGGACCACTTCCCACATCCGTCACCGTCACAGCGCCGGGCCAAGTCGGCCTCCTCATCCAGCCGCGCTTCGATGAACCTCACCAGTTCTTCAGTCATAGGAGCATTCTCGACGTTGTGCTGGGCACCATGAAACGATCTTGTGGTGCCTGGTGTGATCACGGCGTCGGAGCCGTCCTAATTCCTTGGTAACGGGCAGTGGGAGCCGGGGGTTGCCACCAGTCCGTTCGAGCGCCGGGGACCGATGCTCTTCCGTCGTCCCGGTCTTCCACAGTGCAGGTGGTGGCAGCCTCGCGGGCACCGACCGTACGCCTGGAGCCGTCTGGGCACTCGATCCCTTTATCCAGAGCGGCGGCGTTCGGTGTCTTCGAGGTCGCCATCACCGTCAACACTGTCCGCTTGATCACTCGTTGGTGTTGGTGGTGCGAGCCCGCCGCACGGCGACCTCCTGATAGTCCAGAGCCGTCAGAGCTCCCAAGGAGACCGGGGCCCGTGGGGTGCGCTGGTGCCACGAACGGCTAGTGCGGTGGCGGACCGACCGGATGGTCGAGTCCTGGAATTAGGTCGCTGCGTGGCCCGCATGCGCTCGCAACCAGCGCAAACATTGCATCCCTGGGGAGGAAAGGTTGATTTACTGCGGCATCGACTGGGCGGAGAGGACACACGACGTTGCCTTGGTCGACGACACCGGTCAGCTACTTGCAAAGCGACACATCACCGACGACGCGGCCGGCTACAGGAGCCTGATGGACCTGCTGGCCGAGTACGGCGACACGGAGGAGACCCCGATTCCGGTCGCGATAGAGACCTCCCGCGGTCTGCTGGTCGCGGTGCTGCGGGCAGGCAAGCGGAAGGTGTTCGCGATCAACCCGATGGCTGCCGCCCGCTACCGCGACCGGCACGCGGTGTCCCGCAAGAAGTCCGACCCTGGCGACGCCCTGGTCCTGGCGAACATCCTGCGCACGGATATGCATGCCCACCGGCCGCTGCCGAACGACAGCGACCTGGCCCGTGCCATCGCCGTACTGGCCCGCGCTCAGCAGGACGCGGTCTGGAACCGGCAGCAGGCCGCCAACCAGCTCCGCTCGCTGCTGCGCGAGTACTACCCCGCTGCTCTGGATGCCTTCGCCAAGTGGGACAACGGCTTGTGCCGGCCGGAGGCCCGAGAGCTGATGAAGCTCGCGCCGACACCGGCCAAGGCCGCGAGCCTGACTCGCACCCAGATTACGGCGGCTCTCAAGCGTGCGGGCCGCAAGCGCGGCATCGAGTCGGACGTCGAGCGGCTGCGCGAGGCGTTCCGCACCGACTGGGCCCGTCAGCCCGAGCTTGTCGAGGACGCGCTCGGCAAGCAGACGCTCGCCCTCCTCGGACAGCTCACGGCCGCCTGCATCGCTGCCGACGACCTCGCCCAGGCCGTCGAGGAGGCGTTCCCGCAGCACCCGGACTCCGAAATTATCCTCAGCTTCCCCGGCCTCGGTATCCAGCTTGCTGCCCGGGTGCTGGCCGAAATCGGAGACGATCGCACCCGCTTCGCGGACGCCCGCGGCCTGAAGGCTTACGCCGGCGCCTCACCCGTCACCCGGGCCTCCGGCAAGAAGTCCAGCATCACCAGACGATGGGTGAAGAACGACCGGCTCAACCACGCCGGCTACCTCTGGGCGTTCTCAGCGATCACTGCCTCGCCAGGTGCCAAAGCCCACTACCGGCGGCGACGTGACGACCACGGAGACTGGCACGCCGCTGGCCAGCGCAATCTGTTCAACCGGATGCTGGGCCAGCTCCACCACTGCCTCAAGAACCGTCATCTGTTCGATGAACGCACCGCGTTCCCGACGCCGCAGGCCCCAGCACTGGCGGTGGCGTAGGTGATCCCGCTCACGACTCACCGCCCCAGGAGGTCGCTCCGCAGCATGCTTGAATCACCGGATGATCGACTGGTCCACACTCCACGACGCCTACGGCCCGGCACACGCGATACCCGGGTTGCTGGACCGAGCTGTCGGTCGTGACCAGGAGGCCATCGACGGTCTTTGGGGGCGCTTGTGCCACCAGGGGACGATCACCCTGGCGAGCATCGCCACACTGCCTCAGCTGGCGGACATCGCGAAGACCGAGGGCGCCGGGGACTGGGCGCTCGATCTGGCCGGAGCCATAGCAGGTGGCCTCCTTCAACCACACGGCGCCGACGAAGAAGTGGCACGCCGTGCGGCGACCTTGGCCGAGCTTCGCGCCCTGGCCGCCGCACGGCTGCGGCCTGGCCTGACCGGGAAGATCTACCTGAGCCGGTTGCGGACCATGCTCGCGTTCGACGGCCAGCCCTTGTGGTTCGAGGCCCTGGACGACTTCACCGATTCCTTCGTCACTGTCGCTTGTCCGCACTGCGACGCACCGGTGACGATCGCAATCGGCGACTACGGCTGCTACTCCTCGATCCGCGACTGGAATCTGGGGGATGTCCACCAGGTCCCGCTCCGGCCGGCCATCCCGGACGAGCTGACCGGCACCGGGAGGATGTTACACGAGACGGCCGTACGGGATGGCCAGCAACGGCTCGCCTGGGGGCTACCGCACCTGTTCGGCCAGGCGGAATGCCCAGGATGCGGAAGCGTCTTCGGCATCGCAGACGAATACGCGGCCACCAACGCACCCGCTCCATGGGACTTCGCCCGAGGCCACATCAAGGACGCTCTCTGATGACCACCGGCAGGGCCCTCCAAATCGAACAGTGAGCTCGTACCCGCTGTCCCGACTTGACGGCTTAGCGCCGTGAGGTGTCTGGATAGCCCCGTTCAGTGGCCTGAGCCCGCGTCCCTTCGCCAAGTTGGTGACCGTGCTGCGCCGCGAAGGTGCAGATCCGGTCCGCAAGGGCCGCCCGTGGTCCCTTCCGCTGGAAGACCGGGTGCTGCTCGTGGCGGCTTACTGGCGCACGAACCTGACGTTGCGCCAACTCGCCCCGCTCTTCGGTATCTCGAAGTCCGCGGCCGACCGGATCATCGACCACCTCGGTCCCGCCCTTGCCCTGCAGCCCCGCAGGCGGTTCCGCAAGGACACCGTGCTCACCGTGGACGGCACTCTGGTGCCCACCCGCGACCACACCATCGCCAAGCAGTCCAAGAACTACCAGTACTCCACGAATCACCAGGCCGTCATCGATGCCGATACCCGGCTCGTCGTGGTGGTCGGCCGGCCCCTGCCGGGCAACCGCAACGACTGCAAGGCATGGGAGGAGTCCGGCGCGAAGGCCGCCGTCGGCAAGGCCATGACGATCGCCGACGGCGGCTATCCGGGCACCGGGCTCGTGATGCCCCACCGCCGCCGCAAAGGCGAAGAGCTGCCCGACTGGAAACAGGCCCACAACACGTCCCACAAACAGGTCCGCGCCCGCGTCGAGCACGTCTTCGCCCGCATGAAGACCTGGAAGATCCTCCGCGACTGCCGCCTCAAAGGCCACGGCGTCCACCACGCCATGCTCGGAATCGCACGCCTGCACAACCTCAACCTCGCCGGATAGGCGAGGGCAGCGCCGCTACCCGGACATGAACGGCACCCTCGCCTGCGAGCGGTGCATCAGCGACTGCGGCTGGAACTGCTGCACACGGACCGAGGGAGGCTTCGTCGACGGGCACGTCGCCGCACCCGAGGGGCAAATTGACATCGACGCCTGGTGCCATCACCGGAACCGCGGCACCCACCGCGCCCTGGTGACGCTCCACCCCCGCTCCGGCCCGTTCCAGGGAGCGGAGCCGTACCTGCGCTCCCTCGCCACCCGCAGGGGGACCAACCCCGAGATCGCCGCCATGCTGCGCACAGTGATCCAGGAGGGGAGGAGCAGCACAGCCACCCCGGCACCCGGCAGCGGGCCACCGCCTGAATCCGCCTCCTCCCCCGCCGCACGCTGGCTGATCATCCCGCTGCCACGGGCTCAATCCCCGTGGCAGGGTGCGGTGATCGGATCAGCAGACGGCAGGGGGCTCCCGTGGAAGCACGGATGTGGAACGGACTGGTCGGCGTCGCGAAGAAGATGCACACCGCGTCGCTGGGCGAGGGGAATGTGCCGAGCCCGGCCGGCCGTCGCTGACCAGGCCGCGTAAGGACGTCGGGCCACGAAGCGGTCGCGTCGCCCGGCCCTTCCCTCGTGACGCTGCGCGTGCCGTAAACCCCACCGCGTAGGAGGCAGGGTGCCGAACGGCGAGGGCGCGGGCCCGAGCTGGTCCGGATGCTGCACGGGACTGGGCCGCCCCGAAGTCGAGGCGGCCTTCCTTCCAGATCACCGCTTCTCCGTCGAGCACGGTCCCGGGGCGCAGTGCCATGGCGGCGACGGCCAGGTCCATCCAATGCTGGGTGACGACACGACCGGACCGGGCGTAAAGGATCACGGTCTCCTCGGTGCGGTGCAGGACTGTCCGGTGCCCGTCGTTCACCAGACTTTGGTGTGTCTCATGAGACATCGTGTACGTTCTCAGTCCAAGGCTGAGCCGGTGAACCGTCCGTCTCCAGCCCGAATCGCCGCAGACGTTCCGCGCCCGCGGCATCCCCGGCCTCCTCCCGCGTCTTTGCGAGCCGATCCAGGGCGTACGAGTAGCCGGCGTCGGCGGCCCGCTGGTACAGGCGCTCAGCGTCCTCGTGCTCCCCGGCCCGCTCCCGCATCTTTGCGAGCAGGTTCAGGATGCCCGGGTGTCCGGCGCCGGTGGCCCGTTGAGCGAGTCGTTCCGCGCCCGCAGCATCCCCAGCCCACTCCCGCACCCCTGCGAGCCGCTGCAGGGCGTCCATGTGTCCAGCGTCGGCGGCCCGTTGGGCGAGTTGTTCCGCGCCCGCAGCATCCCCAGCCCGCTCCCGCACCTCTGCGAGCCACGCCAGGGTGTCCCGGTCGCCGGCGTCGGCGGCCCGTAGGGCGAGTCGTTCCGCGCCCGCAGCATCCCCAGCCTCCCACCGCACCTCTGCGAGCCGACCCAGGGCGTCCATGTGTCCGGCGTCGGCGGCCTGCTTGTACACGCGCTCAGCGCCCGCAGCATCCCCAGCCTCCTCCCGCGTCTTTGCGAGCAGGTAGGGGGTGTGCGGGTATCCGGTGTCGGCGGCCCGTTGGGCGAGTTGTTCCGCGCCCGCGGCATCCCCAGCCCGCTCCCGCCGCCACGCCAGAAGAGCCAGGGTCCCCGGGTGTCCGGCGTCGGCGGCCTGCTTGTACACGCGCTCAGCGCCCGCAGCATCCCCAGCCCGCTCCCGCATCTCTGCGAGCCGCTGCAGGGCGTCCATGTGTCCGGCGTCGGCGGCCTGCTTGTACAGGCGCTCAGCGCCCGCAGCATCCCCAGCCCGCTCCCGCGTCATTGCGAGCCAGTACAGGACGAACGGGTGTCCGCTGTCGGCGGCCCGTTGGGCGAGTTGTTCCGCGCCCGCAGCATCCCCAGCCCGCTCCCGCACCCCTGCGAGCCAGTCCAGGGCGCTCGGGCGGCCGGCGTCGGCGGCCCGTTGGGCGAGTCGTTCCGCGCCCGCGGCATCCCCGGCCCACTCCCGCATCTTTGCGAGCTGCTGCAGGGTCAGCGGGTGTCCGGCGTCGGTAGCCTGTTGGGCGAGTCGTTCCGCGCTCGCGGCGTCCCCTGCCCGCTCTCGCATCTCTGCGAGCCGGTCCAGGACGAACGGGTTGCCGGTGTCGGCGGCCCATCGGGCGAGTCGTTCTGCGCCCGCGGCGTCCCCGGCCTGTTCCCGCATCTCTGCGAGCCGGTCCAGGGCGTCCGGATTGCCGGTGTCGGCGGCCCGTTGGGCGAGTTGTTCCGCGCCCGCCGCGTCCCCGGCCTGTTCCCGCACCTCTGCGAACCACGCCAGGGCGGCCCCGTCGCCGGCGTCGGCGGCCTGCTGGTACAGGCGTTCCGCGCTCGCGGCATCCCCAGCCCGCTCCCGCTGCCACGACAGCTTCCTCATGGCGTCCGGGTTGCCAGCGTCGGCGGCCCGCCGGTACAAGCGCACGGCGATGCGGTATCGGAGGCGGTCTTCGGCCTGGCCTGCCAGCTGGGTGAGTTCCGCGGTGCTTGCCGTGTGGTCGTGGATCGCGGTCCAGAAGGTGTCCGGGGGGACGGTGTAGTGGCGGGTGGTGCGGGCGTGCTGGTCAAGGTAGTCGTTGAGGCGGTACAGGCCGGGGAGAGCGCCCATGCCTTCGGGGTTGGCAACGGGTTCCAGGGCCGCGGCCACCCCCTTGATCTTCTCTCGCGCGTAGTCGAGGGCGTGGGTGAACCAGTCGACGGGGGCCTCGGCGCGCTGTTGCGGGGTCAGGTAGTCGGGGGCTGCAGCTTTGAGGAGTGCGGCGGGCAGAGGGGAGGTGTGACCGAGGCGGCGGGCGTCCACGGCGGCGGTGATGACGGCGTGGCCATAGGGGCCGTGGGGCGGGGTCGCCTGGTTGTAGTGATCGGCCAGTTGGGGGCCGGCCGCGAGGATCTGGGTGATCTTTCCCCCGCTGTCGGTGCGTAGGGCTGCGGCCAACGAGCGGTCGTGTTGGGCCCGAGGGCCCTTCAATGCCTGGTCGGGGAAGGATGCGGGGACGTCGACGGTTTGGGCCCGGTCGAGCAGGGCGCGGGCTCCGTGGTGGGCGTCGTCCTGGCCGGGCTGCGGCGCCATAGTCAGGATGCGGTGGTATTCGGGCCACAGCGTGCCCAAGACCACCAGCGGCCCGGGCTCGTCCAGACGGCTGCGCAGCGCGGCGGCTGCCTCCTCCCCGGTGGGGCCGCTCAGGAAGTCCTGAGTCTCGTTGAGCCACAGCACGGTGCGCTCGGGGAGGGCGCCGGCGTCGAGCAGGGCGAGGAGCCGGCTGGCGTTCTTGGGGAAGACCAGCTGCCAGTCGGCCAGGCAGGAGCGGACGGCCTCGTAGGCGGTGCGGGTCTTGCCCGTGCACGACAGACCGCGCACCATCACCAACGCCGCCCGCCAGTCGGAGGAGGCCGTGTTCAGGCGGTCGCGCAGTTTATGGTCGTGGTCGCGTTCGAGGTAAGCCGGTAGCACGAAGGCTCCGTTGTCGGGTTCCGGCGTGGTGGTGCCGTGGATGGCGGGGTGGACGCCGAGTTGCTGCGCGGTCCACTCCTCGACCGGCCGCGGCCGGTCGACCGGGACGGGCCGCGGCTGGTGCACGTGCTGGTTGAGCTGATGGATCGTGCCGGCGGCGATGCCGCCGTTCAGGGCCTGGATCGACCGGGACTCGTCGGGGCTCGCGGTAGGTGAGGCGCCGGGGTCGCTCAGCCCTGGGGAGGTCCCGGCGGCGGAGGGGTTTCGTCACTCCCGGTCCCCAGGGTCACGTCCCTGATGCTCCAGGCGGCCACGGACCCGTGGTCGGCCCGGATGTCCACGTTCCCGCCGACGGCCGTCCCCTCGCCACCTGCGGATACTCCGCCAGCGGTCCGGTACAGGGCCTGCACGTGCCGGATCGCGTGTTCCAACTCCTCGGCAAATCCAGGTTCCGCATCTGCGACATCCTCCAGAGCGAGTACTACCCGCTGCCGCGTGCGCGCGCTGGGCTCCTCCAACCCCGAGCGGGCCTCCTCGGTCAGCCTGTCCAGCGCCGGATCCGCGCCCAGCTTGCCGCGCACCAGGCCATCGAGCCGGTCCAACGCCACGTCCAGAGCCTGGTCGACCTCCGCGTCCGCGCGCCGGCCCACCCGCTTGGCCTTGCCCAGCGCCCACGCGAAGACGTACCCGGCCGCAATCTCGATCCCTGTCACCTGAACCCCCGAACAGCACATCCTGACCGTCCATCAGAAGCTACCGGACAATGTGCCTTCGGGTGTCCAGATCGCGGGTCATCCCGCACCGCATCCGGCCGGGAGGCTGGCTGATCATCTCGCTGACAGGCATCGCCCTGCGTGGCAGGGTCGGCGTTGATCGGTTACGGCAGGTGGAGGGGGCTCTCGTGGATGCACGAAGGTGGAACGGTCTGGTTAGCGTCGCGAAGGAGACGTACACAGCGTCGCTGGGCGAGGGGAGCGTGCCGAGCCCGTTGATGATCCCGCTGGTGCGCGGCGAGCTGGTCGGGCTGGTCTGGGTCCGTCCGCTCAAGGTCGGCCAGGAGGCGCTCGCCGGGATCGCGGAGCTCGCGAACATCGCCGCGGCGGCCGGCGCGGACGAGGTCGTCCTCGCGTGGGAAACGCACGACGTCGCCACCGCCTGCGATCTGCCGATCGTTGGCCCGGCGCCGTGCCTGAACATGGTGCTCGCCACCCCGGCCGGGCACGTGCTGCACCAGTTTCCTTAGTAGCTGTTTCCGATCCCAGGTTCTGGGTAGGTTTGCGCCCTAGCCTGGACCGGTGTCTGAGGGTGCCGAGAGGGCCGGGGAGAGGGACTGTCGGGCTTGTGGTGAACGGCTGAGGCCGGATGCCCGGCCGGGGGCGGTGTTCTGCTCGTCGGTGTGTCGTTCCAGGCAGTGGCGCAAGGAACAGCGACTGCGGAAGCGTTTGGCGGCTGTCCGGGACGAGGCCGGCGTGGTCGAGTGCCCAGAGTGCGGGGCTCGCTGGGTGGCAGGTGTCGATCGCCGTTCGGACGCCCGGTTCTGCTCGCGGAGGTGCGTCGTGAGGGCCTGGCGGCGCCGAAAGGATCCGTTCTCGGATCGTTCACAGTGACCACTGACCGAACGCACCCTTGGACCAGATTCGTTCACGGAACGGTCAATTGCGGTCATTCCTTGTGATCTTCTTATTTACGGTCCGACTCTCGGAAACAGATGCGGTCCCTGTCATGTCATGGCCCCAAGTGCCCTGCCCTGGGCCGCACTTGGATGGTGAAAGCCATGTCCGAGGAAGACGAGACCATCGGCGCCGTCAGCCAGTCCCGCTACGAACAGATCGTGGCCGAGCTGCGGGAAGTCGTCGAACAGCAGACGCGCGGCCAGTTCACGATCGGGGACCGCGCCCTGGAGGTCGAACCGATGCGCCAGCGGGGCGGCGTCGTCGGGGAGAGCGAGTACACGGTCGAGCAGTCGCTGAAGCGTCTGGCCGAGGACATCGGTCTGACGGTCTCCACGGTGAAAACGACCAGGTGGGTGGCGTCGCGGTGGCCGAAGGAACGACGTCGCCCCGGGCTCGCGTCCTACACGGTCCACCGGGCGCTGGCGAACATCAAGGACGAGGAGAGGCGGTTCGCGACGATCCTGGTCCCGCCGGACGGCAAGGCCCGCTGGACCACCGACGACGCCAACCGGCAGGTCGGCCAGCAGGTCGAGACGCCCATCACGCCGCAGGAGAAGGTCACCGCGATCCACTCGCTGGCCCGGGATACAGAGGTCGCGGCCGCGGTCACCACCGACTTCCTGAAGCGTCCGCAGGTCGCGGCCAAAGTGTCGGCGGAGGACAAGGTCCGGGTGGTGGAGGAGTTCACCCGCGACGAGCACGTCGCGACGACCGCCGCGACCAGCCTGCTCCGCAGGCCGGACGTCGCGTTCAAAGCGATGAGCGACGAGACCGCCCGCTTCCAGGTCAACTCTGCCCAGGCCGAGCGCAGTCGGCAAGCCCACGACCACTTCGACCGGACGAACCCGGTCGCGCCGGCGGTCCGCAGCATCGACCGCACGGTGGAGTTCCTGGACCTGGTCACCGCCTGCCACTCGTTCGTCGCCGCGGCCGGCCGCACCGTCCCCGGCCTGCGCGACCGACAGCTGTCGGAGGACGAACGCACCATCGTCCATCAGAACGTCGCCAAGGTGAAAGCCACTTTGGACTGGATCGAGACGGCGGTCGACACCGGCAAGGTCGACATGGACGAAGAGCTCGCCCGCATGCTGCGGGGCGAGTAGCCGTGGCCCGCGCCTCACGGCGCAAGGGCGATGCCGCCAGACGGCAAGCCGACACCGTCCGCTTCGTGCTGTTCGAAGCACGTCCGGCCGGGCTGGTCCTGCACCAACTGGTCCGCGCCAGCGCGCTCTCCCAGAGCCAGGTTCGCTCCGGCCTGGCCGCGCTCAAGGACGAGGCCGCGTCCAAGGGCTGGCCGCCGCTGATCTGGACGCGCGCCGACGGCTACCAGCTCGGCGCGGAGCGGGCCGCGCTGGAAGCCTACGAACGGCAGGTGGTGGGCGAGAAGCTCACCCAGTTCCGCCGGTTCATCACCGGCACCGTCGGCCCGCACGCCGCCGCCCACCCGAACGACAAATGGGTACGGCACATCGTCGCCCAGCTTAACTCCATCGAATCCACCCTCGACCTCATCAGCAGCGCCTGACCGTTCCTTGGCGGGGGGGGGGGGGGGGGGCGGGGGGGGCCCCCCCCCCCCCCCCCCACCGGGCGACGAAGGGGGCCCCCCCCCCCAACCCCCCGCCCCC
>NZ_JBITIE010000036.1:51272-53836 GCF_044458665.1 Streptomyces sp. NPDC050422
TTGCGCACCGGTCACCTCACGGCACCACACCGAAACGCGCGCTCTCTAGGGTCGGGGGGGGGGGGGGGGGGGGGGGGGGGGGGGGGGCGGGGGGGGGCGGGGCCCCCCCCCCGCCGCAGTTCACCAACGGAGAAGAAGATGCGCCGTCCCCGCTATCCCTCGGACACCTCGGACGCCGAATGGGCCTTGATCGAGCCGCTGCTGCCGACCCCGGCCTGTGACACACCTCGCGGCGGGGCACCGGAGAGGCATCCCCGCCGCGAGATCGTCGACGCGATCCGCTATGTCGTGGACACCGGCTGCAAATGGCGGGCTCTACCTGCGGATTTTCCTCCATGAAGGACCGTCTGGGGCTTCATGGCCCGCTGGGCGGCCCGCGGTGTCATCGGGCAGATCCGCGATGTCCTCGTCGGCCGGATCCGCCTGGAGATGGGCAAAGGACCCAGAGCGGTGGCCAGCATCATCGACTCGCAGTCGGTGAAGGCGGCCTCGACCGTCGGCAAGAAGAGCCGTGGCTACGACGCGGGCAAGAAGATCAACGGACGCAAGCGGCATCTCGTGGTCGACACCCGTGGCCTGCCCCTGCTGGTCATGGTCACACCGGCTGACCTGCACGACTCCGCAGCGGCGAAGGAAGTCCTCTTCCGCCTCCGCCTGATGCACCCCGAGATCACCATCGTCTGGGCCGACCGCGCCTACGCGGGCAAGCTCGTGACCTGGGCCAAACGCCACCTCAACCTGACCATCAAGACCGTCAGCCGCCCCAAGGACACCTCCGGCTTCATCGTCCTGCCCCGCCGCTGGGTCGTCGAACGAAGTCTGGCCTGGATGATGAACGCCCGCCGCCATGCCCGCGACTACGAGCGGCTCGTCCAGCACTCCGAAACCCTGATCACTTGGGCGGCCATCACCCTCATGACCCGACGCCTCGCACGGCAGAAAGCCGTCGCATCAGCCCGTCTCTGACCGCCGCACCGGACTGCACCATTCACCAGCTGGACTGAACACGCTGTCCGGACAGCTCCGCTCGCCTCTCCACCCAGAAACGGTAGACAGCCAAGCCCGCACCGAACACAGCAGCCGTCCAGACGATGACTTCGGCGAGAACAATGGCCGGGGTCAGCGTGAGATGCGGCCGGGGTGGCAGCACGATCATCTGCACGGCGGCGCCCAACGGAACCGTCAACGCCGCGCACAAGCCGATCCACCCAGGCCGCCTGATGGTCGCGCCTACCGCACCCAGAACCAGGCCGAACGGCAGGCCCACAAGCGTCCACGCGACCATATCCGTGCCAGCCCCCGAGACAAGTGCGTCCGTTACGTAGTACGCCCCTGTGGCAGCGAGCAGCGCCAGGGCCCCGACCAGCGCGCCTCGCACCCGCGTCCTGGCCAGCCAGCCCACCGCCACCGCCAGCGCGGCCCAGGACCAACCCGCGTCCATCAGCAGGCTGAGTACCTTTGCAGAGCTGGCCCAGAAAGTGCCTCTAAGTGGCATTCCTAGCTCTGCATACGGTGACGAAAGGTTGTTGACGAGCGAGGCCGCCGCCCCGAATCCCATCCCGGACGTGACGCCCCCCACCGTGATCTTCATACCGGGAGGATATCCAGCATGTTGTGGCGCTCTCTTTGGCTTCACGAAGCTGATGAACGAACTCACGTCGTCCAGCGAGCACATCACCGAGCTGAGATCAGAAACAACTACTCAGTTACCTCGCATCCACACTCCCCCGGCACACCAGCCCGCCGGCCCGCCTGCTGGCCCTTCAGTGCGCCCTGCGCTCCACATCGACAGGAAGCGTGCACATCCCTGCCGGCCTGCTCCGCACGATGCGGACAGGCCTCCCCACGGCGGCTCGCGCAGAACTGGAGGACACCGCTTGGCTGCACTGCGCTGACACCGGCCCGGAGCACACGGGTTCAGGAATCACGGGATACCTCACGGACCCGGTGCTCCTCACACGGGCACCGGGGCGAAGCAGCCGCTGTCGCGCCGCGGACTGGGCCTTGCGTGTCTGTCACAAGCGGGAGCTGCGCCACGCCGGCCCGGCATCCCGCCTCCTCGCCCTGGCGCTCGACTCACATCTCCCGTCCGACAGCGCTCACGCACAGGCCGCGGAAGACGTCCTCTCCCACACAACCGCCCTCACTCCAGAACAACTGCACCGCGAACTCACCCTGCTCCTCAACTCCCGGTATCTCCAGCACTGGGCTCACAACCCGCTCAGCGGCGACCTGTTGTGGACCATTGTCAACGGCCATGCAGCCGGAGGCGCACTCACCCCTGTGGTCGGCCCCTGAACAACATCACGCCGGATTCCAGACCTCTTTCCGTGCGGCAGCTCACGGCATGCAGATGGGCG
This sequence comes from Streptomyces sp. NPDC050422, assembly GCF_044458665.1. NCBI lineage: Bacteria > Bacillati > Actinomycetota > Actinomycetes > Kitasatosporales > Streptomycetaceae > Streptomyces > Streptomyces sp. NPDC050422. Next base: position 53,633 of record NZ_JBITIE010000036.1, read on the forward strand.
TTCCTCGGTGAGCGCACCTGCTTGCTCGTGGGCCTGCCGATCGCATTCGTCCGAAGAACGGACAACGACGCCCAGCCACATCAAAGGTGTCAGCCACGCCACAACTGCTCGGGAGTGTTCAATGAACGGCGGATCCGATGATCAAGGAGACGCCAGATGAGCGACACCACCATCGAGCAGATAGCGGTCGAGGGACCGGCGGCG
>NZ_JBITIE010000037.1:0-46555 GCF_044458665.1 Streptomyces sp. NPDC050422
CGGCTTCCTGGAGTGTGCCGCCGCGGTCCCGCTGGATGAGCCGGACGGTGTTGTGTTCGTATCCGAGCACGGCCTCCTTCTCGAAGGAGCAGATGCTGGGCACCACGGCCGACAGCTGCGCGATCTGCGCAGCCGCGCCGCGGTGTGCGGTGCCGACGACGACAGCGACCGAACGGAGGGTCTCCGGTGCCGGCCGGCCGGGGACGGTGCACTGTCCCCCCGGGTCGGTGCGCTGTCCCCCGTTGACGGACCGCCGTCCCAGGGCGGCGACGATCCCGCCGGCTCCTATGGTCCGTACGGTCCGCGGCAGCGTGAGCAGGGCTCCTGCGAGGGCGTCCAGGTCGGCGTCCGTATCCGCGTCGCACACCAGGGCCGTGCCGGCGGCGAGACCGGAGCGCAGCCGGTGTTCCAGCCTCCGTGCTCCGGCCCGTACGTCGTCCAGGCGTACGGCGACGGTGCGGGCAGCGCCGAGTGCCTCGGCCACCGACCGGGGCGGCGGTCCGGGTTCCGCCTGCCAGGCCTCGGTACGGTGCAGCGGGACTCCGTGCAGGCGTACGACCCCGTCGCGGACGGTCCGGCCGGCGGCGGGGACCGCGGGTATCACCAGGAGACCTTCCGCCCCCTCCCCGAACGCCCGGGCCTCCGCGGCGAAATGGCCCCGCAGCAGCGAGTCGGCCTTCTTCACCAGCCGTGCGCCGGCCGGTTCGTGGCGGCGCACCGCGTGTGCCACGAGCAGCGCCGCCCCGGCGGCGCTGCTCCGCCGTGAATCGAGGTCGATGACCCGGGTCCGCCCGGGCGGACCCGAGGCGGCCTGGCCGAGTTCGATCGTTCGGCAGCAGGACAGCAGGGCAGCGCACTCCGCCGCACCGGACAGGTCGTCCGCGAGCACCACGAGCGACGAAGCCGCTTCGTCGTCGATCCCTTCGAACTGCACGAGCGGCCTCCTTCTCCGCCTCCCACGCCCTGCACGGCCGGGTCGGCAACCTGCCCGCCCGGCTCACCGGCTACGGCGAGCAGTGGCAGGACGAGGACCACTGCGTCCTCTGGGCGGAGGGCGAGGTCCGCCAGGCCGCGATCTTCGGCGAGCACCTGCGGCTCACCCGCCGCATCGAGGCCGATCTCGGCGGCACGGAGATCCGGCTCATCGACCGGGTGCGCAACGCCGGCTTCGACCCCACACCGCACATGTTCCTGTACCACATCAACGTCGGCTGGCCCTTCCTGGACGAGGGCGCGCGCTACGAGATGCCGCTGCGCCGCACGGTGTGGCAGAGCGACAGTGTCACCGAACAGGGCGTCTCGAACACCGAGATGCCGGGACCGCTGTCCGGATTCGTCGAGCAGGTCTACGAGCACGAACTGGAACCGGACGCCGACGGCTCGGTACGGCCCCGGCTGGTGAACGACCGCCTGGGGATGTACTTCGAGCTGGAATACGACCAGGCGCAGTTCCCGTCCTTCTTCCAGTGGATGCACCTGCGCGAGGGCGCCTACGCCGTGGGTTTCGAGCCCTCCACGCACCACGTGCAGGGCGAGACCGCGGCCCGGGAGGACGGGTCCATGACGTTCCTGGAGCCGGGTGAGGAACGCCTGTACACGACGACGTTCCGGGTAGGGCGAACCGCCTGATCACCCGACGGAGCGGACCGCGTCGTCTTGAGGTTTTCTGCGGCGGCTTCTGCGCTGCGTGGGAACAGGGCCCCTTCGTAGGCGGCCAGGGCTGTTTCGCTGTCACCGGGGTGGGTGGCGATGACCTGGGCGAGTTCGGCGCCGCCGAGCATGACCAGGTTGGACCCTCGCCGGAGAAGGGGGACATGAGGTGGGCTGCGTCGTCGAGCGGCGTGACGCCGGGCACGCGTTCCCGGTGGTGGCCCACCGGCAGCGCGTGGATGCGGCGTGGGGTGAGGGTGTCCCCGTTGGCGATCAGCTTGCGGGAGGCTCTCGTCCCAACGCTCGAAGTGCGCCAGGAGCGCGGCATCGGCGGTCCTACGGGCAGTGAAGTCGATCGTGTCGAGCTGCTTCGCGTCGATGTTCAGTGCGCTGTAATGGTGCGGGCTGCCGTCGGTGGGGCGATGACGCCGCGCCCGCTGCCGAGGGAGACGGAGGATCCACCGCCCATCACGGTCGCGGCGTGCGGCTGGCGGGTGTCGGCGTCCAGATGGTCTGCCTCCACTAAGTACATGACGGTGCAGGCGGGTTGGGTGCGTGTTCATTCGGCGCCGGCCACTCCTGCTTCCCGTCTGCGGGAACGTGCTGGTGCCGCATCAGGCAACGTTCGCCTCTTCGGACGTTGCCTGATGGTCAGCCAGATGCCCGCCTCCGACCATAGGAACGGAACTGAGGCTGCCAGTGCTCCCGTAGGGTGCTTGGGTGTTCAATCGGCTTGAGATCAGCGTGTTGCCACCAGGCCCCCGATGGGCTGCCCAGTTGTCTTTCCGGATCGATGGCGCGGAAGTGGTGGCAGCCGCGATCGGAGAGGGAGGCCGCGGCCCGTTTACCGAGGAGGCATTGCCGGCCGATGGCCAGGGTCCCCTCTGGGCAACCGGCGGGGGACGACGTGTAGTGCTGGGTGAGCCCGAGTGCACGGGCGGATGCTGTGGCTACCTGTCCGTGTTTGTGCAGCGTCACGGCAGGATCGTGAAGTGGTCCGACTGGCAGGTGCCCGTTGATGAAGCACGCCCTCCGACTTTTCACTTCGACGCCGATCAATACGACGCCGAACTGACCCGCGCGCTGACAACGTCTGCCTCGTGACGTTTTGCCGCGTGGGTGCTTCCCTGCGCGGCGGACGGGGCCAGAATGATCACGTGGCTGGACGTGTGCAGGTTCGTGAGATCGAGAGCTGCCGTTCTCGACCTGGAGCCTGACCAAGCCGGCGGACTTCCTGGTCGCCGAGGGGGTGGTCGACGACATCAGCCACGAGGTCCTGCGCATCCTGCTCCGCGAGGAAGGCGTCTCCTTTCAACGCCTGAACACGTGGAAGACCTCCAGCGACCCGGACTACGCGGCCAAGAAAGCGCGGGTCGAGCACCTCTACGCCATCGCTGACGGCGAGGTCATACCCGAGGACAGCGAGCCCGAAATCGTCTTCTGCATGGACGAGTTCGGGCCGCTCAATCTGATGCCGCACCCGGGCCGGCAGTGGGCCGACCGCGGAGGCAAGCACAAGGACCCCGACCGCGAGCCCCGCCGACGGCGCCGGGCGACAACCGCTACGGCGGAGTACGCCACCTGTTCGCCGCCCTGGACCTGACCAAGGACAAGCTCTACGGCCCCGCACGTTGCGGGTTACCTACCTCGTGGGCCTGTTTCAGATACAGATCGGTCTGTTCAGATGCAGATCACGAGCTTTCCTCGGGTGCGTCCGCGCTCGGCGTGCGCGTGGGCGTCGGCGATCCGCTCCAGGGGGTAGGCCTGTTCGATACGGGGTGTGTAGCGGCCTTGCCGGCCCAGTTCCGCGGCCGCGGACAGGAGGGTGGAGTCGTTCTCCGCGTTGACCACATGCGTGCCGAGGCGCTGCCCGCCCGCATGGTCGGCGACCGTCGCGACGCGCGTCGGGTCACCTGTGATCGCGACGAGGTCGTCCAGCGATCCGGAGGCCGCGGTGTCGAGCGCCGCGTCGACTCCGCGCGGGGCGAGAACGGACAGACGCTGTGCGAGGCCGGGGCCGTAGGTGGTGGGAACGGCGCCGAGTGCGGTGACGAACTCGTGGTTGCGTTCACTGGCTGTCCCGATCACAGTGGCACCTTGCGCTACCGCGATCTCGACCGCCGCGCTGCCCACGCCACCGGAGGCTCCCTCGACGAGAAGGGTGCGCCCCGCGAGGGGGCCGAGCGCGTTCAGGCCGCGCATCGCGGTCACGGACGCGAGACCGGCGCCCGCGGCCTGCTCGTCGTTCCACGCGTCGGGGGCGTGGGCCCAGGCCGAGAGGATGACCAGCTCCGCGGTTGCGCCGGTGACACCGCCCAGCCCGAAGACGCGGTCGCCGATGCTCACCCCCTGCACTCCGTCACCGATCTCGTCGACCACCCCGGCGGCGTCGCGCCCGGGAATGGCGGGCAGATCCAGGGGAATCAGCTGCTGCAGGGCGCCGGCGCGCAGCTTCCAGTCGATGGGATTGACACTGGCCGCCGCGACGCGGACACGGACCTCACCAACTCCGGGGTGCGGGTCGGGGGCCTGCTCGATCACCAGGCTCTCCGCTCCGCCGTATTCGTGGAACCGGGCTGCGCGCATAATGGTCTGCCTTACTTTGACGGGCCGGAACGATGTGTTCATCCGACGCCCGCCACTCTAGAACCTGACGTTGACGTGAGGTGCAAGCCGCAACTGCCGCCCGGCCGGAGGAGGGCAGGCGCGGATGGGTGAGGTTGCCGATCGGGCGGGGGGAGCGTGGGGGCCTGCGCCACTACGGGGATCACGCCACCCGTCACGGTCGACGCCCATGCACCCTCGGCAGGCTGCTGCGATCCCGGCACGACGCGAGGACCGCCGTGCGTACGTGAACCGCGTGAATGCCCTCGGGTCCGCCACCGGGTCACGATCAATCTCGGTGCCCGCAACGGATCGATCGGCCCCAGACCTGCCCCCGGAGCCGGTACTGCTAGCCTGAACCTGACGTCAACGTGAGGTATGAGCGCGAAGGGAGTGAACCGCGTCATGCGCATCGGACAGCTTGCGAGGCGGTCAGGGGTCAGCGTGCGGGCCCTGCGCTACTACGAGGAACAGCGACTCCTGGAATCGGCGCGGACGCCCGGTGGGCAGCGTGACTATCCCGACGAAGCCCTGGAGCGGGTCCAGCTCATCCAGGACCTCTTCGCGGCCGGCCTCTCCAGCCGTACCGTCGTCGAACTCCTGCCGTGCGTGAGCACCGGCGTCGCGACCCCCGCCATGCTCGACCAGCTCACCATCGAACGCGACCGCATCGCCGCACGCATCCAGGACCTCACCCGCGCCAAGACCAAACTCGGCCGCGTGATCGAGAATGTGACCGCGGCGAACGTGGCGCAGGACTGATCAACCCGTCGCGAGGAGTGGAGGCCCCGACCTGTCCGGCATCTACCGGGCACTGGCCGGCCGCGGGAAGCCCCGGGGGGGCTCTGCTGCTCCCTTTTCAGCGCGGGCAGGCTCGACGTCTGTCCGGTCAGAGAGGTGGGGCTGCCGAGCGAAATGTGGTTGCGACGGGGGCGATAGTCGGCTTGGGTCCGTGCTCGTGACTGCTTTGAGTGATCTCGTACGTCCGGACCGCTATCCGCGCGCCTCCCGCTATGACCCAGCCTGGCTACTCGGCCTTGACATGGGTCCGAACCCGTTGTGGCTGCTGGAGGACCTCGCCCGGGACCTTGATCTGTGCCCGGGGATGCGGATTCTCGACCTCGGCTCCGGCAAGGGCGCGACGTCGGTGTTCCTTGCCCGCGAGTACGGCGTCCAGGTTGTCGCTGCCGACTTGTGGGTCGCCCCCGAGGAGGCGGCGGCTGTCTTCGCCGACGCAGATGTCGGCGGCCAAGTGGAGGCAGTGCGAGCGGAGGCGCACGCCTTGCCGTTCGAAGAGGAGAGCTTCGACGCCATTGTGAGCGTCGACGCGTTCGAGTACTTCGGTACGGCGGACAGCTACCTGCCCTACTTGGTCCGGTATATCCGCCCTGGCGGACAACTGGGCATGGCGACTCCGGCCATGACGCGGGAGGTCCGTGAGCTCGGGGCGGTCCCGCCCCACATCAAGGCGCTGGTCGGCTGGGAAGCGATCGCCTGGCACACGGCGGAATGGTGGCGCTTCCAGTGGGCGGTCACCGAAATGGTGGAGGTCACGTCCGCGCGGCTGCAGCAAGGCGCCTGGCAGGACTGGCTGCTGTGGGCGCAGGCGTGCGCCGAGCACCAGGAGGACGGGCGGAGCACGAACCAGCCTGTCATCGACATGCTCACCGCCGACGGCGGAGAATTGCTTTCCTTCGCCCTGATAACAGCACGCAAGAACTGAGCGTCGCTCGGTCGGTCACTTCCTGTCTCTCCGGCCGTGGTCGGAGAGACAGGACCGCACTCCCCCTGCAGATCGCGAACCGATCGCGAACTACAGGGGGATGTCGCTGTCTGGCGTCACCAGCGGGCGACGCGCGTCTCCTCCCTGCTCCGGTTGCGATACAGCCAGGTGGTCCCCGGCGCTATGGCCCCGGCCGGATAACCGACGATGGGGTCCAGCTGCGTTGCGCTGTCCAACTCGCCGAGCAGCTTCAACGCGTCCGGCAGGGGGAAGACGGCGGCCTGTTCGATGTCGTCGTCCTCGGGTGCGACGTCCACCGACCACTCGTCGATCCCGAAGGCGACCGCCAACGTCGAGGGGTGCTGCTCGGAGTACGGGCGCGTAACCACGATCGGTCTCTCCTGCGTCCAGCGCAGGGCCCGCGCGGGCGGCGGTACGGAATCAGTGGACGCGCAGCAGTCCCGGTTTGACCTTGACACAGTGACAAGGCCTTCACTGCTTGCCAAGGAGGTGGTCGAGATGACGATCACGGGACAGAGCGCGGATACGATGCGAGCGCTCCAGGGGCTGGCGGACAGCCGTTCATCCGTGCGGCTGCGGGCTGCTCTGGCGGTCGGTTCGGCACCCGACCCGCGCTTCGTCGACAAGCTCGTCGAGCGCTGTGGAGTCGAGCCCGATTTCTTCGTCCGCGACATGCTGACCTGGGCGCTCACCCGCCATCCGGTGTCCATGACGCTCCCCCGGCTGGTCCGCGAAGTCCGCTCGGAGCGTGCTCCGGCTCGGAGCCAGGCGCTGCACACGCTGTCCAAGATCGGGGACCGGCAGGCTTGGCCGGCCATCACTCGGACTCTGTTGTCCGACGCGGATGACCAGGTGGCGCGAACCGCCTGGCGGGCGGCGGTCGTGCTCGTACCGGAAGGTGAGGAGTCCGCCTTGGCCGGGGTGCTGACGACGCAGCTCGGGCGCGGTGAGCGGGAGACGCAGTTGAGTCTCAGCCGCGCGTTGGTCGCACTGGGTGAGGTCGTCGTGCCGGTTCTGCATGGTGCGACGGTGGTTCCTGACCCGCGTGTGCGCGTACACGCGCTCGCCACACAGCGCCTGCTGCGCGACCCGGACACCGCTTTCGAGTTCGCGATCGAGGAGGCGAAGCGCGTCGTGGCCCTCGGCGGGCCCGGCGAGGAGGGAGGATAGGGCGTGTTGATCGGTGAGGTGGCGCGAAGGTCCGGGGTCAGCGCCCGGATGCTCCGGCATTACGAGTCGCTCGGTCTGGTACGGCCCTGCGGTCGTACGGGTTCCGGCTATCGGGAGTACTCCGGGGAGGACATCCGGCGGATCTTCCATATCGAGAGTCTGCGGTCGCTGGGGCTGTCACTGCGTGAGATCGGGCGCGCGCTCGACGACCCCGGCTTCACCCCCTCGGCGCTCGTCGGCGACCTCGTCCGTCAGACGCGCGAACGCATCGCGGCCGAGACCGACCTGCTCACGCGGCTGCGCCGGATCGATGCGGCGGAGCCTGCCCGCTGGGAGGACGTCCTCCAGGTTGTTGCGCTCCTCCAGGCACTGGGGTCGAAGAGCGCCGTCGCGCGCCAACGCGCGGCCCTTGCCTCGGTGGACGACGTTCCGGTGCCGGTGGAAGCCCTGGTGGAGGCAGCGCTGAGCGAGACGGAGCCGAACGTTGCCGGAGCCCTTCGGTGGGCGCTGGCACGATCGGGCGGCGGCGGCCCCGCCCTGCTGGCGCGGGGCCTCGACTCGACGGTGGCCGCGGTACGGGAACGTGCTGTGCGGTCCCTCGCCGAGATGCCCGGTGACGATGCGGTTGCGGAGCTGCGGACGGCCTTGGCGAGCCCGGACGCCGCGGTTCGCGGGTATGCGGCTCTGGCCCTCGGGACACGTGGGGCGGCCGATGCGGTCCCGACCCTCATCGAGATGATCGTCGAAGGACGGAACGACACCGATGCCGCCGACGCGCTGAGCGTGCTGGCGGGCGACACGGCGATGGCGGATCGGATCGCCACCGGGCTCGTCGGCCACCTCACCCTCGCCACCGCTGGAGCACCTGCCCGCGGGCGGCTGACCCAGGCGCTGGCCGCCGTCCCGGGGGCGACGGCATCGCATGCCCTCGTGGAGCTGTCGCATGACGAGGACCGGGCCGTTGCGCTGACCGCGGCGTACCTTCTTCAGCTGCGCGACGCGCGGTGACGTGTCCATCGGCCCCGGGGTGACAGGAGGCGGCCGCGGGCCCGGTCAGGGCAGGAGTTCGACGTACCCGTCGGTCCCGTGCACACGGATCCGCTGCCCGTCGCGGATCAGCCGGGTGGCCCGCTCCACGCCCACGACCGTCGGCAAGCCGTACTCCCGGGCGATCACCGCACCGTGGGTCATCATGCCGCCCACCTCCGTGACCAGGCCGGCGATTCCGACGAACAGCGGCGACCAGCTGGGGTCCGTGAAGGGCGTGACCAGGATGTCGCCCGCTTCGAGGTCGGCCTCCGCCATGTCGAGGATGACGCGCGCCCTTCCCTCCACGGTCCCGGCGGAGACCGGAAGGCCGGTCAGGGCGCCGGCCGGTACGCCGTCGCGTCGGTACGCGCCGGTGACGGCCTCACCTTCCGATGTGAGCACCCGGGGCGGGGTGAGCGCGTGGTACGCCCTGAACGCGTCCTTGCGCTGCTGGATGAGCCGGACGTCCACCCGATGTGAACGTACGGCGTCGTGGAACTCCTGGAACGTGAGGTGGAAGACGTCCTCCTTCTCGGGAAGCACGTCGGCCTGTACGAGGCGCTCCGCCTCCTCCAACAGGGCCTGCTTGTAGACGAAGTAGCGGCTGACGATGCCGTACTTCGGGTACTCCCGGTACCCGATGAAGGTTCTGTCCCGGTCGATCATGCGCTTGACTTCGTCGGCCTTGCGGTCCCCGTCCGGCAGGGCCCGCAAACGGGACAGCACGTCCTGTTCCTTCTTCTGCGCCTTCTGCCGGCCTTGCTCGAAGCGATGCTCGGCGGCGCCCGGCCCGAAGTTCCTGACGTTGTCGAGAATCGCGGGGACGAGCGTGGCAGGGCGCTCGCGCCAGCGTGGCCTCGTGATGTCGATCTCGCCCGCGCAGCGCATGCCGTACCGGTCGAGGTAGGTCTCGACGGCGTCGCGTGCTGCGGTCCCGCCCGTGAGCTTGGCCAGCTCGTCCAGGAGGGTTTCGTCCCTGTCGTGCTCGACGCCCTGAAGGAACGCCACCAGCTCCGGATACGGGCGGATCACGTCCGCGACGGCGAGCAGTTCCAGTCCCATCTCCGACGTGATGTTGTCGGGGGCGGACAGCGTGAGCGTGTCAGCCGCGTTCTTCTCGCCCAGCCACTCCAGCAGCTTGTCGTTGAGCCACCACGTGGCCTCCATCCCCGCCATGATCACCTGCATGCTCGCCGGGTCGGCGAGGACTCGTTTGTGTTCCTTGAACGCGTCCAGCAGGAAGTCGAACAGCGCCGGTCCGGTCTTCGTCCGGATGTCGCGCTCCAGCGCGGCGACGGACGCCCGGCTGCGCTCGACCAGCTCGGTGACGATGGCCGGATCGGTCTCGATCGGGGCGGGCGCGCTGCCGGCCGGCGGCCTGCCGGGAGCCGTGTCCGGGAGCGAGGGGATGAAGTCGTCGCGGTCGAGGACGGTCTCCAGGGCGTCCCTGACCAGCGGATCGCCTTTCCCCATGACGTCCAGCAGGACCGATCGGCTCGCGGGCGCTGCCAGGCGCCGGGTGACATCGACGAACAGCCTTCCGCCGGCCTCGTGCATCGCCACCATGGCCGTCAGCTGCCACATGGAGTACCCGAGAGCCTTCATGGGGTCGGTCATCATCTGCTGATGTCCGACGGAGACGTAGATATGGTTCTCCTGGTCGCCGGTCTCGGCGACGGGGATGGGGAACAGTGTCGTGATCGGGCGGCTCTGAACGATCTGGAAGCCGTCATCGGCCAGGCACCATTCGATGTCCTGCGGGCGGCCGAAGTGCGCTTCGATCCGTCGCCCGAGCTGTACGAGACGCACGACCTGGGCATCAGTCAGCGCGGGCTGCTCCTGCCGCTGCGCGTCGATCGTCACCTCCTCGGTGCCGCCGGCCGGGAGGGCGTGAACGGCACGCTGTTTGGCAGCGATCGTCCTGGCGACGATTTCACCGTCGCGCACCTTGAAGACGTCCGGGTTCACCAGGCCGGAGACCAGCGCCTCACCGAGGCCGAAGCCGGCATCGACGGTGGCGACCTTGCGGTTGCCCGTGACGGGGTCGGCCGTGAACAGGATGCCGGCCGCCTGCGGGAACACCATCTGCTGCACGACGACGGCCATGTGGACCGTACGGTGGTCGATGCCGTTCTGCCGGCGGTACGTCACGGCCCGCTCGGTGAACAGTGAGGCCCAGCACCGGCTGATGTGCTGGAGGATCGCCGACGGCCCGACGACGTTCAGGTACGTGTCCTGCTGGCCGGCGAAGGAGGCCGTCGGCAGATCCTCTGCTGTCGCGCTGGACCGGACCGCGTAGGCGGCATGCTCGCCGAGTGGGGCGAGTGCGCGGGTGATCGCCGTCGCGAGATCGGCAGGGATGGTGATCCCTTCGATGGTCCGGCGGATCTGTGCGCTGAGCGTGCGGATGGTCGCCCGGTCGTCAGGGTTCAGGCGCGACAGCTGATCGAGTTGATCATCGACCGCCGGTACTTCCGCCACGATCCGACGGAAGGCGTCCGTCGTCACGCAGAAGCCGGCCGGGACGCGGATGCCGTCGATCCGCGACAGCCCGCCGAGGTGGGCGCCCTTGCCACCGACGACCGCCACCTGTGTCTCGTCGACCTCTTGAAGATCCCGCACGTACTGCTCAATCATCGTGATGCCTCCGCGGCAGTCGTGTCCCGTCGCACTGCGCCGGCAGAGCCGATCACCGGCGCCTCCAGCTCTGTCGAACCTCTTGTCGGCCGCGTACGCGTCACCGGCTGTCTCTCCTCTGGCGTCTCGGGCGGCTCACGCACGTCGCGCCCTCATTTCCGCAGGTTGTGGCCTCGGCCGATGATTCTGCGTCACCACCGGGGCCTTGCCGCAAGCCCCCCAGTGCGCTATACGTTAGGAGTGGCGAGGAGAGCGATCTCCTCGCTTTTGCCGTTGCCGTTGCCGTTGCCGTTGCCGTTGCCTTGCGCCGCCCGCCGGACATGACGCACGTCTCGCGAAGTGGTGGCGCCGCGCACGGGCAGGCATGGCCGGCCAGCAACGTCGGCAGGCTCTTTGCTCTCTGCCACTAAATTCCCCCCGGGCGACGACTTCACGAACCGGCGCGCGTCCGGGTTATGCCCACGCCGCGGAAAAAGTCGCTTCGGACCACCGCGATCTCCTGTCACTCCTTCAGTGGCTATTTCCGGCATATGCGCATTCCGAACGTTGTGGAGGAGCATCTCACCCCACCTACGTTCAGGAGAAGGCATGCTGACCAGGCGTACCGGATTCACCGCCCTCGCGGCGACCGCACTGCTTGTGGGCACGACTACCGCGGGAGCTGCGCAGAGCGACACCAGTGCGACTTCGCCCGCACCATCAGCCGCCACCGGAATCGAGCACCTGCACACTCAGGTCGACTTGCCGGCCGACGCCTGGACCGACACTCCCCTGGAGGTCACTCTCCCCAGGAACGGCACCTACGAACTCGACGCAGACGTCCGCGGGCGCCTCCAAGGACTTCCCCCGGTCAACACCTTCATCACCGCGCGGCTGTGGAACGTCACCACCGGCACCGCCGTGCCGGACAGCGAGCGACTCGTCAACCAGATCATCGACGCCAATGCGGGCGATGCCGAACTGGGTGGCAATCAGACCGCACCGATCAACGAGCTGATCAGGGTGCGGAAGTCGACGACGATCCGGCTGCAGGCCCGGCGGATCGATGCGGTCGGGGCCGCGACCATCAGCCAGATCTACTCCGACGACAGCGGCTACACCTCTCTCCGCTACGCGCGGGTCGGCTCCTGACGAGAGTCGGTCCTTCCCGAATCATGCGCGGTCCCTGCTCCGGAGGTTTCGGTGCAGGGACCGCGCCACCCCTCGCCGGTTTGACGTGCACACGTCTTGACTGGTGGCCACCGTCGCACGCACCTTTGCTGGGTGGATCTTTCCCAGGGGGGTACATGAACAGCAAGGTCCTCGGCGCGGCGACGGTCCTGGCCCTTTTGGCCGTGATGGGCGCCTCGCCGGCGCCTGCGTCATCCGGGCCGCGTCCGGCGCCGGCGCGCGCCCTGCCGCTGGGTGCCGTCGGCTTGAGCGAGACGCGCAGCACGCGGACGCTGCAGCCCGGTGTCACCCTCACACGGATCGTGCGCGGTGCCGACGCTCCGGCGCTGGCGTGGACGATCGAGATTGCCATACCCGGCGGCGCCACCTCACCGGACCCCGACGCGCCGCCGACCGCGCTCAAGGACCGCGCGAGCGCCGATGAGCTGACCGCCGGCATCGAGGCGGACGGCTTCGACGCCCGGGCCGAGGACGTCGTGACGCCGGCCGTCGCCGACTACGCCGGCGGGTCGCTCGGGTGGCGGGTCCGGGTCGGGCGGTTCGCCTCACAGTCCGCCGCTGCGGCCGAGCTCACCCGGCTGCGGAAGGCGGGGTACACCGGGTCCGCCGTGTACACCGGCTGGGACGGCGACCCCGCAGACCGTGGCCCGTGGCGGATCGACGTGCTCACCATCGACCCGGGCCGGTTCCGCGGCGGGCTCGAGGCGTCGTACGGTCCCGATCTGGAGAACCGCGAGAAGACCAGTGAGCTGGCGGCCGCGGCCGGCGCGACCGCGGGGATCAACGCCGGGTTCTTCGTACTCGACCCGAACGCCGGCGCACCCGGTGATCCGGCCGGTGTCGGTGTCTACGGCGGCCGGCTGCTGAGCGAGCCGGTCAGTGGGCGCCCGGGCCTGGTGGTACGCGACAGCGGCCGGCACAGCACGGTAGCCAGGCTCACCTGGGAGGGGCGTGTCCTCGGCCGAGGTACTTCGCAGCCCCTGGACGGCATCGACCGTGTTCCGGGCCTGATCAGGAACTGTGGCGGCACCGCGGACGACACTCCGACCTCACTGCCCCTGCACGACGTGACCTGCGCCGACCACGACGAGCTCGTCGCCTTCACACCTGATTACGGGCGGCAGACGCCACGTGGCGACGGCATCGAGGCCGTGCTGGACAGCCGCGGCCGGGTCTTGGAACTGCGGTCACCACGCGGTGGGCCGCTCCCGGACGGCGGCAGCTCCGTCCAGGCGACCGGCAGCCGCGTCGCCGAGCTGACCGCCCTGGCACAGGCCGGCCAGCCCCTGCGCGTCGAGAAGACGTTGCGGGACGGCGACGGACGCAAGGTCTCGCCGTCACCGACGACCAGCATTCTCAATGGGGGCCCCGAACTCGTCCGCAACGGACGCCTGCACGTCACGCCTGCCACCGACGGGATGGTGCAGTCCGGCAACCCGAGCTTCTACTACGGCTGGATGCACAAGCGCAATCCACGCACGTTCGCCGGGGTCGACGCCGCAGGCAGGACCGTCCTGGTCACGGCCGACGGACGCAGCACGGACGCGCTCGGGCTGAGCATCCCCGAGACCGCCGCGGTGGCCAGGGCTCTCGGCCTGCGCGACGCGGTCAATCTCGATGGCGGCGGGTCGACCACCATGGTGGTCGACGGAGACGTGATCAACGATCCGTCCGACGCGGCCGGTGAACGCCCCGTCGGCGACGCACTGCTCATACTGCCCGACCGGGGCTGACCCGCCCCGGGCCGAGAAGGCCCCCATCCCTCGACCGCCCACAGCCCACCGCCCACCGCTCACCGCCCACCACCAGGAGTCGCCATGGCCGCCGTCCCGACCCGAAGAGCCCGCCTCCTGCTCATCGTTGGCGCACTGCTGTTCACACTGGTGTCGAATCCGCCCACCCCGGCTGCCGCTTCGGCCGTGCCGCAGGCCGCGGAAGCGGGCGGGCCCGCCTCGTCGACGGGGGCTGAGGTCGTCGGGGTCACCCGGGTCGCCGACCGACAGGTCGACCTGTCGGTCCGTTCACCGGCGCTCGGCGGCCGGACGGTGAACGTGCGGCTGCTCACGCCGGACGGCTGGGATCCGGGCGACCGGAGCCGGCACTGGCCGACTCTCTGGCTGCTGCACGGCTGCTGCGGGGACTACACGTCGTGGACCGCCCAGACCGACGTCGCGCGAACGGAGAGCCTGCGCGACGTCCTCGTGGTCATGCCGGAGGCCGGCTGGAACGGCTGGTACAGCGACTGGTGGAACTACGGTCAGGGCAGTGACCCGGCGTGGGAGACCTTCCACACCAAGGAGTTGCGTCTCCTGCTCGAACACGGCTGGGGGGCCGGCAGTAATCGCGTCGTGGCGGGGCTTTCGATGGGCGGCCAGGGCGCTCTCCTGTACGCGGCCCGGCACCCCGGAATGTTCAAGGCAGCCGCCGCGTACTCCGGCTCCGTGCACCCGCTGCTGAACGACGAGTCGGTGAACCGCATCATGGGGTTCTTCGCCGGTCAGGGCAATGACCCACTGAGGGTCTGGGGCGACCCGGTCGCGCAGCGCGATGTCTGGGCGGCCCACGACCCGTTCCACCTGGCCAAGCGCCTCAGGTCGATCCCGGTCTACCTGTCCTGCGGGGACGGCACGACCGGCCCCTTGGACGCGCCCGGAAGCACCAGTGCGCTGGAGGCCGACTTCAACCGGCAGAACCAGGCCCTCGCGAGCGAACTCGAACGCAGCGGCGCACGGCACGTGGTCACACACTTCTACGGACCGGGCACTCACGGCTGGGCGTACTGGCAGCGTGAGTTGCACTCCTCGCTGCCGATGCTGCTCGGCGCTTTAGGGACCGGCCGCTGAGCCCCGGATCACACCGGCGAGGACGGGTACGAGCGCCCGCCTCCGTGCCGGTCCCCGCCGCCGGTCACGACTCACCCCGGCAGTGCCTCGCGCCATGCACGGTCCGGGCGGGTGGCCGATCGTAGGGTGACGCGGGTGATCGTTCGCGAGGGTGTGGTGAAGGCAGGCGATGGCCGACGGCCCGGCTATCCGGCTGCGGCTGTGGTGTTCGCCATCGGGATGGCCGGGACGACGCTGCCCACTCCCCTGTACGGGCTCTACCAGCGACAGATCGGCTTCTCCGAGCTGATGGTGACCGTCGTGTTCGCCGTGTACGCCCTGGCGGTGATCACCGTGTTGATGGTGGCGGGCAACTACTCGGACAAGGTCGGTCGCAGGCCCGTGCTGCTCTGCGCCATGGCACTGTCGGCGGCGAGTGCGGGCTGCTTCCTGCTTGAGAGCGGACTGCCGCTGCTCTTCGCGGGCCGTCTGCTGTCCGGCGGCGCAGCCGGTCTGCTGAGCGGAGCGGCGACCGCGGCGGTCCTGGAACTCGCCCGCCCGGGACAGAAGGCGCGGGCCGGGTTCGCCGCCACGGCCGCCAACATGGGAGGGCTGGGATGCGGGCCACTGCTCTCCGGTTTCCTCGCCCAGTACACCCCGTGGCCGCTGACGCTGCCGTTCTGGGTTCACCTGGGCCTGGTGACCGTGGCGTGCGGGATCACCTGGCGTCTGCCGGAGACCGTGACGCACACCCGGCGTTGGCCGCGGCCGGAGCCTCAGGGCGTGGCGGTGCCGCCCGAGGTGAAGGGCGTGTTCGCACGCGCCGCGCTGGCGGCGTTCGCCGGCTTCGCCCTGCTCGGGCTGTTCACCGCGGTCGCTCCGAGCTTCGCGACACAGACACTGGGCGTGGACAATCTGGCGGTGACCGGAGCCGTCGTGTTCTCGGTCTTTCTGGCTTCGACCGTCGGACAGTCGCTGACCCGGCGCATCGGCGCGCGCCTCGCGCTGCCGCTCGGGTGCGGCGCTCTCGTCGTCGGCCTGCTGCTGGTGGCGTCGTCGCTGATCGCGGAATCCCTGCCGCTGCTCGTCCTCGGCGCCCTGTGCGGCGGAACGGGCCAGGGCCTGTCCTTCCGTGCGGCGCTCACCCTGGTCAGCGACGCCGCTCCGGCCACGCATCGGGGCGGCACCATTTCGGCGTTCTTCGTCGTCGCGTACACCGGAATCTCGGTGCCGGTCGTCGGCGTCGGCGCCCTGGCCACGTGGCTGGGCCTGCGCGAGGCCGGGCTGATCTTCACGGGCTGCGTCATGCTGCTGGCGGCGGCCGCGGGAACCTACTCCGCCCTCAAGCCGCCGCCTGCGTAAACCGGATTCCGGTGGTCGGCACGTTCTGCCGGTTCCCTGTCCGTACGGAGTCCCCGGGAACGCACCTTGCCGGGGACTCCGGCGGTTCAGTGCGCGCCGGCCGGGACCTTCACCTCGTCCCGGGTGTCCTCGGTGGTGCGCGACGCGGCCGCGGGGCCGCCCTGGTGTCCGGCCTTGATCATGGTCAGGGCAATGCCCGCGGCAAGCACCAGAATGCCGACCGCCCACCAGGTGGCACTGGAGTATCCGTCGACCATGGCCCGTGCCTGAACCAGCTTCTGTGCGGCCGGAGTCGTCGCACCTGCCGCGTGGGCGGTGAGGTAGGCGGTCGTGGCCGAGGCCGCGATGGTGTTCAGGAGCGCGGTCCCGATGGCGCCACCCACCTGCTGCGAGGTGTTGACCATCGCGGAGGCGACCCCCGCGTCGCGCGGCTGGACGCCATACGTGGCGAGCGACATCGCGGGCATGAACGCCGTGCCCATTCCGAGGCCGAGAAGCAGCAGTCCGGGCAGTACCAGACCGGCGTACGAGCTGCCGATGTCCATCCGGGTCAGGAACAGCATTCCGGCCGCGGCAACCAGGAAGCCGGGGCCCATGAGCAGTCGCGGAGGAACCCTCGTCATCAGCCGGGCGCCGATCTGGGTGGAGCCCGTGATCATGCCGGCGACCATCGGAAGGAAGGCCAGACCGGTCCTGATCGGCGAGTAGCCCTGGACGACCTGCAGGTAGTAGGTGAGGAAGAGGAAGGTGCCGAACATCGCGATGACCGCGAGGCCCAGGGAGAGGTACACACCGCCGCGATTGCGGTCGGCGGGTACGCGCAGTGGCAGCAGCGGCGCCTTGACCTTGGCCTCGGTGACCAGGAACGCGCCGATCAGCACTGCGGAGGCGACGAACATCCCGATCGTCAGCGCGTCGGACCAACCTGCGGACTCGGCGTGCGTGAAGCCGTAGACCAGGGAGACCAGGCCGAGGCTGGAGAGCAGGACGCCGGGGATGTCGAGCGGAGCGCGGTTACGGCCACCGGCCGGCTCGCGGATCACGAAGTACGCGCCCAGGGCCGCGACGATCGCGAAGGGGACGTTGACGAAGAAGGTCCAGCGCCAGTTCAGGTACTCGGTGAGGGTGCCGCCGAGGATGAAGCCCACGGCGCCGCCGCCACCGGCGATCGCACCGTAGATTCCGAACGCCTTGGCGCGTTCCCTGGCCTCGGTGAACGTCACCGCGAGCAGCGAGAGCGCGGCGGGTGCGAGCAGCGCGCCGAAGACGCCCTGCAGAGCACGGGCGCCGAGCATCATGGCCTCGCCCTGGGCGGCGCCGCCCAGCACGGAGGCGGCGGCGAAGCCGGTCAGGCCGACGAGGAAGGCCCGCTTCCGGCCCCAGAGGTCGGCGATACGGCCGCCGAAGAGGAGCAGACCGCCGAAGGCGAGGGCGTAGGCGGTGATGACCCATTGCCGGTTGCCGTCCGAGATGCCCAGGTCCTGTTGGGCGGAGGGCAGCGCGATGTTCACGATGGTCGCGTCGAGTACGACCATCAGTTGCGCCAGGGCTATGAAGATGAGCGCCTTCCAGCGCCTCGGGTCGGGGCCGGCGTCGGCTTTCCCGACGGACGTCAGTGTTTCGGACATGGGGGTACCCACTTCGGGACTCAATTCGGGCTGAAGTTCGGGGCTTGGGTTCGGGGCTTGAGAACGGATGAGCGGGGCTGCCGACGGAGCCTGCTTCCGCGCGCTCCGGGGCTGCGCGGGGTCAGGCCGCGCTGCGGGTGGTGGCGGGCCGGCGGCGTCGGGCGGTCTCGGTGAGAGCGGGCGGGTCGTACGCCATGTCGAGGGCGCCGATGCCGGTCCCCGGGGCCACGATGGCGTCGATCCGGTCGAGGATCTCGTCGTCGAGCGTGGTTCCGATGCCTTCGAGGAGATCCTGGAGGTGGGCCATGGTGCGCGGGCCGATGATCGCGGAGGTGACGCCGGGGTGAGCGATCGCGAAGGCCACCGCCAGGTGCGACATCCTGATGCCGGCCTCGTCCGCGAGGGGGATGAGCTGCTCGACGGCGTCGAGACGACGCTCGTCGCTGAGGTGTTTGAAGCCGAACCTGGCCCGGTGGCTGTCCGGGGCCGCGCCCTTGCGGTAGCGGCCGGTGAGCATGCCCTGGGCGAGCGGGCTCCAGACCAGGGCGCCCATGCCGTACTGCTCGCACACCGGCAGCACATCGCGTTCGATACCGCGGTCGAGGATCGAGTAGGGCGGCTGCTCGGTACGGAAGCGCTGCAGGCCGCGCCGGTCGGCGACCCACTGTGCCTCGACGATCTCGGCGGCCGGCGTGGTCGAGGAGCCGATGGCCCGGATCTTGCCCGCCCGCATCAGGTCGGTGAGCGCGGACAGCGTTTCCTCCACGTCCGTCTCCGGGTCGGGGCGGTGCATCTGGTAGAGGTCGATGTAGTCGGTCTCCAGGCGTCGCAGCGAGTCCTCCACGGCGCGGATGATCCAACGCCGGGAATTCCCCTGCTGGTTGGGGTCGTCCCCCATCGCGAGGTGCGCCTTGGTCGCCAGGACGACGTCGTCGCGGCGGCCCTTCAGCGCCTTGGCGAGGATCTCCTCGGACTCACCGTGTCCGTAGACATCGGCGGTGTCGATGAAGTTGATGCCCGCATCCAGCGCCGTGTGGACGATCCGGGCGCAGTCGCCATGGTCCGGGTTGCCGAGGGCGCCGAACATCATGGCGCCCAGACAGTAGGGGCTGACCTTGATGCCGGTCCGGCCCAGCGTGCGGTACTGCATGAGTCTTCTCCCTGCGTGGGCTGCCGGTCGCGGGTCCGGCTAGAATGAAACCGGAACGCCGTTCAGCAATCACAATACGGAACATCGTTCCGGAGCGCAAAGGGAACCCATTCCATGTCTGATCGCCCCACCGAGGAGCCGGTCGCCCGCCGCGTGCGACCCGACGTCCAACGCAACCTGGACGCCCTGCTGACCGCAGCCGCCGAGGTCTTCGCGTCGGACGGCGTGGACGCCCCCGTGCGACGGATCACCGCCAGGGCCGGGGTGGGCGCGGGCACCCTCTACCGCCATTTTCCGCAGCGCTCCGACCTCATCACCGCAGTCTTCCGCCACGAGGTCGACGCCTGCGCCGAGGCCGCACCCGCCCTCGCGGCGGAGCACGAGCCGGTCGAGGCTCTCACCCTGTGGCTGCAGCGCTTCGCGCAGTTCGTCGCGACCAAACGCGGCCTCAAGACCGCTCTGCACTCCGGCGACCCCGCCTACGAGAGCCTGCCCGCCTACTTCCAGCAGCGCTTCCTCCCCGTCGTGACGGAGCTGCTCGACACGGCCGCCACAACCGGCGGGGTCCGCGCCGACATCCCCCCGTACGACCTGCTGCGCGCCATCGGCGATCTCGTCTCACCCGACGACCAGGGCTACACGCAGCGCATGATCACGCTGCTCGTCAACGGGCTCCGCCACGGCACGGACAGCACGATCCCCGTGGCTACGGACAGCGAGTGCGGCTGACGGTCTCCGCAGGACCCGGATACGGCACGAAGCCCGACGTGAACGATCAGACGCCGCCCGCGACCATTCGCGTGTTCATCGCCCTCGCCCCGCCCGACCCCGCGAAAGAGGAACTGGTCCGGGAACTTCGCCCTGCCTACGACACCCATCCGCGCATGCGGTGGAATCGTGTCGAGGACTGGCACATCACCCTGGCGTTCCTCGGGGAGCTGTCTGCCGAAGCGGTTCCCCTCCTGCGCCCGGCGCTCGCCGGCGTCGCAGCGGCACACACCTCGCCGCGCCTCGCGCTGCGGGGCGGCGGAGACTTCGACGACCGGGTGCTGTGGACAGGGATCGACGGAGACATGGCCGCGTTGCACGCGCTCGCCACCGCCGTGCGCAGCGCGGTCAGGGGCTGCGGAATCGCGTTCGAGGAACGGCCCCTTCGACCGCATCTGACGCTGGCCCGCGCCCGCCGAGGAGATCTGTCCTCGGCGGCGGAGATCGCGGCGGGGCTCGCCGGCTTCACCGGCCGCCCATGGGCTGCCGAACGTCTGCACCTGGTCGGCAGCAACGCCGCCCGGAGCAGCGGGCCGATCCACTACCGCGACATCACGGCGTGGCCCCTCGACTCCGGCGACCGCGGCGACGGGTCTTCGACGCCTCCGTCTACCGCGGGCCGGTGTGGCTGGGGCGTGTTTCGAAAGTAGCGCCGTCCGCCCGGAGGGCGGGCCGGGCGGCGTCTGGTGCGTGCGATCGCAAGGCGCCGGGAAGCCCTCGTAGCGGAGCTACTAGGACTTTTCGGCAACGCCGCGAGCAATGGGGTCTCCCCTGCTCGAGCGAAGCCGAGAGCTCGGAGAAGTGCCAGACGCCGCCCGGCAGACGGGACTTTCGAAACACGCCCTCGGCCCGTCCGCCCGAGGGCACTGCCGCTGACGGCTGATCACGGAACCGGCGCCGGGGGACCGGGGCGGTCCGGCTCCCCTCAGGCGGGCTCCCCGCCTCGGCGGAACTCGCGGACCACCTGGATCTCGCCGACGATATGGGCGTTGAAGTCGTCCAGCTCCTCTGCCGGAACCCAGAGTTCGAGAATCGTCCGCCCGCCGGCCTGCTGGACGGGATACCGGCTCAGGAACTCCGCCTCGACCTCGAATCGGGTGACGAAGCCGGCACCGTCGTGCTTCACGTTCCAGTCCCGCGCGATCCTGACCGCGTAGTCCTCGTTGAGGACCGGGTAGAAGATCGGCTGCTCGGGCAGCCGGGGCGGCCAGGCACGCCAGTTCAGCTCCCGGACCAGATCCAGCTCCTTGGGTCCGGTGGGGCGCCAAAGGGTCGTCGTTTCCGGCCGGCCGGTCATCCGCGTTGCTCGCTCTCTGAACGTGGTCATGGGTACGGGTGGGGTGGGAGACCGGACGATACCGCGTGCGGGGGCACGTCCCGGGAACAATTGGCGTGCTTCGGCGAGCAGGGCGCGCTAACGTCGATCACATGAACGTCACCGGCCTCAGCACCACCGCGACCGCGCGAGCGACCAGCTCGCCGGTTGCCGCCGCCTGACCTTCTCTCCCCCGGCGACCGGAAACGGTCCGTCGGCAGTGCCGTGGCGCCTCTGGCCCCGGCCGGGTCACTGAACGGTTCCGTTCTCCGGCGCCTCCCCGCTGCGTCGCGAAGGAGCCCATCCCATGCATACGGAACAGCTGGTCAGTACGTTCGTCGAGTACTTCGAAGAGCGTGGTCACCAGCGGATCGTCGGCTCGACCCTGCTGCCGCCACCGGGCGACACCGTGCTGTTCACCACCTCCGGCATGCATCCGCTCACCCCGTACCTGGAGGGACGCACCCATCCACTGGGCCGGCGGCTGGTCAACGTACAGCGCTGCCTGCGCACCACCGACCTGGAGGAAATCGGCGATGCCACTCACCTGACGGTCTTCGAGATGCTCGGCACCTGGTCACTGGGCGACTACGAGGGCCCGCTCAGCCTCGACTGGGGATTCGGCCTGCTCACCGAGGGCCTGGGCGTCGATCGCAGCCTGCTGCACGCCACGGTCTTCGCCGGTGACAGCCGGTGCGAGCAGGACACCGCTTCTCTTCAGCTGTGGCAGGACCGCGGGGTTCCCGTCGAGCTCACCCTGGAGGACAACTGGTGGTCCAACGGATCCGTCGGACCGTGCGGTCCCGACTCGGAGATCTTCCTGTGGAACGGTGACGGCCCGCCCCGGTCCACTCCCACCCAGGACGATCGCTGGGTGGAGGTGTGGAACCACGTGATGATGAGGCACCGCCGGCTCGACGACGGTTCCCTCGTGGCTCTCCCCCAACGGAACGTCGACACCGGACTCGGCCTGGAACGGCTGGCCTCCCTGCTCCAGGGCAAGTCGTCCGTGTTCGATGGCGACCTCTTCGAGCCGTGGCGCCGGCTCGTTCCGCCCCTGTGGCGTCTGGACGAGCCATCGCTGCGTCTGGTCTTCGACCATCTGCGCTCAGCCGTCGTGGTGCTGGGCGACGGCGTACGCCCTGCCAACACCGGGCGGGGCTACGTACTGCGCCGTCTGGTGCGCAGGGCCCTCACCGTGTTGTGGCGCAAGGATCCCTCGTACGGTCTCGGCGACCTGCCCGACGACCTGGTCCGGCACACCCTGGACCACTTCCGGCAGGACATGCCGCCGGCCGACGTACGTCAGTCGCTGCTCGACGAGGAGCGCCGCTTCGAGCTCCTCATGGAGCGCGGCCGGCAGGTGCTCGCCCGCCCACGGTTCCGCGGCCGGCTCACCGAAGAGGACTTCGACTTCCTCCACGACACCCATGGTCTGCCTCGTGACCTGATCACGAGCCTGCGCCCCGGCTGACGAGCACTCCGGCGCCAACGGCGTCCCGCTGAGTCAGGTGGCCGAGAAGGCCAGGGGTCACCGGGCCGAGGACGTCGGTCACGGTCGTCGCCGTACCTCGGAGGGCCACGCCCTCCGAGGGCAGGCAGACTGTCCTTGTGACGACACTGAGCAAGGGTGCCAACATGCCGGTGACAGCATCCGCCGTCAGAGCTGTCCTGGGCTGGTCGCCGGGGTCCGGCGTGCCGGATGTGGACGCTTCGGCACTGCTGCTGACCAGCGGCGGGCGGGTCCGTTCCGACGACGACTTCGTCTTCTACAACCAGCCGCGGCATGCTTCCGGTACAGTCCGCCACCTCGGCAAGCAGGCGGGAGCCGACGCGCTGGACGTCGATCTCGACGTACTGGCAGGGGACATCGAGCGGGTCGCCCTGTGCGCTTCGGTCGACGGGGGGACCTTCGGGCAGGTGCCCGGACTCCATCTGCGGCTGCTCGAAGCCGTGTCGGGTGTCGAGTTGGCCCGCTTCGACATGGAGGCCGGATCGGAGACCGCCTATGTGAGCGGCGAGCTCTACCGGCGCGACGGCGGGTGGAAGTTCCGCGCCGTCGGCCAGGGATATGCGGACGGGCTGGCCGGGCTGGCGTCCGACTTCGGGATCAGCGTCGACGAGGAACAGCCTGCCGCCGCTCCCCCGCCCGTCGCCGTCCCGATGCCGCCACGCCCCGCTCACGCTCCCGCCGCGCCTGCCGCCCCGTCCCCCTCGGCGGCCCGCTCCCCCGCCGGCCGGGACGATCCCTCGATCCGGCTCACCAAAGGCGAGGAGAATCTGCCGGTCGACATGCGCAAGCGCCTGTCGCTGCGCAAGCAGCAGGTCGCTGTCAGCTTGACCAAGCACGGTCTGACCCAGCTGACCGCACGCGTCATCCTCGTCCTCGACGCGTCCGGATCGATGGGCGGCCTCTACACGCGCGGCACCGTGGCGGGCGTCACCGAGCGGATGGCGGCCGTCGCGGCCCAGCTCGACGACGACGGCGAGATGCAGGCGTGGACGTTCGCCAGCAACCCTGCCCGGTTGCCCGACCTCGTGATCGGTGAACTGCCCGAATGGCTGGCGCTGCACGTGCGCGTGGGACAGGTCGGCCTGTTCGGCCGGAAGAAGCCGCCGAGGGGGCTCCGCCCCGGGCAGGTCGACATGCGGGCGGTCGGAATCCAGAACGAGGAGCAGAAGGTCATTGCCGAAGTGCGTGCCTTCGTGCGCGACCATCCGGTGCCCGACCCGACCCTGGTCCTGTTCTTCTCGGACGGAGGCGTGTACCGCAACGACGAGATCGAGCGTGAGTTGCGTGCGGCGGTGGAGGAGCCGGTCTTCTGGCAGTTCATCGGTCTCGGCCGGTCGCAGTACGGCGTACTGGAACGCTTCGACACCCTGCCCGGCCGGCGGGTCGACAACGTCGGCTTCTTCGCCGCGGACGACATCGAGAAGGTCCCCGATGCCGAGCTGTACGACCGGCTCCTGTCGGAGTTCCCGTCCTGGCTGAGGGATGCCCGGCAGCTCGGCATCCTGCGCTGAACGTCAACGGCAGTCTGCTCGCCCCTGGATGAGGGACGTGGAACGGTCCGGACAACGGCGCCACCGGAGCCCGCAGGTGCGGCCTCCGGTGGCGGGGTCACCGTCCCGTCGGTGGGCGGCACCGTTGATCGGTTACGGCTTCACCACGGTGCCGCCGAACGTCACGACGAGGCGGCCGTCCGCGGCGAACGACCAGTCCAGGGCTCCGTCGTACGCGGAGCAGCGGGAGCCGTTCGAGCCGGTCCAGAACTGGTTCGAACCGTCGGCGTCGCCGACCGTCTTGTCGTTGGACCCGCTGCCGCTGCGGCAGGAGGTGTTGTTCCGGTACACGGAAGTGCCTTTGTCGAAGGAGAAGTTTCGCTCTTCGTTGTCGATGCCGACGTTGTCCGACACCGTCATGGAACCCGGGTTGCTGTTGTACGTGAATCCGTGATGGCCGTTGCCGTAGGCGATGTTGCGGCGCACGATGTGGTCGACCTCGATGCCGTCGCCGCCGAGCTTGAAGCCGTTGCGGTCGCCGTCGGCGTTCACGGTTCCGTCCGAGAGCGTGCCGTTGCTGTACGAGAGGGAGTCCTCGATGGTCACCGGCCCGATGGGACCCGTCTCGTTCTTGGTGTAGAGGTCCCAGCCGTCGTCGATGTTGTTGTGGGACACCGTGTAGCGGAAGACGTTTCCGGGGCCGGAAGTGAGCTTGGAGGCGAACCCGTCGGCGTCCTCGCCGTCCGAGTCGGCGTTGTCGTGCGACTCCGAACTCAGGATGAGGTTGTTGGCGGGCCACTCGTCGTCCGGAGTGGTCGAGGCGATCCGTGAGATCTGCAGCCCCGAGTCATGGTTGAAGCGCGTCACGACGCGTTCGACGATGTTGTCGCTGCCACCGACGAAGATCCCGTTGTCACCGGCGTGCTCGACGGTGATGCCGTTGATGTGCCAGAAGTCGCCGTTCACGGCGAGCCCGCGGTTGGCCGGGTCCTCACTCATCTCCGCGAAGTTCAGCACCGGGGCCTCCCCCGGGTACGCGGACAGCGTCGTGCGTGCACTCGACGAACCGTCGTTGCCCGGCGGGATGGTGACCGTCTGTGCGTAGTGGTACGTGCCGCCGCGCAGGTAGACCGTGCCACCGGAGCCGACGCGGCTGATCGCCGAGGCGAGCGTCGTCGGGTCCGCCTCGGTTCCGGCCGCTCCGTCGGTGCCGTCGGGTGCTACGTACAGAGCGGTGGCGTCCAGCGGCATGGAGACGACTGCCGCCCGGCCGAAGACGCTGTGGCCGGGGGCCGCGGACGACGCTCCGGCCCGGTGCGGGGTGGGCGCGGCCTGGGCGGTCGTGCCCGACACGGCGGCAAGCGAGCCGGCCAGCAGGGTGACACAGGCGATGACGGGTTTGATCTGCATCGTTCGACTCCAGGTGGGGTTTGGTTCGTTCGACGAGTTCGTGCAGCGAGGTCGTGCGGTGACTCGGTCCGCCTCTGGGTGTGGGGCGGCGGGTCGGCCAACTGCGGTGCGGGCATGGCTATTTCGGTGACGGGCAAGGCCGAGTCCGCGTCAGGTGAGAACGTGAGCACCCCTTCTGTCGAGGCGTCGGACGTGGCACCGTGTCAGTTCGAGTTCATGAACGGTCCACACGGAGAGGAACCTCCGAATGTGCCGCGCAAGCGCTTTCTATAGACCCTAAGCATCGATCATGTTCACGTCAATGGACATGTATCTGAAACATAATCAAGTCTGTGAACATTGGCGGTGCACGCCACCCCGGGCCCGTGACGGCCGACGGGCACTACGGAGATGGGCGCCCGGCAGACCGGCCGGTGCCCCCTACCGGTGCAACGCCTGGTCGGTCAGGCGTTCTCGGCCGCCGTCCGCCTGTCGCTGCCGGGTGCGAGGACACCCAGGCCGAACAGGTCGACGGCCTGGTTGATCAGCACATCGGCCCGCGAGGCGTCGAGGTAGTTGTCGACGAACATCTGGGAGAGGCCGTAGACGAGGGCCTGAGCGGCGATCCTGATCATCTCGGCATCGCCTTGCCGCAGTTCGCCGCACCGTTGCCCCGCAATGACCAGATCGGTGATGCCGTCGGTCAACGCCCGATGCCCCTCCTCCATCGCGGGCGTGCGGTCCGCGGCGAAAACGGCCCTGCGAAGCAGGGCGAACCGGTGCGGGTGAGCCAGGGCGTAGTGCACGAACGCGGCCCCGAGGGCCCGGAAGGGGAGCGTGTCCGCCGAGTCCACGGCGGCCATCTGGGCTGCGCCGAAGTCCGCCGCGACCGCCTCGCCGACCGCCGCGAGAAGGGCGGCCCGGTCAGGGAAGTGCCTGAACGGTGCAGATGCGGAGACACCCGCCCTGCGGGCGACCTCCCGGACGGTCACCGCCTCCGTGCCGCCCTCGTCCAGCAGTTCGACCGCATGTGCGACCAGCGCCTCCGGCAAGGAACCGTGGTGGTAGGGCCGTCCGGCCGCCCGGGTGTTCATGCAGCCAGTCGTACCACACCTTGACACCCCGCCCGAGGGCCGATGTACTCAGCGCTCACATTGATGTGCTCACCGATCACACTGGGGTGCTCATGGACCGACTACGCGGCGGCCGAGCGAGATCGCAGCGCAACCGGACCGCCCTGGCCGCTGCGGCCCTGGCGTCCGCAGTGACCGTACTGGCAGGGTGCGGCAGCGACGTGCCGGCGTTGGAGTTCGGGGCGGCGAAGCCGTCCGGCCCCCGGCTCGACGCGCAGCCGCCCCAAGGAAGTTCGCTGCCGGTGGCGCAGTGGCCGGACGCGTGCGAGGCGCTGGGCGACGACGAGATCCTCGCGATCCTGCCGCAGGCGGAGGACTTCGAGCGCGAGCCCGTCAAGGTCACCGTCCTCAACTTCAACCCGCTCACGGAGTCGGAGCCGGGAACCACGGGCGACGTCCCGAAAGGTGGCTGCACGACCTCGTTCGGCCTGCCGGCCGAGTACGAGAGCAAGCACAACAGCAGGGTCCGCATCGTGTTCCAGAGCGTCGCGGACCCCGCGCTCGTGGCGAAGGCATACGCGAAGGACCGGGCGTACGAAGCGAAGGACGGCGGCCAGGACCCCGAGAAGTACCGGGACCTCGGCGCCTCACTCGGCCCTGCAGGGTGCTTCCTCAAGGAGGCCGACCAACTGGTGTGCCATCAGGGCCCTTACGAGTTCGAGGTGAGTGGATCCTCGACCGCGGACGGTGTCGGTGAGTACCCGGAGTCCGACAAGAACTGGCGCGAGGAGGTACTGACCGAGGTGGTACGCACCCTGAGCGCCCGCATGGACGGCAGGCCGTGAGGGCCCTGTTCCCGTAAGGGCTCCGACCGGGTGGGAGCGGCGGTGGAGGCGTTCGGCCGGAGACGGTTCATGGCTCCGTGACGGCGGCTCCTGGCTCCTCCATGTCCGGCGCCGGTGGGATCGCCGCGCCGGCCGACAGCAGTCTCTGCGCCAGCACGCGGCAGCGCGTGCCGAGTTCCGGAGGGTCGAGTACCTCGAAGTCGTGTCCCAGCAGGAGTACGTGCATGAGCACGGCGTCGAGGTCGGCAGCGCCGCTGAGCACCTCGCAGAGCTCGCTCCCCCGCCCTCGCACGACGGCCGCCGATGCCGGAATCTGCGCGCGCACGGTGTCGGCCGACGCGTGCACGAGGAAGCGCGCCCGGTGCGCGTAGACCCGGCTGGCCACACCCTCCTGTACGTACGTCGCCGCGTCGGGCGCCGTGCGCGGGCGAAAGCGCCAGGCCCGCGCGGCCACGTCGGTCATCCGGTCGACGCGGAAGGTGCGCCAGTCGTCGCGATCGAGATCGTAGGAGAGGAGGTACCACCGCCGGTCGGAGGCGACCAAGCGGTAGGGCTCGACCCGTCGCCGTCGCACCTCGGCCCCCGACCGGTAGTCGAAGCCGGCCTCGACTTCGTCGCGGCAGGCTCTGGCCAGTGTCATGAGGGCCTCGGGATCGACCGGCGTACGGCCTCCGCCGAAGGATTCCACCGCGCCGGAGAGTGCGCGCACCTCGTGCCGCAGCCGGGTGGGCAGCACCTGGTCGAGCTTGGTCAGCGCCCGGAGTGCGGCGTCGCCCGCGCCGGCAACCGCGCCATCCGCACCGGCGAGCAGCGCGACTGCGGTGGCGATCGCCTCCTGGTCGTCGAGAAGCAGCGGCGGCAGATCCTGCCCCCGGCCGAGCCGGTAGCCGCCGCCGACACCCTGGCCGGCATGCACCGGATAGCCGAGCGTGCGCAGCCGTTCGACATCGCGTCGTACCGTGCGCGGCGTCACCCCCAGCCGGCCGGCGAGCTCGGGTCCGGTCCAGACCCGGCGCTGCTGCAGCAGCCCGAGCAGGGTGAGCACCCGCTCCGTCGTACCCAGATCGTCACCGTCTGCCACGTCCATCCCCTCACCCTGCCAGAGATGGCGGACCGATCCTGTCCGCCAGAGGTGCCAGGGTGGGGGGATGGACGTGGACGCACGCGACCGGAACCTGGCACTGCGCGACCTCCTCCTGCACACGAGTCCAGCTACGAGCGGAGCAACCCGATGAGCCGGCACATCCAGGTCACCTTCGACGCCCACGACCCGCGGGCGCTCTCGTCCTTCTGGCGCGACGCACTCGACTACGTCCACCCCGGGCCGCCCGGAGTCGACCTGCCCGAGGGCGCCGACCCGCTGGCGGCGTGGGACGACTTCCTCGCACGGATCGGCGTACCGGCGGAACAGCGCAACTCGAGATCGGCAATCGAGGACCCGGCCGGGCACGGCCCACGCGTGTTCTTCCAGCAGGTGCCGGAGGACAAGGTCGCCAAGAATCGCGTCCACCTCGACATCCGCGCGGCTCCCGGACTGCAGGGAGAGGAACGGATGGCGGCGCTGGAGGCCGAGTGCGACCGGCTCGTCGCGCTGGGTGCGAAGCGGGTACGTCGCGACGAGCCGGCTCCCCCGATGGGTGCCGGCCTCATCGTGATGACCGACCCCGAGGGCAACGAATTCTGCCTGGACTGACGGAGCCCCGGTAGTTCCGGGAGCGTCCGGCGCTTCGGGCGCAGCCGTGCCACTGCGGCGTTCGACGCGGCCCTGTGCCTTCATCCGGTCGCGGAGCGGCGCCGCTCGGTGAGGGCGATGGCGGTGGTCGGGATCAGGGTGAGGGCGGCGATGGCGGTGCCGACCACGGCCGGGCCGGTGGTCCCGAGCGACGAGCCGAGGGTGAGGCCGGCCATCCAGGATCCGACCGCGGTGCCGAGGTTGAAGGCCGAGACCGTCAGGGCGGAGGCCAGGACGGGTGCCTGGCGGGCGAAGCGTACGGCGAGGGACATCAGCACGGGGTTGGCGCCGAGGCCGAAGAAGCCCAGCAGAGCGACCAGAATGACGGTGGGCACCGTGTAGCCGGCCAGCAGGGATAGCGCGAGGAGCAGGAGTGCGGCTCCTGCGGCGGCCGTGACGGTCACCATGTGCGGGCGGCGGTCGCCCAGACGGCCTCCGACGAGCGAACCGGCCAGGGCGCCGAGGCCGAAGGCGACGAGGACCAGGGGCACGATCCCGGACGCGATCCCCGACCGCTCGGTCAGCAGCGGCGAGATGTAGGAGTACGCCGCCAGGACGCCGCCGGTCGTGGTGGCACAGGCCGCCAGCACCAGCCACAGGCGGCCGGAGCCCAGCGCGGTCAGTTCCGACCGGACCGACGCCGGCTGCTGGTCGCCACTGTCGTGCGGGACGGTGCGGGCGATGAGCGCGATGGCCGCCGCGGCGAGGGCCGCGAGGGCCCAGAACGGTCCGCGCCAGCCCATGAGCTGTCCGGCGAACGCGCCCACCGGCACGCCGACGACGTTCGCGAGCATCGCTCCCGCACCGACCAGCCCCAGTGCACGGGAGGCCGCGGCAGGGCCTGCGGCGCGTACAGCGGCCACGTTGGCCACCGCCCAGAACGCGCCGGTGGCGATCGCGGTGAGGAACCGTGCCGCCAGAACGAGGGTGAAGTCCGAGCCGAGGGCGACGATGACGTGCCCGGCGGCGAAGACGCCCAGGGCCAGCATCAGCGTCAGCCGCTTGGGCATCCTCAGGGTGAGCATCGCCATCAACGGTGCGCCGACGATCATCCCGAGGGCGAAGACGGTGATCATCAGGCCGGTCCGCGCGACGCTGACCTGCAGGTCGCCCGCGATCTCCGGCAGCAGGCCGGCCACCACGAACTCGGTCGTGCCCATCAGGAACGTGCCGAGCGCGAGCACGTGGACGACGAGCGGCATCCGGGTGGCCGGCGGCCGCGCGCCGCTTTCGGCACGTCCCTCGGCGGGGGCGTGAAGGACTGCTCCTCGCGTACTCAAGGTTTCATCTCCCTGGGGGTGGTGATCGGGGTACGTCTCCCAGGAAAGGGGCCGCCCCGCCCTTGAGGAAGGTCGCGTTTATGGGGGGTACAAGCTCAACCTCCCTGTTTGCGAGCCGGTGGCTACCGTGGAAGGCATGGACCCACGCCCCGACGAACGCTCCGACCACCGCGCCGAGATCCGCGACTTCCTCACGGGCCGCCGCGCGAAGATCACCCCGGAGCAGGCCGGGCTTCCGACCAGCGGCCGGCGCCGGGTGCCGGGGCTGCGTCGCGAGGAGGTCGCCGTGCTGGCCGGGGTGAGCACCGAGTGGTACACCCGGCTGGAGAAGGGGCACATCGCGGGGGTGTCCGACGACGTCGTCGAAGCGGTCGCTCGCGCCCTGCGGCTGGACGACGACGAGCGCACCTACCTGTTCGATCTGGCCCGTGCGGCCCGGCCCGCCCGCCGCCGTCCGTCGCGACGCAAGGACGTCGACGTCCCGCCCCCGGTCCAGTGGCTGCTCGACTCCGTGACGCTGTCGTCGGCCTTCGTGCGCAACGGCCGCCAGGACATCGTCGCCGCCAACCCGCTCGGCAGGGCCTTGCACTCCCCGGTGCTCGACAGCAGCACGACCGACCAGCACGGCCGACCCAACCTGGCCCGCTACATCTTCCTCGACCCCGGAGCTCAGGACTTCTTCGTCGACTTCGACGCCGCCGCTGTCGCGACCGCCGCCCTGCTGCGGGCCGAAGCCGGACGGGAGCCGCACGACCGGGCGCTGCGCGATCTCATCGGCGAGCTGTCCACCCTCAGCCCCGACTTCCGTACCGTGTGGG
The DNA here is from genome assembly GCF_044458665.1 of Streptomyces sp. NPDC050422. Classification (NCBI taxonomy): domain Bacteria; kingdom Bacillati; phylum Actinomycetota; class Actinomycetes; order Kitasatosporales; family Streptomycetaceae; genus Streptomyces; species Streptomyces sp. NPDC050422. The sequence goes on from NZ_JBITIE010000037.1 coordinate 31,190, forward strand.
CGGCCCACGACGTCCGCATCCGCCACGACGGGGTCAAACTGCTTCGGCACCCGGACGTCGGCGACCTGGAGCTGACCTACCGGTCTCTGGACCTTCCCGTGTCCCCGCGTGCGGTTCACGACCTGACCCTCTACACCGCCGAGCCGGGCAGCACCTCCGAGGACCGCCTCAAGCTCCTCGCCAGCCTGGCGGCGACCCGCGCCCCGGCTACGGACCCCAGCGACCGGCTCGGCTGAGGGGCCGCTCCCCACCGCCGAACTCCCGTTCACCGAGGCGCTGGCCATGGTGCGCAACGGCACGATCGTCGACGCGAAGACCATCCTGCTGCTCCAATGGGCCGCCCTCGACGGCCCGTTCGGTCGGCCGGACCCGAGTGCAGCGCAGCCGCGCTGAACCATTACGCCATTGCGACAGGGGCGTCCGTCGGTTCTGCCGCTTCTGCGGAACGAGCCGCGTTCCGTCGGTCGTCGATGGGATCGGCCGGCAACAGGGCCGCCGGAGCCCGGCGGTCAGAGGGCGGCGAGCAGGCCGTCGAGCGCGGCGGGTACGCGGTCGGGGTCGAGCGCCTCGACGAGGACGCGGCCGTAGTGGATCTTGCGCCCCTTCTTCGACCCGAGAAACCGCCGCAGGTGCCGCTGCGGAGTACGGCCCTGCTGGGCGGGCTGGTGCAGGAAGGTACGGAAGGCGCGCAGGTCGCCCTCGGCCTGGATGAGCTCCTCCACGCGCGTCACACCCAGCGCGCGGATGAGCTCGTCCTCCAGATCCGCCGAGCAGACGAAGAACTTCTCCCGGGCTGCATCCGCGCGTTCCAAACCGCGTGTGTAGTAGGGCCGTTCGGCCTCGTCACAGAGCCCGGTGAGCCGGAGGTCCAGCCCGGGCGGCCCGAGCAGGCGGGCGAAGCGCCCGACGCTCATGGCGCCCCCCATCGGCAGGACGCAGATTCCCTCGGCCGCCAGGTCCCGGCCCCTGCGCGCGGCCAGGGCGTTGACCGCCGCGGAGTCGCTCGGCCCTTCCAGCAGGACGGCTGCCCGGACGGACAGCCGCGCGGCCAGTTCGCGCGCGGGTTCACCCGGGCCGCCGGCCGCCCACGCGATGACAGCCTCTCGGAACAACCCCATGTCAGCCACGTAAGGAGTCTCTGTCATTCCTCGGCGCAACGGTAGGGAGTTCCGCAGGGCCACGCGGCTACGGGCGGCGGGGCGCCGAGGACGGGTCGAGGTGGGTGCGCCGTCCGTCGTGATCGAGGATGCACAGGATCTCTACCGGCCCGCCGTGCGCCTTGATGGCGTGGGAAATCATGGTGGAGAACTCAGCTGCCTGGCCCGTCTCGACCCGGATGGCGCGTTCACCGAGGATCAGCGTGACGGCGCCCGACAGGTCGGTGAACCAGTCGGAGCAGCCGAGCCGTACCCCGCCCGCGGCCGCCCGTCACCCCGGTGCGGGCGATGACGCACCGTCCCGCACCCGTCCCGCGCCGCCCGTCAGTGGCCGCCGCCGCCGACGGAAAGGCGCTCGCGCAGGACCGCACTCAGGGCCGTCGGCTCCCGGGCGATCAGGCCGGCCAGAGTCGGGTCGACAGCGGCGAACTCGCCGGCGCGGGCGGCCGCGAAGACGCCCAGCAACTGGTCGGCCGCATCGGCAGGCACACCGTTGCCCAGCAGTTGGTCGCGGAACCGGCCGTCGGACGTGATGCCCCTCGTGACCGTGCGGCCCGAAGCATCGGAGGCGATACCGGCCACGTCGTCGAAGGTCAGCGCCTGCGCGGCGGTGAGCGGCGGCGTGGGGCCGTCGAACCGCCCTTCGTCGGCCAGGACGGCCGCGGCCGCGTCGGCCAGGTCACCGTGCGTCGTCCAGCTGACCGGACCGTCCTCGGGGAGCACCAGGTCGCCGGACTCGGCGGCATGGCCGAGGAACTGCACCGCGACAGCGGCATGGAAGCCATTGCGCAAAGCGGTGAACGGCACGCCCGAGGCGCTCAGCGCCTGCTCGGTGGCGGCATGGTCGCGGCAGGCCTGGAAGTGCGACGAGGCGTGGGCACCCATGTGGCTGGTGTAGAGGATGCGACGGGCACCCGCGGCGACGGCCGCGTCGATGGCGGTTCGGTGGAGCCGCACCGCCTCCTCACCCATCCGGTCGACGGACACGATGAGGACCTGCGAGGCGCCCTCGAAGGCATGGGCGAGACCGGCGGGCTCGTCGAAGCTGCCGCGCCGGACCCGAACCCCCTGGTCGGCGAACGCCTGCGCCTTCTGCGGGTCCCTGACGCTGACGCCGACCCGGTCCGCCGGTACGCGTACCAACAGCCTCTCGACGATCTGCCGCCCGAGCTGTCCGGTGGCTCCGGTAACGATGATCATGATGCACTCCCACGTCCGTACAGTTCCAATGGAATCCCCTTAACGGTAACACCGATACTAACGCTGGAACCACCATTGCCGTATCGTCGATACACGCCATCACGTTCACGCAGCGCCACCGGCGCCGAGTCCGACACTCGGCCCCCGATCCCGAGCAGCCACGGCAGAGGGTCATCGAGCCCGCCGCCGACCTGCTGGCACGCGAGGGCCGCGAAGCGGTCACCACCCGGGCGGTCGCGGTCGCGGCGAGCCTCCAGCCGCCGGCCATCTACCGGCTGTTCGGCGACAAGGACGGGCTGCTCGAAGCGGTGGCCGAGCACGGCTTCGCCAGGTTCCTCGCGGCCGAGCACGTCGACCCCGACCCCCGGGATCCCATCGAGGACCTGCGGGCCGGCTGGGATCTGGCGGTCGAGTTCGGGCTGACCAACCCGGCCCGGTACACGCTGATGTACAGCGAGCCCACGGACCCGGCATCGGCCGCTTTCAAGGCCGGGATGGAGATTCCGATGGGCCGATCCGGCGCCTGGCCACCGGCGGCAGGCTCCGCGTGGACGAGGAACCGGCGGCCATGATCATCCATGCCGCGGGGCACGGAGCGGTGCTCACCTGGCCGTCCGTGCCGGAGGACCGCCGCGACCCGGCCCTGCTGACCTCGCTGCGGGAATCCATGGTCGCCGCCGTCACCGACCAGGAACCGGCGGTGCGGAGCGCGGGCCCGGCCGGCGTCGCACGCACCCTGCGTGCGGCGCTCCCCGATCGGACGACCCTCAGCGCCTCGGAGCAGCGCTCCTGAGGGAATGGCTGGCGCGCCTCGCCTCCTGCGACGGCGCGCGCACCTGGCAGCGTGCCGCCGTACTCAAACCCTCACGAGGGCACGGGGGCGATCGGTCGCAGTCAGCCGGCCACCGGCGACCCCAGCTGTTCCCGGTACGCCCGGGCCGTCGCCGCCAGCGCGTCGAGTGCATCCCTGGTCCGTACGAGGTCGGCGATGTGCGCGGAGAGCCGATCGCGCTCCTGCGCCATCCGCTCCAGCGCGGAGTCGGAGTTCTCTCTGCTGGGCGCGTCGACGCAGGGCAGCAGTTCGACGATGGTCCGGCTGGAGAGGCCTGCGGTGTAGAGGCGCTGGACGAACGCGACCCGCTCGACGTCGTCGTCCGTGTAGTGCCGCTGCCCGCTGGAACTGCGGGTGCTGGTGAGCAGCCCCTGCTCCTCGTAGTAGCGCACGGACCGGACGCTGACCCCTGCCCGTGACGCGAGCTCCCCGATGCGCACGAAAGCCTCCCGGTCGTGTCCTGCGTCACAGGACTTGCCTCTGACATCAATGTGAGGTTTTAGCGTAACTGCGTGCCCGGGGTTCGGGCACCGCTGAACGCGAAGGAGTCCTGCCGTGACATCCCTATTCACCGGCTACCGTCTTGCCGGTCTGACGCTGCCCAACCGAGTGGTCATGGCACCGATGACCCGGGTGCGGGCCGCTGCCGGCGGGCTGGCGACACCGTCCATGGCCGCCTACTACGCCCAGCGTGCCAGCGCCGGGCTGATCGTGAGCGAAGGGGTCCAGCCGAGCACGATCGGGCAGTCCAATCCCGGGACTCCGGGGCTGCACACCGACGAGCAGGTCGCGTCCTGGCGCCCCGTGACCGCGGCCGTCCATGCCAACGGCGGGCGGATCTTCGCCCAGATCATGCACGGCGGCCGCGTCTCGCACCCCGACACCACCGGCCTGCAGCCGGTCGGCCCCTCGGCCGTCCCCGCCGTCGGTGACGTGTTCACCCCGACCGGGCCCCAGCCCGCCCCGCTGCCCCGTGCCCTGGACACCGCCGAGGTCCCCGAACACGCACAGTCGTACGCCCGGGCCGCCCGCCGTGCCGTCGACGCCGGTTTCGACGGGGTGGAGCTGCACGGCGCCAACGGCTACCTGATCTCCCAGTTCCTCTCGACCAACGCCAACCTGCGCACGGACCGTTACGGCGGCTCCGTCGCCAACCGGATCCGCTTCGCGGTCGAGGCAGCCGCCGCCACCGTCGACGCCGTCGGCGGTGACAGGACCGGAATCCGCCTCTCGCCCGGCGGGCTGTTCTGGGGGGTCGAGGACAGCGAGACCATCGAGCTCTACACCGCGCTTCTGACCGAACTGGCCCGCCTCGACGTCGCTTACGTACATCTCGAGGCCACCGTCGAGGAGGAGGCGCTCCTCACGCTGCGCCGCGCGTGGCCCGGCACCCTGGTCATCAACCCCACCCTTCCCATGGGTCCCAAGCAGACCGGACGGGACGACGCCGACCACTGGCTCGGCCTCGGGGCCGACCTGATCAGCTTCGGCCGCGCCTTCATCGCCAACCCCGACCTCGTCGAGCGGCTGCGCCGCGGACTGCCGATCGCCCCTGTCGACGAGGCCACGTACTACCAGGGCGGCGATGCGGGCTACCTGACCTACCCGGCCCATCAGTACGCGGCCTGACTCCCCGCGCTCGCGCCCGCCGGTCACACCTGTGTCCGGCGGGCTGTCGGCGCGTGCCCGGCAGGGACGTCGGTACGCCGCAGTGACCCGCCGAGGGTGATGCGTTCCAGGACCCAGAGCACGACGGTCCCGGCCGAGAGGGAGGCGCCCAGGACGCACACGCCGCTCCAGCCACCGCGCACCCAGACCACCGAGGTGAGCGCGGACCCTGCCGCACCGCCGACGAAGAAGGCGGTCATGAAGGCGGAGTTGATCCGGTTGCGGGCCTCGGGGCGGAGGGCGTAGATGACGTTCTGGGTACTGTTGAGCACCGCCTGATGTGCCAGGTCCAGCGCGATGACGCCGATGAGCAGCCAGACGAGGGAGTCGGCGCCGGCTGCGACGGCCGCCCAGGAGCCCAGCAGCAGGAGCGTTCCGGCGCCGGTCACGATCTGGACGTGCCCGCGGTCAGCCAGCCGCCCCGCGACCGTGGCGGCCAGCGCGCCCGCGGCGCCGACCAGACCGAAGAGGCCGATGGCCGACTCCTGCCAGTCGTACGGGGACCGCACCAGCAGGAACGTCAGCGCCGTCCACAGCACGCTGAACGAAGCCATGCTCAGAGCGCCGATGCCCGAGCGCCACCGCAGCAGCGGCTCGTACCGGAACATCGCGACCGTCGAGCGCAACAAGCCGGGATAGGTCAGGCCGCTGCCGCCCCCGCCGAGCCGGGGCAGGAAGAGCCGCAGGAGGAGGGCCATCAGCGCCATCAGGACCGCGTTCACCCAGTAGACCGTGCGCCAGCCGCCCACCTCCGACAGCGCTCCGGAAGCGGTGCGGGCCAGCAGGAGGCCGAGCAGCAGACCGGTCATCACCGTGCCGACCACCTTGCCGCGTTCGGCCGGGGCCGCAAGTGACACCGCGAACGGCACCACCACCTGCGCTCCCACGGAGGTCAGCGCGGTCAGGGCCGTTCCGGCAAGCAGCACGGCTCCGTTGACGGCGGTGGCCGACACCAGCAGGAACAGCGCCGTCGCCGCGTAGAGGAGCACTGCCAGCCGTCGGCGCTCCATCAGATCGCCGAGCGGCACCAGCAGAATCAGGCCGAGCGCGTACCCGCCCTGGGCCACCGTCACGACCAGTGCCGCCGTCGTGGTCCCGAGTCCCAGTTCCCGGCCGATGAGATCGAGCAGGGGCTGCGCGAAGTAGTTGCCGGCTACCGCCAGTCCCGTCGCCACGGACATGAGCAGGAGCAGCCCGCGCGATAAGCCACCGCTCGCACCCGGTCTTGTCTTTGTCATGACCTCATCGTCAGTGACGGGTCATCGATGAGTCCAACACATGCTGTGCATCCCAACGATCGTGAATCACGATGGGTCCATGGACCTTCAGCAGATGCGCTACGTCGTCGCAGTCGCGGAGACGAAGAACTTCACCCGGGCCGCCGAACAGTGCCTGGTCGTCCAGTCCGCGCTGAGCCATCAGATCGCCCGGCTGGAGCGTGAGCTGGGTGCCAGGCTGTTCGAGCGGACCAGCCGCCGGGTCCGGCTGACCGCCGCCGGCGAGGCGTTCCTCCCCGCGGCCCGTCAGTCCCTCGACGCCGCCGAGCGGGCACGGGCGGAGGTGGCGGCCGTTGCCGGGGAGATCCGGGGCCCGCTCGCCGTCGGAGCCATTCCCACCGTGACGGCAGTCGACCTGCCCGCCGCACTCAAGCGGTTCCACCTGCGTCATCGGGAGGTACGCATCAGCCTGCGCGCAGGCGCGAGCGAGGAACTGGTCGAACGGGTGCGGCAGGGCACCCTGGACGCCGCGTTCCTCGGACTGCCCCTGGGGCCGCGGCCCAAGGGGGTGCGTGGCAGGGAGCTGGCGCGAGGTCACCTCGTCGCCGTGGTTCCGCCCGGTCACGCACTGGCGAGCCAGGAGGAGGTGAACCTGGCGCGGCTGGCGGACGAGCCGTTCGTCGACTTCCCCGCGGGCACAGCCGGGCGGGTGCAGACGGACGATGCCTTCACGGCGGCGGGGGTGCGGCGCGAGGTCGCCTTCGAGGTGACGGCGCCCGAGCCCATGGCCCGTCTGATCCGGCAGGGGCTCGGGATCGGGATGCTGCCCGCCGCCTTCGTCGAGGAGTTCTCCGACCTGCCCGTCGTCCGGCTCCGTGACGCGCCGGTCCGGGTTGAGCACCTGGTCTGGAGCAGCGGCCGGCCCTCCCCCGCTGCCACGGCCTTCCTGTCCATGTTCGGTGTCGTGGAAGCGTCGGGGGCCGGGGGCGGGTGACGGGGCGTGAGGTGTCCGGGGTCATGCGTTCGAGGTCGCTTCGGCGCGTCCGGCCCCCGGTCCCGGGCGCCCTGGGCAGCACGGCGGGCCTCGATCGCGGCACGTGACGCACGCCATCCTTTGCGCCCGCGATCTCTGGGAAGGTCTCCGGTACGGTGTCGAACGCTCCGGGCCCGAGAACCACGGAGCACTTCGCCACCGCCACGTGACCACCGGATGCCATCCGTGCATCCCGTGCGACATCGCCTGTCCTGAGGCCACGCGCCCGTGACACGACTGGGGAGTTTGATGTTCGACAAGGTATTGGTCGCCAACCGCGGGGAGATCGCGATCCGGGCGTTCCGCGCGGCGTTCGAGCTCGGCATCTCCACCGTGGCCGTGTACCCGCACGAGGACCGCAATTCCCTGCACCGCGCCAAGGCCGACGAGGCCTACCGGATCGGGGAGCCCGGGCATCCCGTACGGGCCTATCTCTCGGTGGACGAGGTGATCAAGGCCGCCCGTAAGGCTGGCGCGGACGCGGTCTACCCGGGGTACGGCTTCCTGTCGGAGAATCCGGACCTCGCTGCCGCGTGTTCCGAGGCCGGGATCACGTTCGTCGGGCCGCCGGCATCGGTACTGAACCTGACGGGGAACAAGTCCCGGGCGGTCGCGGCCGCACGGGAGGCCGGCGTTCCGGTGCTGAAGTCGTCCGAACCCTCCGAGGACGTCGACGCGCTCGTCGCGGCCTCCGAGGACATCGGCTTCCCGGTCTTCGTGAAGGCCGTCGCCGGCGGCGGCGGGCGCGGCATGCGCCGGGTCGCGCAGCCCGGTGAGCTGCGCGAGTCAATCGACGCGGCCATGCGTGAGGCGCGTTCCTCGTTCGGCGACGCGACGGTCTTCCTGGAGCAGGCGGTGATCAACCCCCGCCACATCGAGGTGCAGATCCTCGCCGACGCCGACGGCAACGTCGTCCATCTCTACGAGCGGGACTGCTCGTTGCAGCGCCGCCATCAGAAGGTCGTCGAGATCGCGCCCGCCCCGAACCTGGACCCGGAACTGCGGGACCGGATCTGTGCCGACGCGGTCGCCTTCGCGCGCCACATCGGGTACGTGAACGCGGGCACCGTCGAGTTCCTCGTCGACGAGCGCGGCAACCACGTGTTCATCGAGATGAACCCGCGCATCCAGGTCGAGCACACCGTCACCGAGCAGGTCACCGGACGCGACCTGGTGATCGCGCAGCTGCGCATCGCCGCCGGCATGACGCTGCCCGATCTGCATCTCACGCAGGACGACATCAGCCTCAACGGCACGGCGCTGCAGTGCCGCATCACGACGGAGGACCCGGCCAACGGGTTCCGGCCGGACACCGGCACCATCTCCGCGTACCGCTCACCCGGCGGGCCCGGCGTACGGCTGGACGGCGGCACCGTCCACACCGGCGCCGAGGTGTCGGCCCACTTCGACTCGATGCTGGTCAAACTGACCTGTCACGGGCACGACTTCACCAACGCGGCCCGCCGTGCACGCCGGGCGATCGCGGAGTTCCGCATCCGCGGAGTGGCGACGAACCTGCCGTTCCTGGGAGCCGTGCTGGATCAGCCGGACTTCCGGGCGGGGCACATCACGACCAGCTTCATCGAGGAGCATCCGGAACTGATCCGGGCCCGCCCCTCGGCCGACCGGGGCAGTCGCATGCTCGGCTATCTCGCCGAGACCACGGTCAACCGGCCGTACGGCCCCCGCCCCTCGGTCATCGAGCCCGCCGACAAGCTGCCCGCCCTGCCGGCCGGAACACCGCCGGCCGGGTCCCGGCAGCGCCTCGCGGCCCTCGGCCCGGAGGCCTTCGCCGCCGAGCTGCGCGCCCAGCCGGCCGTCGCCGTCACCGACACCACGTTCCGCGACGCCCACCAGTCCCTCCTGGCCACCCGGGTCCGTACCCGCGACCTGCTGGCCGTCGCCCCGCACGTCGCGCAGACCGTGCCCCAGCTGCTGAGCATCGAGTGCTGGGGCGGGGCCACGTACGACGTGGCGCTGCGCTTCCTGGCCGAGGACCCGTGGGAGCGGCTGGCCAAGCTCCGGGAGGCCGTGCCGAACATCTGTACGCAGATGCTGCTGCGCGGGCGCAACACGGTCGGCTACACGCCCTATCCCACCGAGGTCACCGAGGCGTTCGTCGCCGAGGCCGCGTCCACCGGGATGGACATCTTCCGGATCTTCGACGCCCTCAACGACGTGTCCCAGATGCGTCCGGCGATCGACGCCGTCCGCGCCACCGGTACTTCGGTCGCAGAGGTCGCCCTCTGCTACACCGCGGACCTCTCGGACCCCGGCGAGACCCTGTACACGCTGGACTACTACCTGCGTCTAGCCGAGCAGATCGTGGAGGCGGGCGCCCATGTCCTCGCCATCAAGGACATGGCCGGGCTGCTGCGTCCGCCCGCGGCCCGCACCCTCGTCACCGCGCTGCGCGAACGGTTCGACCTGCCGGTCCACCTGCACACCCACGACACCGCCGGCGGGCAGCTGGGCACGCTGATCGCCGCGATCGACGCGGGTGTGGACGCGGTGGACGCGGCCGTCGCCTCCATGGCCGGGACCACCAGCCAACCCCCGATGTCGGCGCTGGTGGCCGCCACCGACCACACCCCGCGCGCGACCGGCCTCTCCCTCCAGGCTGTCGGCGACCTGGAGCCGTACTGGGAGGCGACCCGCAAGGTGTACGCGCCGTTCGAGTCCGGGCTGGCCTCGCCGACGGGCCGGATCTACCACCACGAGATCCCCGGCGGGCAGCTGTCCAACCTGCGCCAGCAGGCCATCGCCCTCGGTCTGGGCGACCGTTTCGAGCTCATCGAGGACTGCTACGCCGCGGCCGACCGCATGCTCGGCCGGTTGGTGAAGGTGACGCCGTCGTCGAAGGTGGTCGGCGATCTGGCCCTGCATCTGGTGGGGGCGGGGGTCGAGGCGTCGGACTTCGAGTCGGACCCCGGTAAGTTCGACGTGCCGGACTCCGTGATCGGATTCCTGCGGGGTGAGCTGGGCGACCCGCCCGGTGGCTGGCCGGAGCCCTTCCGCACCCGCGCGCTGCAGGGCCGGCCGGCGAAGGCGCAGACGCCGCACCTCTCGGACGAGGACCTCGAAGCGCTGCGCGAGTCGCCTCGCGCGACGCTGAACCGGCTTCTGTTCCCCGGCCCGACCAAGGAGTTCAACGCGCACCGCGAGGCGTACGGGGACACGTCCGTGCTGCCGACGCAGGACTTCCTGTACGGCCTGGAGACGGAGACCGAGCACACGGTGACGCTCGACCCCGGTGTCACCCTGCTGATCGAGCTGGAGGCGATCTCCGAACCCGACGAGCGCGGCTTCCGGAGCGTACTGGCCACCCTCAACGGGCAGTTGCGGCCTGTTTCGGTACGGGACAGGTCCGTGGCGACCGATGTGAAGGCGGCGGAGAAGGCGGACCGCGGCAACGAGAGCCACGTCGCCGCACCGTTCGCCGGCGTCGTGACGCTGCAGGTCGAGGAGGGCACGTCGGTGTCGGCCGGCCAGACGGTCGCCACCATCGAGGCGATGAAGATGGAGGCCTCCATCACCGCTCAGGCAGCAGGGGTGGTGCGCCGCCTGGCGATCGGCAAGGTGCAGCAGGTCGAGGCCGGTGATCTGCTCATCGAGGTCGGCTGACGCTCCGGCCCGCCCGTACGTACGCGGGCGGGCCCGTCGGGCCCGGTCTCAGCTCAGGCGGAACACCGGGCCGCGCGGCATGAACGGCAACGAGGCACCCTGCGGGATCAGGAAGGCGTGCTCGCGCCGGATCCGCAGGGTGTCGCACCACCCGTCGGTGATGAGGAGCAGCGGGGCCGTCGGCGGGAAGTCGTCGGCCCGCTGCAACAGGTCGACGCCCGGCTGGAGTTCGGTCCCACCACGGCCCCGGACCCGCACCCGGCCGGCGATCTCGGACGGTGGCAGGTAGCCGGCGTCGTACGCTGCCGCGTCGCAGAAGACGACGCGCGCCGCGGGTACGTCCCGTGCTTCCGCGTACGAGGCGATGGCACCGAGCGCCTTGCCCAGCAGGGCGCTGTTCATCGAGCCGGAGGTGTCCAGGACGACGCCGAAAGTGCAGCGGGCCGTCTCCTGCGGTGGGAAGTACCGGCCGGCACGCGGAATGTCGGGCGTCGACGCCTGCCGCCGCGCGGGGCGCGCGTAGGAGCGTACGGGCTCCGGCCTGGGCACGTACTCGTCGAACCAGCGGGCCAGTCTCGCGTCCCACGGCACGGGCGGGTGGGCGAGCGCCCGGATCTCCTCGACGAGTCCGGCGGGCAGGAGGCCGCGCTCCCCGTACTGGTGCAGGTCGAAGCCCTGGACCAGCCCGCGCCTGTAGAACTCGTCCAGATCGGTGTACGCGCGGGCCTCGGCGTGCGGCAGCGGCTCGCCGAGGATGTCGCCGGTACCCCTGCCCCGCAGGGTGGCGAGGCGGCGCTGCCGGCGCAGGTCGCCCGCGATGCGGTCGTACACCTCCTCGGCGGACAGCCCGCGCAGGCCGGGGTCGTACAGCAGCCCTTCGGGCATCTCGCCCACACGCATCTGCACGAGCCAGTCGTTGACGACGTAGTCCGCCGCGACGTTGAAGAGGAAAGGGTCGCGGCCACCGCGGCGCTCGCCGTGGCGCAGGGCGGCGTGCAGCATCTCGTGGGCGAGGACGAAGCGCCATTCCTCGTCGGTGAACGTCCGCAGCGGGTTGATGTAGATCTCGCCCGCGACGGAGCTCACCGCGGCGATGTCGATGCGCTGCGACCGGGCCAGTTCGTCGTCGGCGACGACCGTGAGACCGGCTGCGAGCCCACCGAGCAAGGGGTATGAGGAGACGAACCAGTTCAGGGCCCGGTCCCAGGGCTGCTGCGGTGCGCGCACTCCGGTGACGCTGTCGCGGCGGCCGCCCGCCACGTCCATCGCGGCGGAGACGCTGCGGGTGAGGGCGCGGGCGAAGGAGGTCTCCCAGTCGGGGACGGCGGAGTTGTTCCATGTCCGCCAGGTGGTGAGGATCTGGTCCGGGTGCTCGCCCGCGGTTCCGCAGTGTTCGTACAGGGCGGGGATCCCGTCACGACGCCAGCGGGCGGCGAGTTGCTCCTCGTCACCGCCTGGGTAGGACTCCGGCAGGTCGGTGGGGACACGTCCGGTCGGGTGGGTGAGCAGGAAACGGTTGACGACCACGCAGCGTGCCGCGAGGTCGAACCGGTCGGGCTGCTCGCGCGGCTCGTCCGCCGAGGCCGGTACGTGGCCGAAGCCCAGGTGCAGCAGGCAGTGGGCGAGGACCCATGCCCATTCGGCCGGATCGGCGCGTTTGGCGGGGTGGAGGTGGACGGTGCCGTTGGAGGTGACGGCGGCCAGTCCCCCGGCCGGGGTCAGTTCGCATGCCGTCTGCCGGCACACGGATGCCTCGACGGCGGCGAAGGCGGGGTTGCGTTTGACCATGGCGAGCCCGGCGGCGAACGCCTCGGCGGCCGGGTCGGACGCGGGGCCCTTGCTTCCCTTTCCGCCCTTGCCGTTGGCCTGACGGCCCGTCGTGGTCCTCATCGCCGGGCCTCCACCAGCCTGGGCATGTCGCGTGCGGCCTCGACGAGGAACCAGGCGGGCAGCACCGGCTGGCCGTCGACGTCGTCCGCGATGACGGTCTGCGCGACCTCGACGGAGATCTCGGCCAGTTGAACGAGCAGCGACTTGGCCCGGTAGGCCGTCTGCCGCATCGACGCCGACACGTGCTCCTTGCGCCGCGGCAGCTCCTTCACAAGCCGTCCGCGGAACGCCTCTGCCAGGTAGTACAGCAGGTCACGGTCCTCGAGCCGGGCGGGCCAGGAGGCATCGCCCTTCAGGATCGCCTCGATGCCGAAGGCGTGGCGCACGATCTTCGCGTAGCCGCAGAAGGAGACGGCGTGCGCGGGGGTGAGCGTGCCGTGCACGAGGACCTTCAGCGTCTCCTCGTCGATGTCCGGGCCGAAGGAGTGCAGGGCGTCGGAGAGCATGTGCCAGGACCGGGGGGTGGAGAACGGCTCCTCGCTCTTGGGCGGCTGCGACCACAGGTGGTCCGGGCGGTCGACGAGGTAGTCCGTCACCCACGGATGGATGCCGTTCTCCCCCGCCCACACCAGCCAGTCCGCTGCCGAGGCCCGCAGGTGGACGTGGGTGAGCCGGTTGACCAGCGCGGACGCGATCGGCCTCGCCAGCGCGTTGTCCGTGGCACGGTTGCCGGCGCCGATGACGATCGAGCCGGCGGGCAGTTCGTACGATCCGATCCGCCGGTCCAGGATCAGCGAGTAGAAGGCCTTCTGGACGTCGGGGGTGGCGGCGTTGAGCTCGTCGAGGAAGAGACAGTAGGGCTCGTCGCGGGCGATGGCCTCCGGCGGGCAGAACACGGAACGCCCGTCGCGGATCTGCGGCACCCCGATCAGGTCCTCCGGTGCGAGCTGCGTCCCGAGGAGGCTGACACAGTCCATACCCAGTGAATCGGCGAACTTCCGCACGAGCGACGACTTCCCGATCCCCGGTGCTCCCCAGAGGAACACCGGGCGCACGGTGGCGAGCCCCAGCAGCAGTTCGGGGATCTGGGCGGGAGTGACGGTGACGGCGGCCTGCACGCTGGGGAGTTCCTTAGTGGCTGGGAAGTCGAAGTTCGCCCAGTATGCGGAGGCCAGGTGATGCGCGCAGCCGAATTTCGCAGGGTTGCCCCACCCTGTCAGTGACGGTCCGAGGGAACGTAGCGGCGGAAGCCCTGTGCCGCTGCCTTGAAGCCGCACGCTTCGTAGAAGGTGTGGACGTACGCCTCATCCGCTGCCAGCAACTGCACCTTGTAGCAGCCGCTCTCCTCGGCTAGGGCGTTTCTTTCCGATCATCGGATCGTTGGTTTAGTCGTGCCGTTGACTGACGCCCAGTGGGCGCGGATAGAGCCGTTGTTGCCTGATCGGACGCCAAGACGAGGCGGGCGGTGGCGTGATCACCGGCAGATGATCGATGCCATCGCCTGGAAGTTCCAGACCGGGTCGCAGTGGGTGCACCTCCCGGCCGAGTACGGCTCGTGGAAGGGCGTCTATACGCGGCTGCGGAACTGGGCCATCGATGGCACATGGGAACGGGTCTTCACCGCGCTTCTCGCCCAGGCCGATGCCGAAGGCGACGTGGACTGGGTAGTCGCGGTGGACTCCACGATCGTGCGCGTGCACCAGAACGGCGCCGGCGCCCGCAAAAAGGGGCTCCGGCTGACGAACCCGAAGACCACGCGATTGGACGGTCTCGTGGTGGCTTGACCACGAAGATCCATCTCGCTGCTGACAGCCGCTGTCGCCCGTTGGGCTTCGTACTCACGCCCGGCCAGGCCGGAGACGCGCCGGCGTTCGATCACGTGATGGCTGCCATTCGGATCCCTCGCCGGGTTGGCAGGCCCAGGACCAGGCCCTTCATGGTGCTGGCGGACAAGGCGTACTCATCAAGAGCCATCCGGGACCACCTGCGACGGCGCGGAGTACGGGCCGTGATCCCGCAACCTGCCGACCAGATCGCCAACCGCAAGCGCAGAGGCCGCAGCGGTGGGCGCCCACCCGGATTCGACCGCGAGGCATACAAGCAACGCAACACCGTCGAACGCTGCATCAATCGAATCAAGCAATGGCGTGGTCTGGCCACCCGTTACGAGAAAACCGCCACGGTCTACCGTGCCGGCCTCCTCGTCGCGGCCATCTTCCTCTGGTCCGCCTGCTGAAATGATCGCTTACGGCCGGAGGCACTCTCCCTGTGGATCGAAGCAGATGAGCCCATGGTCGCGAGCCAGCGAAGCTGCGTACTCGGACACCTCCTCAGCCTTGCCGTATGACATGAGCAGGTACACGATCGGGCCCGATGCCTCATCGATGACCGGTGGCGACGCCCATACGACACTGAGGTCGATGTCGTCCGGGTATCGCGCGACGAGTGCTTCCACGTACGCCGTGATGCGCGGCGCCGGAGGCACGACGACATCGTCCGACTCCAGGTAGCGCTCGTAGAGCTCGTCGTAGGTCGAGCCAGCTTGGTGGTTGTCGAGTGGACGGTCGCCGTCCCACACAGCAAGGTCATAGCTCACAGGCGCATCGTCGCAGGCAGCAGTTCTGCCGACGCCAGCAGGCCCTGCGATCGAACCTCCACCAGTGATCCGTAAGAGACCCCCTAGGGCCAATGCCGTTCGGTTAGAGGTTCGATGCTCGGCGTTTCGGCTGGTGATACGGGTGCAGCCCTTGTAGGGGTTCTCGGGTCCGCCAAGACTCGTGTTCCTTCACAAGGGCTGCTGTGTCC
>NZ_JBITIE010000038.1:0-40953 GCF_044458665.1 Streptomyces sp. NPDC050422
GCACGCTGTTGAGTTCTCAAGGAACGGACGCTTCCTTTGTACTCACCCGCAGAACATTTTCTGGGGCTTTCCTCCGGGCGCTTCCCTTCGGTCTTGCGTTTCCGACTCTATCAGACTCTTTCGTGTCCGATTCCCGGTCGAAGCGGGCCTCGCATTTTCGCTTTCCAGGAATTCGCTTTCGCGCTTTCCCTTTCCGGCGAGCCAGACTCTATCAGGCCTTTCCGCTGCCCCTGACCGGCCCCCGCAAGCATGCGGGTGCCCGATATCGGGTTAGGGTTTGGGCTTGATAGTCGCCGCCGACCCCCGACTCAAAGTCGCGTTGGGGCCAGGCAGGAGTACGACAGTACAGGCTGCCGGGAGTCGAGGCAAATCGTTGCCGGTACACCCCTAGGTCCTCGAACCGTCAGGACTCGGGCGGAACCGGGACTTCTCATGACTTACGCTGCTGAGCAGTAAGCCGTCCTCCTACAAGCCGCGGCGGCGCCATTGAAGCTCCACTCTGGGAGGCTCCCCATGACCACTGTGACGTCCCCTATTGCCGGACGTGCCATCGGGCTCGCTGCGGTACCCGACCCGGTCTTCTCCGGAGCGATGGTAGGTCCCGGGACCGCCATCGACCCCTCGCGCGAGCCGTCCGAGGCGGTCTCGCCCGTGGACGGAATCGTCGTCTCCCTTCACCCGCACGCCTTCGTGGTCGTGGACAGCGAGGGTCACGGGGTGCTGACCCACCTCGGCATCGACACGGTCCAGCTCAACGGCGAGGGCTTCGAGCTGCTCGTGAACAAGGGCGACACCGTCACACGCGGCCAAGGCGTCGTCCGGTGGAACCCGGTTGCGGTCGAGGCGGCCGGCAAGTCGCCGATCTGTCCCATCGTGGCGCTCGAAGCAACTGCCGATTCGCTGTCCGCCGTCATCGAGGACGGCGACGTCAAGGTCGGCGACGCATTGTTCGGCTGGCAGTAACGCATTCGGCGCAGTGACAGCCGACTGGATATCCATCGCGGGGGCATCGTCCACCGCACAACCGGAGACGGGTGCAATGCAGACAACGCTGCGAGGCGTAGGCGTGAGCCACGGTGTGGCGATCGGCGAGGTACGGCACATGGGCACAGCAGTGCTCGAACCGCCGGCCAAGCAGATTCCGGCCGAGGAGGCCGAGCGCGAGCAGGGGCGGGCCCGGCAGGCCGTGGAGGCCGTGGCGGCCGACCTCGTCGCGCGCGGCAACCTGGCCGGGGGCGAGGCCCAGCACGTGCTGGAGGCCCAGGCCATGATGGCCCAGGACCCCGAACTCATGGCGGATGTCGACCGGCGCATCGCTGTCGGCAGCACCGCCGAGCGTGGTGTGTACGACGCATTCGCCTCATACCGCGCGCTGCTCGCCGGCGCCGGTGAGTACCTGGCCGGCCGCGTCGCCGACCTCGACGACGTGCGCAACCGGATCGTGGCCCGCCTGCTCGGCGTGCCGATGCCGGGTGTGCCGGACAGCGACGAGCCGTACGTGCTCATCGCGCGCGACCTGGCTCCGGCCGACACGGCGCTGCTCGACCCCACTCTGGTGCTCGGCTTCGTCACCGAGGAGGGCGGGCCGACGAGCCACAGCGCCATTCTGGCGCGGGCGCTCGGTGTGCCCGCCGTCGTGGCGCTCCCCGGCGCCGGCGAGTTGGCCGAAGGCACGGTGATCGCCGTGGACGGCAGCACCGGCGAGATCTTCGTCGAGCCGAGTGCTGAGAGGCGGGCAGAGATGGAGAGCTCCGCCGCCGCACGCAAGGCGGCGCTGTCGGCGTCGACCGGTCCCGGCGCGACCTCCGACGGGCACAAGGTGCCGCTGCTCGCCAATGTCGGCGGGCCCGGCGATGTGCCGGCGGCGCTGGAGGCGGGCGCCGAGGGTGTCGGCCTCTTCCGGACCGAGTTCCTCTTCCTGGACGACAGCAAGCAGGCGCCGTCCGAGGAGAAGCAGATCACCGCGTACCGCGCGGTGCTGGAGGCCTTCCCCGAAGGCCGTGTCGTGGTGCGGGTGCTGGATGCGGGGGCGGACAAGCCCCTGGACTTCCTGACTCCGGCCGACGAGCCCAACCCCGCGCTCGGCGTGCGCGGTCTGCGCAGTCTGCTGGATCACCCCGACGTGCTGCAGACCCAGCTGACCGCTCTGGCGAAGGCGGCCGAGGGTCTTCCTGTCTACCTCGAGGTCATGGCTCCCATGGTCGCGGACCGTGCGGATGCCAAGGCCTTCGCCGATGCGTGCCGTGCCGCCGGGCTGCAGGCGAAGTTCGGCGCGATGGTCGAGATTCCCTCGGCCGCGCTGCGGGCCCGTTCGGTGCTGCAGGAGGTGGAGTTCCTGTCGCTGGGCACCAACGACCTGGCGCAGTACACCTTCGCCGCGGACCGTCAGGTGGGTGCGGTGTCCCGGCTTCAGGACCCGTGGCAGCCCGCGCTGCTGGATCTGGTCGCGATGTCCGCCGATGCCGCCAAGGCCGAGGGCAAGAGCTGTGGTGTCTGTGGTGAGGCCGCCTCCGATCCGCTGCTCGCCTGTGTTCTGACCGGTCTCGGTGTGACGTCGCTGTCGATGGGTGCCGCGTCCATTCCCTATGTACGCAGCACGCTGGCGAAGTACACGCTGGCCCAGTGCGAGCGTGCAGCGTCGGCCGCGCGTGCGGCGGACTCGGCCGAAGAGGCCCGCGTTGCCGCGCAGGCGGTTCTGTCGGGCGAGTAGGACGTCCCGCAGGACCCCAGGGTCCTGCGATGAGTGAGAAGGGGCTTCCCGTCAGTGATGGCGGGGAGCCCCTTCCGTCTGTCAGCTGTGCGCCTCCGGCGCTTCGGCGCCGATGTCGAATCCTGCGCAGTACTCCACTCCGGACTCGGGTGAGACGGGTTCACCCGTGTCTGCGTCGGTGCAGTAGGCGCTGAACACCTCCCCCGCGGTGAGCGGCACGAGGCTGCCGCCGGTCAGGCGCCAGCCGTGGACCCGGTCCGCGGTGCCGGGGGCGCTCGTCCGCAGGACGACTCCCCCACGACGTTCGAGGGCGATGCCTACGGCCAGCACGGTCACGAATTCGGCGCCTTCCGCCGAGTCGAGGTGTGCGGGGCCTGTGGTGTCGCGCTCGGTGTGCAGGGCTGCGAGCAGCTGCTCGTTCTCCGTGGGCGTGCTGCAGACCAGGTGGTGGGTGCCGGGGCCGGCCGCCTCCAGGGTGCGCAGCAGAAGGTGGGATGCGCGGTCGAAGGCGGCGCGGCCGATGTCCTGCCCGCAGTCCGCGCAGTCCCCGAGCCCGGACAGGAGCATCGTGGCGTACTCCCAGGTGGCCTGCCGGACCGCTCGGGCGACCAGGAGCGGGATCAGGGTGTCGATGGGCTGTCCGGTGTAGGCGACGGTGGCACCGCAGGCCGCGATCTCCGCGGTGTACCGGCTGCGTCCGGCCGGGGTGTCGGGTGCGATTCCC
Source organism: Streptomyces sp. NPDC050422 (assembly GCF_044458665.1). Classification (NCBI taxonomy): domain Bacteria; kingdom Bacillati; phylum Actinomycetota; class Actinomycetes; order Kitasatosporales; family Streptomycetaceae; genus Streptomyces; species Streptomyces sp. NPDC050422. Next base: position 3,435 of record NZ_JBITIE010000038.1, read on the forward strand.
GATTCGGCGCAGAACTCCGCGTACTCCTCGGGGTCGAAGAGGGCGACCGTCGTGTGCATGCCCTGGGCGGCGAGAGCCCGGAGCAGGCCCTCCACCTGCTGCAGATAGACGGAGTGGTCGTCGAAGGTGAAGGTGCGGTAGCGCCGCATCGCCGCGAAGTCCTGTTCATCGGTCAGGAGGCCGATGGTGCTCGGTGCTTCGCGGCGCAGCGTGCGTCGCATGGTGGTGCCGGTCCGGCCGCGGACGGTGGCCCGCTTGTTCCTGGTCTGCGCCATGATTCCCCCAGTGCGCTGTCGAACATTGCTCACTCAGAGTAATCATGGCCACTGACAGTGGCCTCTGTCAGCGGCGTCTGCGGGCCAGCTCCTCGTAGAAGTGGAGGAGTTCCAGGTTGTCGATCGAGCCCGGGTTGACCGCTTTGGCCAGGGCGGTTCCCTGGAGCAGGCGCTTGACCGGAACCTCGATGCGCTTGCCGGTGAGGGTGTGCGGGATCCCGGGGACCTCGATGACCTCGTCCGGGACGTGGCGCGGCGAGAGGTTCTCGCGGATGGTGCGCTTGATGCTGTCGCGGAGGTTGTCGTCGAGTGCGGCGCCTTCGGCGAGGTGGACGAACAGCGGCATCCAGTAGCCGCCGTCGGGTTCCTCCAGGCCGATGACGAGGGACTCGCGGATTTCGGGGAGGCGCTCGACGGCTTCGTAGATGTCCGCGGAGCCCATGCGGACGCCCTGCCGGTTGAGGGTGGAGTCGGAGCGGCCGTGGATGACGACGGATCCGCGATCGGTGATCGTGATCCAGTCCCCGTGCCGCCAGGTGCCCGGGTACGTCTCGAAGTAGCTCTCGCGGTAGCGGGTGCCGTCGGGGTCGTTCCAGAAGCGGATCGGCATGGAGGGCATGGGCTGGGTGACGACGAGTTCGCCGACCTCGCCGGTCAGGGGTTCGCCCGCGGGGTCCCAGGACTGGAGGTCCGTGCCGAGGCACGCGGCCTGGAGTTCGCCGATGTGGACCGGGAGGGTGGCGACCGCGCCGGCGAAACAGCTGCAGACGTCGGTGCCGCCGCTGACGGAGGCGATCCACAGGTCGTCGGCCACTTCGTCGTGGAGCCAGCGGAATCCGTCGGGCGGTAGCGGGGAGCCGGTGGTGGCGACGCACTGGATGCGGGAGAGGTCGAAGTCGCGCCCCGGGTGGATGCCGGCCTTGCGACAGGCCATCACGTAGGCGGCGGAGGTGCCGAAGAGGGTGGCGCCCGTCTGTTCGGCGACGCGCCACTGGGCGCTGACGTCCGGGTAGCCGGGGCTTCCGTCGTACAGCACGAGGGTGGTGCCGGTGAGGAGGCCGGAGACGAGGAAGTTCCACATCATCCAGCCGGTGGAGGTGTACCAGAAGAAGCGGTCCTCGGGGCCGAGGTCGCAGTGCAGGCCGATCTGCTTGAAGTGTTCGAGCAGGATGCCGCCCTGGGACTGGACGATGGCCTTGGGGAGGCCGGTGGTTCCGGAGGAGTAGAGCACCCACAGCGGGTGGTCGAAGGGGACCTGCTCGAAGACCGGCTCCACGTCCGCTTCGGTGAGGGCGGACCAGTCGAGGGCGCCTTCGGGGGCGTCGGTGCCCAGCAGCGGGATGTGGACGACGGCGCGCAGCGTGGGCAGTTCGCGGCGCAGCTCGGCGACGGTGTCCGCGCGGTGGTGTTCCTTGCCGCCGTAGCGGTAGCCGTCGACGGTGAACAGGACGACGGGTTCGACCTGCTGGAAGCGGTCGAGGACGCTGCGGGCGCCGAAGTCGGGGGCGCAGGAGGTCCAGACACCGCCGACGGCGGCGGTGGCGAGGAAGGCGACGACCGCCTGCGGGATGTTGGGGAGGTAGCCGCTGACGCGGTCGCCCGGGGTGACGCCGAGGGCGCGGAGTTCGGCGGCGAGCGAGCCGACCTGGCGGCGCAGGGCGGACCAGGAGACGGGGACCTGGGTATGGGTCTCGTCGACGTGGAGCAGGGCGGGGGCGTCCGCTCGCAGCGGGTTCTCGGCGGTGCGCAGCGCGTGCTCGGCGTAGTTGAGGGTGGCGCCGGGGAACCACTCGGCGCCCGGCATGGCGCGCTCACCGATCACGGTCTCGTACGGGTGCGAGAACCGCACGTCGAACCATTCGGCGACGGCCTTCCAGAAGGTGTCGAGCTCGTCGACCGACCAGCGGTGCAGGCTCGCGTAGCCGCCCTCGGCCGGTGCTCCGTGGTGCTCGGCCGCCCAGCTCTGGAAGCGGGTGACTCCCGCGGCCGCGATGCGGTCCGGGCCGGGCTGCCACAGGGGGGCTTCGTCGGCTGCTGAGGTCATGGGGCGGCTCCCTGGCTGTACGGGTACGCGGTGTGTGCGTGTGTCGCGCGCACGGGCTGGGGTGTGCGCGTGAGGCGGCTCCACGGACGATGCCATGTGATCGTCTTTCGCACCAGGGTTGGCCAGCCATGGTCGCGTGTCCCGATATATGGTCCGGCCACGCTCCGCCCCGGCCGGCCACGGGTGAACGGAAGTTGAACAGAACCCGTTACCGGATCACCGGGTGGCAGGGTGAGCTGCATGGACGGTCGTGACCTGGTGCGCTCGGTGAAGCTGGTCGGTTCGAAGCAGGGGCTGCGTACGGTGCGCTCGGCGTGGCGGCGGGCGCGGGCGGATGCGCGGGCGTTGCCTGCGCGCGGCCCTGAGCGGGCGCGGGTGCCCGGCGCGGTGGTGGGTGCGGAACCGGAGCCGGGCGGCGGTGTGGTGAGGTTCGCCCGTTCGGAGCTGCGTGTCCGTGTCGCCGTGGGAGGGGCGGTCTTCTGGGGGTGGGACGGCGCTGAGCCGCTGCCGTCGTACGCGTTGCCGGGGGCGGCGCCCGACGCCGATCCGCGGGCCGTGCTGGAGCCGGACAAGGACGGTGGCTGGCAGGTGGTGTCGGAGCGGCTGACGGTGGTGGTGTCGCGGCACGGTGCGGTGGAGCTGCGGACGCCGGGCGGGGTGGTGCTGAGGCGGGAGCTGCCGCCTCGGTGGTGGGAGCCGGTGGGGGGTGGTCCGGCGCGGTGGGTGCAGCGTTGCGAGGTCCCGGCGGACGCGCGGTTCTTCGGGCTGGGCGGGCGGGCCGCCGGCCCCCGGCTCAGGGACGGGGTGTACGGGCTGTGGAACACCGATCCCGGCGGCCGGTTCGGGCCCGGGGACGATCCGCTGTATCTGACGATGCCGGTGCAGATGGTGGTCTCGGACGCGGGGACGCATCTGGCGTTCCACGACAACTCGTGGGCGGGGCGGGTGGCATTGCGCGAGGGCGAGGAGGGGGCGGGCTCCGGCCATGACCGGCCGGGGACGTCCGAGGTGCGGATGGAAGGGGGCCCCCTGCGCTGCTGGGTGGTCGTGGGTACGCCGGCCCGGGTCCTGCAGGGCTGGTCGGCCCTGACGGGCGCGCCGGCGGTGCCTCCGTCGTGGGCGCTGGGTCCGCACCATGCGCGGTGGGGGTTCGGGAGCGAGCGGGAGGTGCGGCGGATCGCGGCGGGGTACCGGGAGCGGGGGCTGCCGTTGTCGGTGCTCCATCTGGACATCGACCACTTCGACGCGCACCGGGTGTTCACGGTGGACCGGGAGCGGTTCCCCGATCTGCCGGGGCTGGCGAAGGAGTTGCGTGAGGACGGGGTACGGCTGGTGTCGATCGTGGACCCGGCGGTGGCCGCGGCTCCGGGGAACGCGGTGTTCGACACCGGTGCGGCGGTCGGGACTTCGGGCGCGTTCGTCCGGGACGCCCGGGGGCGGGCGGTGCGCGGGGAGGTGTGGCCGGGTGAGTGCGTGTATCCGGACTTCACCGATCCGCAGGTGCGTGTCTGGTGGGGCGGGCTGTACGAGGAGCGGCTGGCGCAGGGGTTCTCCGGTGTCTGGCACGACATGAACGAGCCGGTGTCGTTCGCGGCGTTCGGTGAGCCGACGCTGCCCCGTTCGTCCCGGCATTCACTGGAGGGGCGCGGCGGCGATCACCGGGAGGCCCATAACGTGTACGGCCTCGCGATGGCGCGCGCCGGATACGAGGGGCTGCTCCGGCTACGGCCGCAGGAGCGGCCGTTCCTGTTCTCGCGGTCCGGCTGGGCGGGGATGCAGCGGTACGGAGGGACCTGGTCCGGTGATGTGACGACCGGCTGGCCGGGCCTGCGGGCCTCGCTGGCGCTGGTGCTGGGTCTCGGCCTGTGCGGGGTGCCGTATTCGGGGCCGGACGTGGGCGGGTTCGACGGTTCCCCGTCGCCGGAACTGTATCTGCGGTGGTTCCAGCTGGGGGCGTATCTTCCGCTGTTCCGTACGCATGCGGCGATCGACGCGGGGCGCCGGGAGCCGTGGGAGTTCGGGCCGCGGGTGCTCGACGGTGCGCGGGAGGTGCTGGTGGAGCGGGAGCGGCTGCGCCCGTACTGGGTGACGCTTGCGCAGTTGGCCCGGCTGACCGGGGCCCCGTACGTACGTCCGCTGTGGTGGGCGGCGCCCGGCGACCGGGCGTTGCGGGAGTGCGAGGACGCGTTCCTGCTGGGTGACGCGCTGCTGGTGGCGCCGGTGCTGGAGCCGGGGGTCGAGGAGCGGTCGGTGCGGCTGCCGGCGGGGCGCTGGTACGACACGGCGAGCGGCGCGGTGTACGAGGGGCCCGGTCGGGTGGTGGTCGACGCGCCGCTGTCGCGGGTGCCGGTGCTGGCGCGGGCCGGTTCGGTGATTCCGGTGCGGGGCGCGGAGGGCGGGATCGAACTGGAGGTGTGGGCTCCGGTGGAGGGTTCCGGCGGCGGTTCGGTGGTCCGTGACGTGGGTGACGGCTGGGAGCCGGTGGTGGTCGAGCGGTACACGACGCGGGTCTCGGGCGGGCGGGTCGTGGTGGAGCGGGACGGTGAGGAGGGGCTGGTGGACTGTCCGGTCCGGGTGCGTGGGCTCTGAGCGCGGTCAGCGGTAGCGGCCGGCGAACCAGGCGCGGACCGCCTCGGTGTGGAGGGGGAAGGCGAGCGCTTCGGGGGTGCGCAGTACTCCGTACCCGGAGGTCTCGTCGGTCGGCACGGCCGGCGGGAGCGCCGCGGCCGGCCGTGCGGGGAGCAGCCCGAACAGGAGCAGGTGGCCGTCGGGGTCGCTGAGGGCGTCGGCGAGGCGGACGTCGGCTCGGTCCGCGTCGATGCCGGTCTCCTCGCGGAGTTCGCGTACGACCGCGTGTTTCCAGTCCTCGTCGTGATCGATGAAGCCGCCGGGGAGGGCGGTGCCGCCGAGGCAGGGTTCGATGGTGCGGGTGATGACGACGAGTCCGGTGCCGTCGTCGCCGGTGACCGGAAGCAGGGCTACGGCGACCGGCAGTGGGTTGCGGTAGGCGGTGGTGCCGCAGGCGGTGCAGGCGCGGGGCCAGGTGTCGGGCGAGGGCAGCTCGGTGTACGGCGTTCCGCAACTGGCGCAGTGGGAGTCCTTCACGTCCTTCTCCGTTCCTCGTCGTCCTCCTCGTCATGGGCCCACAGGTTGGGCGGACACGCGCGGACTGTATCCGATCGCCCCTACGGGAGGGCCCGACTAGTGGACGATGTGCTCATGACAGGTATTGGTTCCGTTTTCCGTGTCCTGGCAGCGACTGCCGCCACTCTGCTCGCCTTCACCGCGGCCGCTCCGGTGGCGCAGGCGAAGCCCGAGCCGAAGGCTCCCGGGGAGTTCGTCGCGCTGCGTGCGGTCGATCCCACGATCATCCAGGAGATGCGCTACCCCACCGGACACGACTTCATGGGTGTACCGGTGGACGGATACAACCAGTCGCTGTGCATCCTGACCCGGCCCGCGGCCGAGGCCCTGCACCGGGCCCAGGTCCGGCTGCTGGCGCAGGGGTACTCACTGAAGGTGTACGACTGCTACCGGCCCCAGCGGGCCGTCGACCACTTCGTGCGGTGGGCCAAGGATCTCGACGACGAGACCATGAAAAGCGAGTTCTATCCGCAGGTCGACAAGACCCGCCTGTTCGCGGACGGTTACATCGCCGAGAAGTCGGGGCACAGCCGGGGCAGCACGGTGGACCTGACCCTGGTGCGGCTGCCGGCCCTGCCGACCAGGCCGTACCGTCCGGGCGAGAAGCTGGTTCCGTGCTACGCCCCGCAGGCCGACCGCTTCCCGGACAACTCGGTCGACATGGGAACCGGCTTCGACTGCTTCGACACGCTCTCGCACACCGACGACCCGAGGATCCAGGGCGTGCAGCGCGCCAACCGTCAGTTCCTCAAGGAGACACTCACCGACGCCGGATTCGTGAATCTGGCCGAGGAGTGGTGGCACTACACGTTCAAGCCCGAGCTGTTCCCCGACACCTACTTCGACTTCCCGGTGGCTCGCCGGTCGGTCGCCGGTCACTGAGGCGGCGCGCCCGGGAGGAGGGTGAGCGGGCGGCTGGGACCACCCCCGTGGGTTCCGGCCGCCCGTTCTTCTTCTCGGACGCGGATCGGCCGTATCCGGTTGCCGATCCAGCCATTACGGTGCCCGTATGCCACAGCAGACGTTCGACTCGTACGAAGAGTTCTGGCCCTATTACGTCGCGATGCACTCCCGGGCCGCGACCCGCTGGGTCCATCTGACCGGCACCCTGACCGGGCTCGCGATCACGGCATACGGACTGGCGCGCGGCCGGAAGCGGTACGTGGCGGCGCTGCCGCTGATCGGTTACGGGACCGCCTGGCCCGCACATTTCCTGATCGAGGGGAACAACCCGGCCACCTTCGGCCATCCTGCCTGGTCGCTGCGCGGTGACGCTCAGATGATCGGGATGATGCTGACCGGCCGCGACCGGGAGCTCGCAGAGACCGCTGCCAAGTGGCTCGCCGACAACAGCTGACCGTGGCACACTTCTGACGTTCCGTCAGATCCAGTGCCGGGAGGGGCTTTGCCGCGCAAGCGCATACCTGTGGTGGCCGGGTGGTTCACCGAGGACGGTACGGAGGAGGACTTCCGGCTGCTGGGCAGCCGCTGCCCGCTCTGCTCGTCGGTCTTCTTCCCGCCCCAGAGGGGCCTCTGCCGCAATCCGGGCTGTACGGGCGGCGAGCTCGCCGAGGTGCCGCTGTCCCGGCGCGGCACGGTCTGGTCGTACACCGACGGCCGCTACCGGCCACCCGCCCCCTACCTCTCGGATCCGGAGGTGCCCTGGGAGCCGTACACGCTGGTGGCCGTGGAGCTGGCGGCCGAGCGGATGGTCGTGCTCGGCCAGGCGGCGCCCGGAGTCCGCGTCGGGGACCTCGCGGTCGGGATGACGGTCGAGGCCGTGCCGGGAATGCTGGGCCCGGGCCCCGGTGACGACGACGTGGTGCGGACGACCTGGCACTGGCGGCCGGTCGCCGCCGGCACCGGGGACGGTGCGGCATGAGCGGGGACGTGGCCGTCCTCGGGGAGGGGATGCATCCCTGGGGCAAATGGGGCCGCAGTTTCGTGGAGTACGGGACGGTGGCGGCCCGCAACGCACTCGGGGACGCGGGCATCGAGTGGCGGGACGTGCAGTCGGTGGTCGGCGCGGACACCGTGCGCGGCGGCTATCCGGGGTACGTGGCCGGGGCGACGTTCGCCCAGGCGCTGGGCTGGCAGGGCGCCCGGGTGACCAGCGTGTACGCGGCCTGCGCGTCGGGCGCCCAGGCGGTGAACACGGCCAGGGCGCAGATCCTGGCCGGCATGGCGGACGTGGTGCTCGTGGTGGGCGCGGACGCGGCACCCAAGGGGTTCTTCGCACCGGCGGGCGGCGAACGGCCGGATGATCCGGACTGGTTGCGGTTCCGGGTGCTCGGTGCGACCAACCCCGCGTACTTCGCGCTGTACGCCCGCCGCCGGATGGCCCTGTACGGGGACACTCCGGAGGACTTCGCGCTGGTCAAGGTGAAGAACGCGGCGGCCGGCGCACTGAACCCGAACGCCCGCTACCGCACCCCGGTGAGCGCCGAGCAGGTCGCCGCCTCCGCGGTGGTCGCCGATCCGCTGCGGCTGCTGGACATCTGCGCCACCTCGGACGGCGCGGCGGCCCTGGTGCTGTCCAGCATGGAGTTCGCGCGGCGCCACGGGGCGGCGGACCCGGTCCGCATCCGTGCCGTGTCGACCGTGACGCCCACGTATCCGAAGGCGGTGCTCGACCTGCCGGACATAGCGACGGATTCGGCGGTCGCCGTCGAACCCTCCCCCATGAGTTTCCGTGCCTCGATCGCCAGGGCCGCGTACGAGGAGGCGGGCATCGGCCCCGGGGACCTGTCCCTGGCGGAGGTGTACGACCTGTCCACGGCGCTGGAGCTCGAGTGGTACGAGGACATCGGGCTGTGCGCTCCCGGCGAGGGCGCTGCGCTCGTACGCGCCGGAGCCACGGCGCTCGGCGGGCGCATTCCGGTGAACCCGAGCGGCGGGCTCGCGTCCTTCGGGGAGGCGGTTCCGGCCCAGGCCATCGCGCAGGTCTGCGAGCTGACCCGGCAGTTGCGCGGCACGGCGGGGGAACGCCAGATTCCGGGAGCACGGGCCGGAATCACGGCGAACCAGGGGCTGTTCGGCCACGGCTCGGCTGTCGTGGCGGTGCGCTGAAACGGCTGCCCCGCCACGCCCACGGGCCGCCAACAGCGTTTGTTGTCATGCTCCTTGACGACCCATCAAGCGCGGTGAACACTCCATTCCCAGCCGATGCCGTCCTCCCACACCGCGGCGGCCGGCCGGCCCACGCTCGTCACGGTCGCCGAGGAGACGGACTCGTCCTGCTCCCGGCCTCCGTAGCCATGGAAGCGCCCGGCGAAACCCGCCGGACAACCACTGGGAGCGCCATGAGCAATGGAGACATCTTCACCGGGGAACTCCTCGGCACGGCCGTCCTCGTCCTCTTCGGCGCAGGCGTCTGCGCCGCCGTCACGCTCCACCACTCGAAGGCCAGGGCCGCGGGCTGGGTCGTCATCGCCTTCGGGTGGGGCTTCGGGGTACTGGCCGGGGCCTACACGGCCGCCCCGCTGTCGGGCGGACACCTCAATCCGGCGGTGACCGTCGGCATCGCCGTCGACACCGGTGAGTGGGACAAGGTCCCGCTCTACATCCTGGGTCAGCTGACCGGCGCCGTCATCGGCGCGGTGCTGGCCTGGCTGACGTACTACGCGCAGTTCCGCGCCAACGCCGACCAGGACACGTCAGGACCCACGCTCGGCATCTTCGCGACCGCTCCGGAGATCCGGAATCCGGTGGCCAACCTCGTCACCGAGATCATCGCCACGACCGCTCTGGTGCTGCCGATCCTGGCCTTCGGGAAGAACGCGGGAATCGGGATCGGCCCGGTCGCGGAGGCCGGCGCCGGTATCTACGGCTCCGGGATCTCCGTACTCCTGGTGTCCCTCCTCGTGGTGGGCATCGGACTCTCACTCGGCGGGCCGACCGGCTACGCCATCAATCCGGCCCGTGACCTCGGCCCCCGGCTGGTGCATTCGCTGCTTCCGATACCGAACAAGGGGACGTCCGACTGGGGTTACGCCTGGATACCGGTCGTGGGCCCGATCGTGGGCGGGCTGCTGGGCGGCGTCGTGTTCAACGCCGCGTTCTGAGGTCTCGGCCGGAAGCACCCGACGGACAAGGGGACATCATGACCAACAGGTTTGTCGCCGCCATCGACCAGGGCACCACCTCCAGCCGCTGCATCGTCTTCGACCAGGACGGTGCGGTCGTCGCCGTCGACCAGCGCGAGCACCGGCAGATCTTCCCCCGCCCCGGCTGGGTGGAGCACGACGCCTCGGAGATCTGGACCACAGTGCAGGCCGTCGTCGCCGGCGCCCTGGACCGCGCCGGGCTGCGGGCGGACCAGCTCACCGCGCTCGGCATCACCAACCAGCGCGAGACGACCGTGCTCTGGGACCGGGCCACCGGGGTCCCCGTCCACCACGCCATCGTCTGGCAGGACACCCGTACCGCCGCTCTCTGTCATGAGCTCGGCTCCACCGACGGGCAGGACCGGTTCCGGGCCACCACCGGCCTTCCGCTGGCCAGCTACTTCTCCGGCCCCAAGGCGGCCTGGCTGCTGGACCACGTTCCCGGGCTGCGCGAACGGGCCGGGCGCGGCGAGATCGCGTTCGGCACGATGGACTCCTGGCTGATCTGGAATCTCACCGGCGGGACCGAGGGCGGCGTCCACGTCACGGACGTGACCAACGCGTCGCGCACGATGCTGATGGACCTGGAGACGCTCCAGTGGGACCGCTCCGTCCTGGCCGCGATGAACATCCCGGAGGCGGTGCTTCCGGAGATCAGGTCGTCGTCCGAGGTGTACGGAACGGCCGTGGGCGCACTCGCGGGGGTGCCGGTGGCCTCCGCCCTGGGCGACCAGCAGGCCGCGGTGTTCGGGCAGGCCTGCTACGACCCGGGCACGGCCAAGAACACGTACGGCACCGGCAGCTTCCTGCTGCTCAACACCGGCAACCGCCCCGTGCCGTCCAAGAACGGGCTGATCACCACTCTCGGCTACCGGATCGGCGACGAGCCGCCCGTCTACTGTCTGGAGGGATCGATCGCGATCACCGGGGCACTCGTGCAGTGGTTCCGCGACCAGCTCGGGATCATCGAGAACGCCGCGGAGATCGAGACCCTGGCAGCGAGCGTGGAGGACAACGGCGGGGCGTACATCGTGCCCGCCTTCTCCGGGCTGTTCGCCCCCTACTGGCGTTCCGACGCCCGAGGGGTGATCACCGGGCTGACCGGCTACGTCACCAAGGCGCATCTGGCACGCGCCGTTCTGGAGGCGACCAGCTGGCAGACGCGCGAAGTCGTCGACGCGATGTACCAGGACTCCGGGGTGCCGATCACGACGCTCAAGGTGGACGGCGGCATGACGGCCAACCAACTGCTGATGCAGCACCAGGCCGATGTGCTGGGCGTTCCGGTGATCCGGCCGCGGATCTCGGAGACCACCTGCCTGGGCGCGGCGTACGCGGCGGGGCTGGCGACCGGGGTGTGGTCGGGGCTCGACGAGCTCAAGACGCACTGGCAGCGCGATGTGGAGTGGACGCCCCGGATGGAACCGGAGGACCGCGAGCGCGAGTACGGCAACTGGCGCAAGGCGGTGGAACGGAGCCTCGGCTGGCAGGAGTAGCGGGAGGCCCTCGCTGCCCCTGCGGCCCATCGACGCGCGGCCCGTACCCCTGTCGGCGGGGGTACGGGGCCGCGTTCCGCCGGCTACGTCGTGGCGGGCTCGCGGAGCCGGTCCACCCGGGCCACCGCGTGTTCGACCACGGCCACCAGGACGTCCCGTACGGACGAACGGTCGCGTGCGTCGCACATGAGTACCGGCACCTGCGGATCCAGGTCCAGCGCCGCCTGCACCGTCCCGGTGGGGAACCGGTCCGCACCCTCGAAACAGTTGACGGCCACGGCGAACGGGATCTCGCGGCGCTCGAAGTAGTCGACCGCCGCGAAGCAGTCCTCCAGCCGACGGGTGTCCGCGAGGACGACCGCCCCCAGCGCGCCCTGGGCGAGTTCGTCCCAGAGGAACCAGAAACGGTCCTGTCCGGGGGTTCCGAACAGATACAGCACCAGGTCCTCGCGCAGGGTGATCCGCCCGAAGTCCATTGCCACGGTCGTCGTGGTCTTCGCCTCGACGCCGTCCAGGTCGTCCACCGGACGTCCCGCCTCGCTCAGTCTCTCCTCCGTACGCAGCGGTCTGATCTCACTGACCGCACCCACCAGGGTCGTCTTGCCCACTCCGAAGCCGCCCGCCACCAGGATTTTGAGGGTAACGGGCTCAACGGGCCGCTTGTTGCGGCTAGAGCGCCCGAAGGCCATTGATCACCTCGCGAAGAATGTTCACATCCGGCAGCTCGGCCGGCGGAACGGGACGGGTTACGTGCACCAGCTCGTCCTCGACGAGATCACCGACCAGGACCCGGACCACCCCGACGGGGAGGTCCAGACCGGCCGCGAGCTCGGCGATCGACTGGGGCATGTCACTGCAGAGTTCGACGATCTCCACGTGTTCCGGGGAGAGCATCTGGTCCCTGCCGGGGTCGTCGGCCGCAGGTTCGGGCATGACGATCGCGATCAGGTCGAGGCGGTGCCGGGACGCGCTGCTGGTGCGTCCCCTGGTCATCGCGTACGGGCGGACCACCGGCCCCGCGTCGGCGTCGTACCAGCGCGAGGACTGCGGGTCACCGGGGGGCTGCGGGGTGCGGGAGGTGTCGGCGCTCATCCCGTCCACTCACCCTCCGGAGGACAGACCGGTCGTCCTGGGAGCGTTGGCCAGGTGGGCTCCCACGCGCTTGACCATCAGCGTCATCTCGTACGCCACCTGCCCGACGTCCGAGTCGGAGTCGGCCAGTACGGCGAGACAGCTGCCGTCACCGGCCGCCGTGACGAACAGGAACGCCTCGTCGAGTTCGACAATGGTCTGGCGGACCCGGCCCGCGTCGAAATGGCGGCCGACGCCCTTGGCGAGGCTGTGGAATCCCGAGGCGACGGCCGCCAGGTGTTCGCCGTCCTCCCTGGTCAGGTCCTTGGACGCGCCGGTGGGGAGGCCGTCGCTGGAGAGGACCAGCGCCTTGCGGATGCTGGCGACGCGCTCGACGAGTTCGTCGAGGAGCCAGTTGAGTTCACCCGACCCCTGACGTGCGGAGTTGAGTGCTGAGGCGTTCGGTGCGGTCATGGACCGTCCCCTCCCGGAGTGGTTCCTTGTGCTGTATCGCCGGGACCGGTCACGTCCTCGGCGTTCTGCAGACGTCCGCGCTGCCAGCCGCGCTGGAGCGAGGCCATGCGGTTACGTACCTCGTCGGCGTCCCGCTCGATGTCCTCGGCGCTCTCCACCGGGTCCGGGCCGGGCGCGCCCGAGCCCTCGCGGAGCTGTGGGGCGAGGCTGGCCTGGCGGATCCGGCGGGGCAGTCCGCCCACGGTGTCGGGAGCGGCCGACGGGGACGGGACGGCGGGTGTGGAAGACCGGGGCGCCGGCACCGACGGCGTGGCCTCGGCGGGCCCTGTGGGGGTCCGCAAGCCGGTGGGCTGCCGGGGTTCGGTGGGGCGGCGTCGGTCCTCGTGCGGAACGGGGCCGGTCGCCGGGGGCCGGGCCGAGGTGCGCGCGGGCTCCCGGCCGGCGGACGTGGGGTGGGCGCGGCCGCTCTCGTCGACGCGGCGGCCGCGGTCGGTGACCAGGGTCGGCGGTTTGCGGCGGGGCAGCGGGCGCGTGCCGTCCGGGCGCAGGGCCCGTACGCCGTCCGGCTCCGCCGTCCGGTCCGCGGCCTGCTGGTGCTGCTCGCGGTCGCCGTCGCGCCGGAGCTCGCGGGAGCGGAAGATGCCGCCGCGTTCGCTTTCGGTGTCGTCCAGGTCGGCGACTGGATCGAGTAGCGGGTCAGGACCCCGGCCTGCGACGGCTTCGAGGAGCGGGTCGCGGTCGAAGCCCACGGACGAGACCGGCCCTTCGAGCTCGACCGGGCCATCCAGCAGGGCCGGGTCCACCAGCCCGCTGGGGACGGGCGAGAGGCTGCCCGGCCGGTCCTGCGGGCGGGCGGTGGCGAGTCCGCGGTCCGGCGCGTCCTGCCCCCGGTCCTTCCCCGGGTCGCCGCCCGGCCTGCTGCTGGCGATCGCCTTCTCGGACCTGCGGTCGAGACGGAATCCGGTGCCGTGCGAGTCCGGGGCGTCGGTGAGCAGCGCCGCCGGGATGAAGACGACGGCGGTGGTGCCCCCGTACGGAGAGGTCTGGAGGGACACCCGGACGTTCTGCCGCTGGGCCAGCCGGCTGACGACGAAGAGGCCGAGCCGGTCGGTGTCGGACAGTTCGAACTCGGGGGTCTCGGCCAGCCGGAGGTTGGCGTCCAGGAGTACTTCGGGGGGCATTCCGAGGCCGCGGTCGTGGATCTCCAGGGTGAAGCCGTTGGCGACCTGCTCGCCGTGCACCTGGACGGCGGTGTGCGGGGGCGAGAACACCGTGGCGTTCTCCAGCAGTTCGGCGATGAGATGGGTGAGGTCGGCGACGGCGGGGCCGCCCACGCCGATCCTCGGGAGCCTGCGGACCTCGATCCGCTCGTAGTCCTCCACCTCGGCGACCGCGGCGCGCACCACGTCCATGAGCTGGATGGGCTTGCGCCACTGCCGGGAGGGCGCGGCGCCGGAGAGGATCACCAGGCCCTCGGCGTGGCGCCTCATCCGGGTGGTGAGGTGGTCGAGGCGGAACAGGTCGGCGAGTTCGTCCGTGTTCTCGGTGCGGCGCTCCATCGCGTCCAGGAGCGTCAGCTGGCGGTGCAGCAGCACCTGGTTGCGGCGGGCGAGGTTGACGAAGACCTCGGAGACGCCGCGTCGCATGTCCGCCTGTTTGACAGCCGCCTCGACCGCGGCTCGCTGCAACGTGTTGAGCGCCTGCCCGACCTGGCCGATCTCGTCGCGTTCGTAACTGAGGTGCGGGGACTCGGTCTCGACATCGACGTGTTCTCCCGCGGCGAGGCGGCGCATCACGCTCGGCAGCCGCACTCCGGAGACCTCGTGGGCGTCCTTGCGCAGCCGGGAGAGGTCGCGGACGAGCTCGCGGCCGATGCGTACGGACACGAAGACGGAGACGAGCAGGGCCAGGAATCCGAGTACGCCGGCGACACCCGCCTTGATCAGGACGTTGTAGCCGGCGGGCCTGCCCCGGTCCTGGAAGCGGTTGTTCATCTCGGTCGAGTCGTTGGCCAGCCGGTCCAGGACCGGCGGGGCCACCTCCTGCCAGCGGGCGGTGTCCACGGCACGGGAGTCGCGGGTGGGCCCCTGGGCGATGAGCCGGTCCTCGGCGGTGCGCAGCGGTTCACTGTCGGGGCCCGACCAGTACTGCTCCACGCGCCGGCGCTCGGACGCGGGGAGCACCTGGAGGTTGATCTCGTACAGCAGCCCCCGGTTGGCCACGAGGTCGGAGATCTGCCGGAGTTCGGGGGCCGTGAACCGCCCGGCCAGGAGGCCGGAGGCGACCAGGGCGTCTTCCCTGGAGAGCATCTCGCGGGCGCGCGAGACGCCGGTCAGCGCCCGGACCTGCTTGTCCATGGACACGTTCTCCATCGTGTGGAGGCCGGTCAGGAAGCGGTAGCAGGGGTCGATGAGGCGGTTGTAGTAGTCCATCGCCTTGGTCCGGCCGATGGTGCGCCGGTCGACGGAGTCGCGGAGGGCGTCGAGTTCGTCGACGGCTCCGAGGATCGAGTTGAGCTGGGTCTCGGCGTCGGGACGCAGTGCGTCGCGGATGTCCTTCTGCTGCGCACTCGACGTCACGCGCTTCACGACCCGGTCGGTGACCGCGCGCTGCGTGCGCAGGATCGGAAGGGCGTCGGAGGCCCTCGGGTCGGCGAGGAAGACGAGGGTCTGGCGCCGCTCGTTCTGAACGGCCCTGACAGTGTCCTCCAGGGGGTGGCCGACCTTCTCCACGACGGTGCTCGCGCTCAGCAGCTGGCCGGCCTCGCGTCCGGTCAGATAGGTGGCGAAGCCCCAGAGTGCGGTGAGGGAGACGAGCGGCACCAGAAGCAACGCCACGATCTTCCTGCGGATGGACTTCCCGCGAAAGCGCATGGCCTCCCCCAGCTCGGCCCCGCGGCGCGGGGATGGTGTTCCGTCAACAAACGGCGCGAGCCTACTACCGACACACAGACAACTCGAAGGCGTGTCCGGACGATTTTCGGCCGCCTTACTGGGAGTTGACCATGAGTTGTCCCGGTATTACGGGAGATGAAACTCGCGAATGCGACAGAAGGCGCCTATCAGAGCGGCATATTCCTCCCCTTGCCGGTTGGCTGGAACTCTTCGTTCCGTGCCGATCCAGGGGAATCTTCACCGTCCGGCACTCGTCTGTACGTACGGGGGCAGGAGAGCTGGAGGAGGGCACTGGGCAGGACGGGACGGCCCGTCCGCGTAGAAAGGGTGCATGCGGGGCAGCAACCCTGAAGTCGGACAGCGGTGGGGAGTTGAAAGTCGTTGGACACGCAGGAGCGTCACGGTGCGGTGGAGTTGCCACCCGCCCGGACGGCGAAGGAGGCGGGCACCGCGGCCCCGGTGACTGGGCGGCCGGAGATCCCGCGTCAGCCGCTCTGGGTCGACGAGCCGGCCACGCGCCGGCGGATGCCGGATCCCGTGCGCACGGCGGCCGTGCGGGCCGTACTCATCATGTCGCTGACACTCATCCAGGCCATGGTCGCCTTCCTGGCCTCGCTGACCAGTTCCTGGCTGGCCTTCCCGATGGTGCTCAGCAGTGTGGGCAGCACGGTGGTCACGACGTGGTCGGTGCTCGACGTGTGGGTGACCCGGCAGGTGTGGAATCAGCGCAACGGCGTGGTGTCGGTGCCCAGCAGTTCGGCCCGGCGGCTGCGCCGCGAGCGGCGCAGGGCCAGACGGGCGGAGCGGACCGCCGAGCGGGACGCGGCGCGGATACGGCGACGGGACGCGGGCCGCCGCCTCTCCCGGGCCTGACCCGCGCCCCGCCCCTTCTGCGTGCTCCAGGTCGTTATGGGGCTGTGTCGAGTCCCGGCATGGCGCGAGGTCCGTCCCCGGTCCGGGCCGCGGGCACGTCCGGCATCGGTGCGGACCGCTTGAACATGCGGGTGGCGGTGATCTCTCCGTGCACCGTCTCGCTGCCCGGGTCCTGCTGGGGCAGTCCGGGACGCAGATGCTCCTCGACGCTGATGTACTTCAACCCGGCCCTCAGGTCGGCGTCATTGCGCAACCTGATCACCAGCGGGAATTCGGCGAGCGCCGTCGTGTCGAACAGGCCGGTGGTGTACAGCAGCTGGACGCCCAGTGCGTCCGCGACCGCACGCTGGAGCTCCAGCAGATAGGTGGCGTTGGCGCGGCCGATGGGGTTGTCGAGGAACAGCGTCCCCGCGTGGCGGTGCTGGTGCCGGTCTCGGCCCCGGTCGTTGCTGCGCAGGGCGGCCATCGTGCAGTACAGGGCGATGGCGGCGGTGAGCAGCTGGCCGCCGGAGAAGACGTCGCCCATCTGCCCGACCGGCACCCGCTGGGCACGCAGCACCGCGTCCGGCTTGAGGATCTCGACGGCGATGCCACGGGGCTCCAGCGCCGCCTGCACGCCGCGCAGCAGCAGGGACATCCCGTCGCGGCGCAGGTCGGAGTTCTTCTTCAGGGCTGCCTTGGTCGCCTCGTCGATGACTTCGCCGAGCCGTTCGGTGAGAGTGGCCTGGTCGGGTTCCTCGAAGCGGATCCGGAGGAACTCCTGGCCGGACCACTCCCCCAGGCCCTCGGGAAGCCGGGAGAGCCGCTGCGCGGAGCGGAGCGTGGTGAGCGCGGAGTCCACCAGACCTCGCAGCCGGTCGACGATGGAGTCGCGGTTGCGCTCCAGCTGGGCCAGTTCGTCGGTGAGGACCCGCAGCCGGGGTGCGAACGCCGTCGCCCACTTCTGCGCGTGCTCGGGCAGCGCCGCGGCCGGGAGTTCGCGGATCTGCTGGCGGGCCGGGGTGCGAACCTGTTCGTAGCGGGTGGAGTTGGCGTGCCGGACGAGGACGTCGCTCGCCTCGCGTACGGCCGCTTCCGCGGTGGACAGGTCGGCGGCGCAGCCGCGCAGCGAACGGCGGGCCTCGGCTGCGGACTGCCGGGCCTCCTCCAGACTGCCGGGGTACGGCTCGGGGGCCTCGGGGTCGTCCTCGGCTCCGTGGTCCCGCAGGAGGTCGCGCAGCAGGGCCGCGGTCTCGTCGAAGCCGCCTGCCGAGTCCTCGGCGGTGCGGTGGGCGTGGAGGAGCTCGGCGTGGGCGGCGTGGGCGGTGTCCAGTGCGGCGGTCGCGGCGGCGAGCTCGCCCGTCGCGGTACGCAGCAGCGCCTGGGCCTGTTCGGCGTCGGCGGGAACCTGGTCGTCGGGGAGTTCGGTGTGCAGGCTCTCGCCGTCGGCGGGGGCCAGCCGCTCGGCCTCGCCGCGCAGCCGTCCCAGTTGCTCGCTGGCGGCCGAGGCACGCGTCTCCAGGAGCTGGACCAGGGACTCGGCGCGGGCGGCGGCGGCCTGCCGGGAGGGCCCGTCGGCGCCGTCCGTGCCTTCCAGGAGCTGGGCGGCCCGGGTACGGACCTTGTTGCTGAGCCGGTCGAGTTCGGCCAGGGCGGCGCTCTCGTCGCTCTCCGCACGCGCCTGCTCGGCACGCAGGTCGGCACCGACGCCGACCTTCTCGTACAGCTGCGACGCCGCACGGTAGGCCTCGCGCAGGGCGGGAAGGGCGCGCCTCGGTGCTCCCTCCTCCGGCTCCGGAAGGTGTTCGGGGGCTCCGGCGATCTCGGCCCGTTCGGCGCGCAGGGCGCGGGCGGTGCGGCGTGCGTCGTCGGCCGCTCGCTGG
Source organism: Streptomyces sp. NPDC050422 (assembly GCF_044458665.1). Taxonomy (NCBI): domain Bacteria; kingdom Bacillati; phylum Actinomycetota; class Actinomycetes; order Kitasatosporales; family Streptomycetaceae; genus Streptomyces; species Streptomyces sp. NPDC050422. The sequence continues at coordinate 21,674 of NZ_JBITIE010000038.1, forward strand.
GTGGCCCTGCGGTCCTCGTCGGCGGCCCGGGCCCGTTCGAGGAAGACGGTGGCGCGGGCCTCGGACTCGGCCGCCTCGTCGACCAGTTCGCGCAGCTTCGCCTGCCAGCCCGCCCGCTCGCGGAGCCGGAAGGCGAGTCCGGCGAGTGCGTCGGCGGCGCGGCGGGCGCGCTGGGCGGCCTCCTGACGTTCGTCGCGGACGCGGGCGGTGTCCGCGGCCGCCTCGTCGGCCTCGACCCGTACGGTACGGGCCTCGGCGAGATGGGCCTCGGCCGTCTCGGCGGCCGTCCGGGCGGTACGGGCGGTATCGGCAAGCTCGGTGAGCATGCCGGGCGGGCAGTCCGCACGCCAGGAGCCGATACGGGCGGCGAGCGAGCGGTCGCCGGTGAGGCGGGTCGCGAGCGTGCGGATGTCCTCGTCGCGGGCCGCGGTCCGGCTCCTGAGCGCCTGCCGTTCCTCGTCGGCGGCGTGCTCGTCGTGCATCGCCGGGTTCGGCGGAACGAGGAACACCCCGTCGGTGCTCGCTGCGGATCCGGCGGCGGGGTCCGGTACGGGGGCGAGCAGCGCGGCCGCGGTGCCCACGGCCACGGCGGAGCGCGGCAGCAGGGCGGCGGCGCCGAGCACGTCGCGGGCCCGGGCGTGGGCGTCCGGGTCCGTGATGACGACGCCGTCGACGAGTTCCGGACGGGCCGCGAGCACGGCCGCGTGGTCGGCGGGGTCGACGGCCTGGGCGAGGTAGCGCCAGCCGGGCAGGGCCGGGATGCCGTGTTCGCCGAGGTATTCGACGGTGGCGAGCACATCGGGCCCCGGCGGCAGCAGCCCGCCGTCGCCCAGCGCACCCAGGATGCGGGAGTCGTCGGCGGCCGCGGTGCGCAGTTCGAAGAGGCGTCGCTCGGCTGCGGCCACCCCTTGGTCGAGGAGGTCCCGCAGCTCCTCGGCATTGCGGTCGAACTCGTCGGCGGTGAGGGGCTGCTCGACGGGCCCGGGCTGTGCGGCCGTGGCGGTGCGGGGCCCGTGAGCAGCGGCCGGTTCGGTACCGTCCGCGGCGGAGCCGGGCTCGGCGCCCTCTTCGTACTGCTGCTGGTCCTGTGCACCCGGGGCGCCCTGTCGGGGCCGGGGAACGCCTCCGGCGGTGGGCAGGCCCAGGAGGTCGGCGAGGCGGTGCTCGGCAGCGATGGACTCGGCGGCCCTGAGCTCGGCCTCGTAGGCCTGCTCCGCGGCGCGTGCACCGTCGGCGGCCCGGGCGGCGGCGAGTTCGGCCCGGCTCTCGTCGGCCGCGGCCTGCCGGGACCGGTCCGCCGCGGCCCCCGCGGCATCGCGGGCGGTGTCCCAGGCAGCCACCGCGACGTGCTCGGCATCGTTCGCGGCAAGCGCGGCGCGGGCGGGGTCCGCGCCCGGGGCGGTGTCGTCGAGCCAGCCCGCGCGGACGGCCTCGGCGGTCTCCTGTTCCACCTCGGCGAGGCGCTGGCGCAGGTGGCCTGCCTCGCTTCGGGCGCGCTGGGCCTCGGTGGCGGCGTTGGTGGCGTCCCGGTGGGCGGCCTCGCCCGCGCTCTGGAGGGTGTCGGAGCGTTCCTCCTCCCCGTTGGCCACGTTCTCGCCGGCTTCGGCGGCGGTGTGCAGGGCCCGTACGAGATCGGCCGCGGCGGTGGCGCGTGCGGCGAGGGCCGGGGCGGCGTCGCGCTCGGCCTCGCGGATGGCGACGGCGACTCGGGCGGAGCGGTCGGCTGCGGCCCGGTGGCGGAGCACCGCCTCGGCGGCCTGCCAGGCGGAGTGCAGGGTGCGGGCGTCGCCGAGTTCACGGCGCTGGGCGGCGGCGCTCTTCTCGGCTGCCGTCAGGGCCAGGGAGGCGTGCCGGTAGGCGAGTTCGGCAGCGATCAGGGCACGGCGGCCGCGGGTCTCCTCGGCGCCGGTGACGGTGTGGGCCGCGCCGGTGACCTGCTGGGCGAGCTCCCCGGTGCGGCCGCGTTCCTGGCCGGCCCGGGCGGAGAGCCGGCGGGCCAGGGTGCGGGTGCGGCGCTCGGCTCCGGCGTGGACGTCCCGGGTCCTGGAGCGTGCTTCGGCGGCTTCCACGATGCGGCCGAGGAGGTCGACGGAGCCCGCGGTGAAGTCGCGCTCGGCGGTGAGTTCGGCTCGGCGGCCCAGCTTGTTGCCGAAGCCGCTGACGAGGTCGGCGAGTCCGTCGGTGTCACGGGTGTCGGTGACGGCGCGCAGCAGCAGGTCGGTGAAGTCGGAGTCCTTCTTCACCGCGAAGAGACCGGCCGCCTCGCCCTCGTCGGCGTTCATCTCGCGCTGGTAGCGGAAGAGTTCGGGGTCCAGGCCCAACTCGCCGAGGTGCTCGTTCCAGCGGTCGTGGATCTCCTCCCAGTGCACGTCGAGGTGCTGGTAGAACTTGCCCGCCTCGGTGAGCGCGTCGCGGAAGCCCTTCATGGTGCGCCGCCTGCCGCGGGCGCCGGAGACGCCTTCGGCGGTACGGCCGACCGAGGTGGCCTCGGCGACGGGCAGCGAGTCGAGGCTGAGGCCGGGGCCGGGCCGGAAGGAGTACCAGGCCTCGGCGAACTTCCTGGGGTCGTTGGAGACCTGGCGTCCGCGCCACTCGCTGACCTTGCCGACGACCACGCACTCACCGGTCTGCGTGTGCTGCCACTCCAGCGCGACGTGACCGCAGTCCTCCGCGAGCAGGAACTTGCGCAGGACGCCGGAGCTGGCGCCGCCGAGGGTGTTGCGGTGGCCGGGGAGCATCACCGAGAAGATCAGCTTGAGCAGGACGGACTTGCCGCCGCCGTTCTCCAGGAAGAGCACCCCGGCGGGGGCGGGCCGGCGCGGTGGGCCGACCGGTTCCTCCTCGAAGAACTCCGCCTGTGCCGGTGCGGGGTGGGGCACGGGCTCGCCGACGCCGCGCAGGTCGAGCACGGTGTCGGCGTAGCGCGCGCCGGCAGGCCCGATGGAGTAGAGGCGGACCCGGGACAGCTCGTACATGGCGGCGGACTCTCGTCGTTCAGGCAGCGGGAGGGAGACGTCGGTGGCGGGGCGGGGCAGTGACCGGCCCCGGCGGTGGTGGGCCGGTCAGCTGTGGAACGGCAGACCGGCGCCGGCCGCCAGCTCCAGGTCGTCGGGGTCGGGTGGCGGCAGCAGCGTGGCGGATCCGTCGGTGACCGGCACCACGCCCAGTTCCAGGAGTTCGGCCATGGCGGCGTTTCCTGCCATGTCCCGGACCTGGAGCTGGTAGCGGGCGGTGGTGCGGAAGGCGCCTCCGGCGTCGTCCCCGGTGCGCTGGAGGAAGCCGGAGTCGGTGAGGAAGGCCACGGCCTTGCCGACGATGCCGGTGGTGGATCCCGCCAGCCGGCGGGCGTCCTTCGTCGCGCCGGTGGCACTGCGGCGGGCGTAGATCCGCCAGCCCGCCTCCAGGCCGGGGGCCTCGCTGGCGGGGTCGGTGTTGTCGCCGTGTTCCTCCGCGCGTTCCTCCAGGCGGTGGCATGCCTGGCGGACGAAGGCGTCGACGCCGTTGACCGTGATCCGGCCGATGTACGCGTCGTCGGCGAGGTCCTCGGGGCGCGGGAAGGCCATCGCCGCGACGGCCAGGTGCGCGAGGCCGTGCAGGAAGCGGTCGGCGGCGTCCGAGGAGGCCCGCCGGGCGTAGTCGCCCATGCGGACGGCGAAGACCGAGTCCTCGCCCGCCGTGACGGCCATACCGGCCCGGGTGGACACCTCCAGCACGACGAGGCCGAGGCCGGTGGCCACGGCGTCGGCGAGCCGGGCGAAGGGCGACTCCTCCCGGTAGCGGCGGAGCAGTTCGGCGTACTCGGCGTCACGGGCGGGCAGCAGTTTGGGCTGGAGGCCGAAGGCGACGAGCCGGGAGGCGTCGGCCGCATCGGCCGGGGTGACCGCGGCGGCGGCGGCAGGGGCCGCGGGGCGCTCGGCGGTCGGGTCGCTCCACGCGTCGGCGTGCTCTGCGCGGTGTTCGCTCACGACGGTCGCTCCTCGTTGCGGAAGGTCTTCGGTACGGGGCGCCCGGTCCGGGCGCCTGGGGTCGCGCCGTGCGGGGTCGCGCCGTGCAGGGTCGCGCCGGATCTCCCCGGAGCCAGATGCGCAGGCGTGTGCCGGGGCGTCCTCATGACGCCTCCGAGCGGTCCGCCGCCATGCCGACGGCGTCCAGCAGCGCCATGCCCACGATCAGGTCGGCGCCACCGAACTCGGGGTCGTCGAGCCGGGTGCCGTCGTCGACCGAGAACAGCAGCCGGCGCTCGCCCTGGCGGTAGGCGGTGCCGACCGGGGGGCTGGCGGCGTGCACCGCGAGCAGGGCGACCAGGTAGGGCAGTTCGGCGTCGCGCCGCCGGGCCTCGGCCAGGAGTCCGGAGAGGCGGCGCGGGGCGTCGTGCTCCAGATCGAGGAGTTCCATGGCCGACGCCAGCTGCTCCTCGCTGAACCGGCTGTCGTCCGGTGTGGCGATCAGGTCCGGTTCGGGCATTTCGGCGCCCAGGTTCTCCCGTTCGAGCGGCGGGGTGAACAGCATGTCGACCAGGTCGCCCACCCGGACCGAAGCAGGGGTGCGCAGCCCTGTGCCGTGGGCGAAGAACGCGTCGGTGGCCCGAATGGCCTGCTCGACGGGGAGCGGCAGCAGCGGGGCCAGGAGCTGTCCGTACAGGTCGAGTCCTGTGCGCGTTGCCGGTGCGGCGAAGGCCTGGCGGTCCTGCTCGGCACGGAACAGCGGTCCGGCCTCCAGGAGGCGGGACTGGAGCTGGGTGTGGCGGCGGATGCAGTCCTTGACGATGTCGACGAGCTCGGCGGCGCGCCTCTTGTGCTCGGGCTCCTCTGCCTCGTCCCGGGCCTTGCGGATGTTGGTGAGGATCGCGTTCTCGTGGCGGTAGCGGTCGGCGACGTGGTCGAGCGCCTCGGCGATCATGTCGGGCACGGCGTTGAGCCAGTCGACCGCACGGACGTTGCGCCGGGTCGCGTCGAGGGTTCTGCGGAGCGTCTGTGCGTACTGCACGGTCCGGTAGCGGGCCTGCTCGGCGGCGAGCTGGGCGTCGGCGAGGCGGCCCCGGCTGATCAGGACCTCCAGTTTCACCTCGGCGGCGATCTGGGCGCTGGTGACGTCCGTGTCGAGCGCGCCGACCAGGACGTTGACCGCTTCGTCGGTGGCCCGCAGGTAGACGCTGCCGCCGTATCCCGGGACCTCCTCGATGAGCTTGAAGTCGTAGTCCCGGCGGACGTAGACGCCGTCGGGTCCGAAGGTGCCGTAGACCGCGCGGAAGCCGCGGTCCACACTGCCGACGTTGATCAGGTTCTCCAGCACCCAGCGGGCGACCCGCTCGTGCTCGGCTGCGGGACGGCGCGGTGCCTGCGCGGCGACGCGCGGGAGGAGTCTGGCCACTATCTGGTCGTGGTCGGCCCCGGTGTCGAAGTCCATGTTGAGGGTGACGTGGTCGATGGCCGCGAGCGCGACCTCGGCCATCGCGTACACCGTGTACTCGCCGGCCAGGTTCGCCTTGCGCACGTCGAGGTCGTGCAGCGGCGCCGTGCAGGCGAGCGCGCGCAGCCGCCGCGAGAGCCCCTCGTCGGCGGCCGGGCCCGGTGCGGGCCGCGGCCCCGCGCTGAGCTGGGGCGCAGCGTTTTCCGTGTAGGCAGGCGAAGTCACGCTGCACAGATTAGGTCCTCGGACTGACAACGGTCGAAACGGCGCAGATGCGGCCGGTTGCCCCGGAGTCGGTCATGCCCTTTCGTGGGGGTCTCCACGAGCCCGGTCACCCGCCGTGTCCGGTGCTCCGTAGCCCCCGCCGCCCGGGGTACGGATGACCAGTACGTCGCCGACGTCGAGGTCGGCGGTGTCGCAGCCCTTCAGCGGGGTGCGGCCGCCGCCGGCGCGTTCGACGTGCTGGCTGCCCAGGGCGCCCGGGCCGCCGCCCGCCATGCCGTACGGCGGAACGCGGCGGTGTCCGCTGAGCAGCGCGACCGTGACGGGTTCGAGGAAGCGGATCCGGCGCTCCACTCCGCGTCCGCCGTGCCGGCGTCCCGCTCCCCCGCTCCCTTCGCGGACCCGGAAGCTTTCCAGCAGCACCGGATAACGCCATTCGAGGATCTCGGGATCGGTGAGGCGCGAATTGGTCATGTGCGTCTGTACGGCGTCGGTGCCGTCGAAGTCCTCCCCCGCACCCGAGCCGCTCGCCACGGTCTCGTAGTACTGCACCCGGTCGTTGCCGAAGGTGAGGTTGTTCATGGTGCCCGAGCCCTCGGCCTGGACTTCCAGGGCGGCGTACAGCGCGCCTGTTACGGCCTGCGAGGTCTCCACGTTGCCGGCTACCGTGGCCGCGGGGTGGACCGGTGCCAGCATCGAGCCCTCCGGGACCCTGATCTCCAAGGGGGTGAGGCAGCCGCTGTTGAGCGGGATGTCGTCGGCCACCAGGGTCCGGAACACGTACAGCACGGCGGCCATGACCACCGACTTCGGCGCGTTGAAGTTGCCCGGCTGCTGCGGTGAGGTGCCGGTGAAGTCGACGAGCGCGCTGCGGGCGTCCCGGTCCACGGTCAGCGTCACCTCGATCACGGCACCGTTGTCGGTCTCGTACCGGTAATGACCGTCGTGGAGCCCGGCGATGATGCGGCGCACGGACTCCTCGGCGTTGTCCTGCACGTGGCCCATGTAGGCGTCGACGACGTCGGGGCCGAATTCCTCGACCATGCGGCGCAGTTCGGCGATGCCCTTCTCGTTGGCGGCGATCTGGGCGCGGAGGTCGGCGAGGTTGGTGTCGGGGTCGCGGGAGGGATACGCGGCGGAGCCGAGCAGCTCGCGGGTCGCGGTCTCGCGGAAGGTGCCGTCCCGCACCAGGAGCCAGTTGTCGAAGAGCACCCCCTCTTCGTCGACGGTGTGGCTGAAGGCCGGCATCGAGCCGGGCGTGATGCCGCCGATCTCGGCGTGGTGGCCCCGCGAGGCCACCAGGAACCTCAGGGCGGGGGCGTCGTCCGTCTCGTCGAACACCGGTGTCACGACGGTGACGTCGGGCAGATGCGTACCCCCGTGGTACGGGTCGTTGATGGCGTACACGTCGCCCGGCCGCATCGTGCCGTCGTTGCGGCGCAGCACTTCCTTGATGGACTCGCCCATGGAGCCGAGGTGCACCGGGATGTGCGGTGCGTTGGCGATCAGGTTGCCGTCCGCGTCGAAGAGGGCGCAGGAGAAGTCGAGCCGCTCCTTGATGTTGACGGAGTGGGCGGTGTTCTCCAGGCGCACGCCCATCTGTTCGGCGATGGACATGAAGAGGTTGTTGAAGACCTCCAGCATGACCGGGTCGACCCGGGTGCCGACGGCCTGTGTCGCGGGGCGCGGGCGGGCGCGGGTCAGGAGCAGATGGCCGGTGTCGTTGAGGGCTGCCTGCCAGCCGGGGTCGACGACGGTGGTCGCACCGTCCTCGGCGATGACGGCCGGCCCGGTCACCGTGTCCGTGGCTCGCAGCTCCGCGCGGTGGTGGAGGGCGGCGTCCTGCCAGCGGTCCTCGGCGAACATCCGTGCCGTGTCGTGGGGTTGCGGCGCGGTGGCCCCGCCCCGTTCCGGTCCGGAGTGCCGCGGTTCCTCCTGCTCCCCCGCCGTCCCGGTCGCCTCGGCGGAGACCGCCTCGACGACGAGTGGCCGGTCCATGGTAAAGCCGTAACGCGCGCGGTGCCCGCTCGTGAACGCCTCGGTCATGGCGGCCACCGTGTCCAGGTCGGCGGAGAGGCTCGCGTCGGTGCCCTCGTACCGCAGGAGCACCCGGGACCGGGTGCTGATCGCATGGTCCGGTACGCCGTCGGCGCGCAGTTCGGCCCGGGTACGGGCGGCCAGCGCGTCGCAGACTTCGCCCAGGCGGGCCCGGGTGGAGGTGTCGAGCGGCGCCTCGACGGACTGTTCGCGCATGGCGGTCGCGTCGGCCAGCCCGATGCCGTAGGCGGACAGCACGCCGGACAGCGGGGGGACGAGGACCGTGTCGATGCCGAGGGCGTCGGCTACGGCGCAGACGTGCTGGCCGCCGGCGCCGCCGAAGCCGGTGAGGGCGTACCGGGTGATGTCGTGCCCTCGCTGCACGGAGATCTTCTTGACCGCGTTCGCCATGTTGAGCACGGCGATCTCCAGGAACCCGGCAGCGGTACCGGCCGCCGTCCGACGGGTTCCCGTGGCCCGTGCCACGTCGTCGGCGAGGGCTTCGAAGCGTCTTCGTACGATGTCCGCGTCGAGGGGCAGATCGCCGTCCGGCCCGAAGACGGCGGGGAAGTGGGCCGGCTGGATCCGCCCCAGCATCACCTGGGCGTCGGTCACGGTCAGCGGCCCGCCCCTGCGGTAGCAGGCCGGGCCCGGCACCGCTCCGGCCGAGTCGGGGCCGACCCGGTAGCGCCGGCCGTCGAAGTGCAGGACGGAGCCGCCGCCGGCCGCGACGGTGTGGATGTTCATCATGGGGGCGCGCATCCGCACCCCGGCCACCTCGGTGCCGAGCTCGCGTTCGAACTCGCCCGCGTAGTGCGAGACGTCGGTGGACGTGCCGCCCATGTCGAAGCCGATCACCCGGTCGTATCCGGCCTGTGCGGAGGTGCGTGCCATGCCGACGACGCCGCCGGCCGGCCCGGAGAGCACTGCGTCCTTGCCCCGGAAACGAGCGGCCTCGCGCAGGCCGCCGTTGGACTGCATGAACATCAGCCGGATGCCGTCGAGCTCGGCGGCGATCGCGTCGACGTACCGGCGCAGGATCGGCGAGAGGTAGGCGTCGACGACGGTGGTGTCGCCGCGCGGCACCAGTTTGATCAGCGGGCTGACCTCGTGGGAACAGCTGATCTGGCTGAACCCGGCCGCACGGGCCTCGGCGGCCACCGCCTTCTCGTGGTCCGGGTGGCGGTAGCCGTGCATGAGGACGACGGCCGCGCTGCTCAGTCCGTCGTCGCGTGCGGCGCGCAGCCGCTCCGCGACCGCGGCCCGGTCCAGCGGCCTGACGGTCCGTCCCCGGGCGTCGACCCGCTCGGGGACCTCGATCACCCGCTCGTAGACGGCCTCCGGAAGCAGGATGCGGCGGTCGAAGAGGCGGGGCCGGTTCTGGTACGCGATGCGCAGGGCGTCCCGGAAGCCTTCGGTGATGACGAGCACGGTGGGTTCACCACGCCGCTCCAACAGGGCGTTGGTGGCGACGGTGGTGCCCATCTTGACGGCGGAGACCCGGTCGGCGGGGACCGGATCGTCCGGGCCGAGCCCCATCAGGAGCCGGATCCCGGCCACGGCGGCGTCCCGGTGCCGGTCCGGGTCGTGCGAGAGGAGTTTGCGGGTGACCAGCCGTCCGCCGGGGTCCCGTCCCACCACATCGGTGAACGTACCGCCTCGGTCGATCCAGAACTCCCAGCGTCCGGTCATCCCTCCATAGTGGCGCGCGGCCCTTCGAGAGGGGCGCAGGACGCGAGGGAGATCCGGTGGGGCAGAAAGAGGTCTGCCCCGGCGCGGTCCGGCGGCTCCGACGGGGCAGAGGGCCTGCCCCCCCGGCGCGGACCGGCGGCACCGGTGCGTGGAGCGGGGCCCGACCCGGCGCGGTCCGACGACGCCGGTGCGTCGGGCGGTGTCAGACCGCCGGGGCGTCCGGTCCGATCCTGCTGCGTACGGCCGACTGCACCTCGGCCTCCTCGGCCGGATCGGCGGCCAGCCGTCGCAGGCGCTCGGCCACCCTGATGTCCCCGGTCTCCGCATGGCGTGCGGCGACCTCCCGGGTCGTCTCCTCGCAGTCCCACAGGCATTCGACGGCGAAGCCGGTGGCGAAGGACGGGTCGGTGGCGGCGAGGGCGCGCGCGGCCCTGCCCCGCAGATGGGACGAGGACGTCTCGCGGTAGACGTGGCGCAGTACGGGCGCGGCGCAGACGATGCCGAGCCGGCCGGCGCCGTCGACCAGGGTCCACAGCCGGGGTGCGTCCGGTCCCTCGCCCCGTACGGCGTCACGCAGGGCGCCGAGGACCAGCTGGGCGTCCTGTGCGCCGCCTCGGCAGGCCAGCACACCGGCTGCCGAGGCGCCCAGCGCGTCGGGCCGTCGCGCCCAGCGGCGCGCGCGTTCCACGGCCGCCTCGCCGCACATCCGCTCGAAGGCGGCGACGGCCGCTTCGGCGACGGTGCGCGAGGCGTCTTCCGTCGCGGCCTCGATCAGGTCGAGCACGGCCGGGTCGCGGACCTCGGCGGCGAGGTAGTGCAGCGCGGCACAGCGGGCGCCTTCGGAACCGTTGCGGGCGGCCTCGATGATCACGGACCGGTCCTCGGGCCCCGCCACGGCGGAGAGGCACCGGGCGGCCGGTACATGGAGGGCGCTGCCGCGGTCGAGCCCTTCCTGGGCCCAGTCGAAGACGGCGCGGACGCTCCAGCCGGGGCGCGGGCCGCCGGGTCGCATCTGCCGTTGCCAGCGGTCGAACGAGCCCTGTTCCGAGGCCGCTCTCACCCGGGCGCCGACCGAGGGGCGCGGATCGTCGGCCCACAGGCGCCAGGGGCGGGGCTCGAACGCGTCCCGCACAGTGGCGGCGAGCTCGGCGCGGCCCTCGGCGCTCTCGGGGAACCGGGCGAGCACGGGCACGGCGAGGGACCGCAGCCCGGCGTCGTCGTCACGCAGCGCGAGCTCGTCCAGGGCCCAGGCCCAGTTGGAGCCGGTCGCGGCGTAGCGCCGCAGCAGGGCCAGGGCGTCGTCGCGGCCGTACGAGGCGAGGTGTCCGAGGACGGCCAGGGCCAGGCCGGTCCGTGAGTCGTCCGTGTCGAGGTGGTCGTCGGCGTCGCACAGGTGCCGTTCGATCTCCTCGATCCCGCCGTCGAGGTCGAGATACAGGCGTGCGTAGTAGAGAGAGCGGTTCTCGACCTGCCAGTCGTGACGCGGGTCGCTCAGGACGCAGTGGTTGAGAGCCGCCAGGGCCTCGGGGCGTGGTGCGGCGAGTGCGTGGAGCGTGCCGTCGCCGCGGCCCCTCTGCAGCAGGCCGAGCAGGGTGCCGCTCGGCGCTATGAACGGATCGAACATGGGAAAAGCCTCACATCAAGCTGTCGACGCAACCGGGGACTGTGCAGTTCCGCGTGCCGGGTGGGCACTGGGGGCGTCTCGTCGATCAGGGCCGGACAGGACGCGGCGTCCGGTGCGGTGCGTCGCAAGGCGCCGGAGCGTCCTCATCGCGGAGCGATTCGGCGTCTCGGCAGCGCTGCGACGCGCCGTGCCAGGCGTCGCGGACCCGGCCCTGATCGACGGGACGCCCCCTCAGGCCGCGCAGCAACATGATCGGCCGACCGCCGTCTTCTGCCTGGTGTAGAGCATCTTCCTGCCTCTCGTCGGTGGCCCGAATCGGGCCCGCGACGTCATGATGACCCAGCCATTTCGCCACCGCGACCACATTTACGGCGAAGCCCCTTCAGCGGGCGCCGAAGAGTTCCAGCAGGTCGGCCTTGCCGAACATGCGCGCCGTGTCCAGCGCGGAGGGTGTTCCGGCCGCCGGATCGGCTCCCGCGTCGAGCAGGGCCTTGATCACCGCGTCCTCGCCCTTGAAGACGGCTCCGGCGAGCGGTGTCTGACCGCGGTCGTTGGCCCGGTCCGGGTCGGCGCCGCGGCCGGCCAGAGCGATCACCGCGGGGGCGTGCCCGTGGTAGGCCGCGAGCATGAGCAGCGAGTCACCCCGGTCGTTGGTGAGGTTCACCGGGACACCCGCGTCCACATAGGCCGCGAGGGCGTCGGCGTCGCCGTGACGTGCCAGGTCGAAGACCTTGGTCGCCAGCTCGACCACCTCGGGATCAGGGGTTTCGCTCATCGGGGAACCGCCTTCCTTTAACCGTTCGCGCTGATGCCGGCCTGCCGGGGCGTGCCCCGCGTGGGCCGTACGAGTGAATCGACAGAGTACTGCCCGGGCGCGCACACGCCCCGTCCCACCCATGGCAAATGATCACGTCGAGTGACGGCGAGGAGAGGTCCGGCCCCCGAAGTCCCTCCCGCCGGCGCCTCCTTGTACGCCAGTCCAGTGAAAAAACCGACTTTTCACCCAATTGCAGCTTTTATCATATAGATACTTCCGGTGAGCTTGGAAGGACTCATGGTGACTGTCCCCCCAACCAGGAGAACCACTCATGATCCTTTCCATGTCAGGCGTCGTCATCCTCGGCATCATCGTCTTCCTGTTCTTCAGGAAGGACGGCCTCAAGGCGTCGCACGCCCTCGTCACCGCCCTGTTCGGCTTCTACCTGGCCGGCACCGCCATCGCACCGAGCATCACCGCGGGCGGAGCGAGCCTCGCCGGCCTCTTGGGCGGGATCAAGTTCTGACCCTCCGCTCCCGCTCCCACCCCCTTCAGGAGACCGACGTGGCCCGGCGACCACTCCCCCGCATTCTGAGCAGCGGCAGCGCTTCGATCACTCGCAGTCGCGAGTTCGCGCGCACGGCCGCCGACAGCGCCACCGACGTGCTCCATCCGCTGATCATGATCACTCGTGGTCTGCGGCTGCTGGCCGGTGCAGGACGGCAGAAGTGGGCCGCGACGCCCAAGGACCGGCGTGGTCCCACGCTGTTCCTCGTCGCGGCCTGCGTGCTCGTGGTCGCGCTCATCCCGTACGGGCCACTGCTGGCCCTCGTCGTGGTGATGGGCGCCGCCGCATGGAAGGGACGGGAACGCACACCCGTCAAAACAGGCCCCGACGAGGCGGAGACCGGACGCCTGCAAGCCCTGTACGAGGCTCTCGTGCCGTACTTCTCGACGGCCGACGACCCCAGTCCGCTGTTCGCCCACGGCGGCGACTGGGACAAGGTCTTCAGCGGCTACGAGTTCGACGGCGACGGCCGGGTCAGCAGCCTCCGTGTGACGTACCCCGCCTACTTCACCGACAGCGAGTCCGCTTCCCGTGCCCGGATCGAACAACTGCTGCACGCCAAGTCGGGCCGCGGCCGGGAGTACCACTTCAGCTGGGACGAGGAGGGCAACCAGCTCGTCATGAACGTGCTCGACGCCCTGCCCACCTCCCTCACCGCCCAGCGCTTCGTCACCGCCCCCGGCGAGACCGTCCTCGGGTTCACCGACGACGACGCGGTGCAGCGCACGGTTCCGGTGAACGACGGCGACGAGACCCGGGACGCGCCCGGGGTCGTCTGGCGGACCGGCGCACGCTCCACCGAACCGCATCTGCTGATCGCCGGACAGCCCGGCAGCGGCACCACCACCCTGCTGCGCTCCATCGCTCTCCAGGCGCTCCAGCAGGGCGACATCCTGATCATCGAAGGCAGCGGCACCGGCGAGTACGCGTGCTTCACCGGGCGCGAAGGGGTCCTGGCCGTCGAATGCGGACTGGACGGGGCGCTGTCCACCCTCGAATGGGCGGCCACCGAGACGGAGCGGCGACTGATCGAGGCCAACCGTGCCCGTCAGTCGGGCCGGAGCGTCCCCGAGGACACCCGGCGCCCGCTCTGGATCCTGCTCGACCGGCCCAGCGTGCTCGGCCACCTCGCCGCCGCGCACGGCGGACGCGATCCGCAGGAACTGCTCCAGGTACCCCTGCGGCACGGCAGGGCCGCCAACGTCACCGTGGTGATGACGGAGCAGTCCGACAGCCTGGACGGTCTGAGCGACACCGTCCGGTCCCACACCAGGGCCCGGGTCGTGCTCGGCCACTGCTCGCCCGGCCAGATCGAGTCCGTCCTCGGACTGGAGCCGCACACCACCCCCACCCCGGACGTCCCGCCCGGCCGTGGGTACGCGCGGCTCGGCACCGGCCAGGTGCTGCGCATCCAGGTTCCCGCCACGCCCGATCCGTACGACGACGCGACGAGCGAGGCGCAGCGACAGGCGGTGCTCGACCTGCTGCCCGAGCGGCGGACGGCCGTCGAGGCGAGCCCGCCCGATCCGGTGATGGCGCAGACCGTGACCGCTTCCGTCGCCGTCGAGGGCCTGGCCCTCAGCGACTGACCCGGACAGACGGGACGAGGGGCCCGCGGATCCGGATCCGCGGGCCCCTCGTCCCGTCTGCGGCAGGTGTCAGGCCACGAACGTACGGGGCGCCTCCGCCCCGACGCCCGTCCCCGAACCGACCAGCTGGGCTGCGGCCGCGAGCCGCAGGGCCGCCTCGTCCGCCACCGGGCCGCCGACCGTGAACGGCAGCCTCACGTAGCCCTCGAAGGCACCGTCGACCCCGAACCGGGGGCCGGAAGGCACCCGCACCCCGACCCGTTCCCCGGCCACGGCGAGCCGCGATCCGGAGAGCCCGCCGGTGCGCACCCAGAGGGTCAGCCCGCCGCGCGGCACGGCGAACTCCCAGTCCGGCAGCTCCCTGCGGACCGCCGTGACGAGCGCGTCCCGGTTGTCCCGCGCCTGCTCCCGGCGGATCTGCACGGCCTGCTCCCAGCCGCCGGTGCGCATCAGCCAGTTGACGGCCAGCTGTTCGAGGACCGGGGTCCCCATGTCCGCGTAGGCGCGGGCGGCCACCAGACTGCGGATCACGTCCGGCGCGGCACGGACCCAGCCGATGCGCATGCCGGCCCAGAAGGCCTTGCTGGCCGATCCGACGGTGAGCACCGTGCTGCCGGCCGGGTCGAAGGCGCAGACGCGGCGGGGCATGTGCACGTCGTCGTCCAGATACAGCTCCTGCATCGTCTCGTCGACCACCAGAACCGTGCCGGCCGAACGGGCCGCGTCCACCAGCGCGCGGCGGCGGTCCTCGTCGGCGAGAGCGCCGGTGGGGTTGTGGAAGTCCGCGACGACGTACGCGAGCCGGGGCGCCGCGTCCCTCAGCACCTGGCGCCACCGGTTCATGTCCCAGCCGCCGAGCCCCTCCTCCATGGCCACAGGCACGAGGCGGGCACCCGCCTCCCGCATCAGCTGGAGGATGTTGGCGTAGCTCGGGGACTCGACCGCGATCCGTTCGCCGCGGCCGGCGAAGAGGTGACAGATCGCGTCGATCGCGCCCATCGCCCCCGTGGTGACCATGATCTGCTCGGGCATCGTCGGGATGCCGCTCGCGGTGTACCGGTCGGCGATCATCTGCCGCAGGGCGGGAAGGCCGGCCGGGTAGTCGCCGTGGGTGTGGGCGTACGGGGTCAGCTCCTCCAGGGCGCCCTGGACGGCCCGGGTCAGCCACGGCTCGGGGGCGGGAAGCGAGGCGCAGCCCAGATCGATCATCGATCCCAGCGCCTCGGGCGGCAGCGGTTCCAGTCCTCGGGCGGGCAGCGGGTTGCCCGCGGGCACGGCCGTCCAGCTGCCGGCCCCACGCCGGGACTCCAGGAAGCCCTCGGCCCGCAGCGCCTCGTAGGCTGCGGCGACCGTCGTACGGCTCACGGAGAGGGCGAGTGCCAGCTCACGCTCGGCGGGCAGCCGGGCGGCGACCGGGACGCGGCCTTCGAGGACGAGCAGCCGGACACCGTCGGCGAGCGCACGATAGGCGGGAGGCCTGCGACTGCCGGGGCCCGCGGGCCGGGGCTGCTGGGCGTGGAGCTGCCGGGCGAGCTGTGCCGCGCCAACGGCCGAAGTCCACTGCGCCATGAGAATCAGTCCACCTTCCTCGGATTGGCCATAGTTGGCAGCCAATCCCCTGCCACAGAGTGACATGCAGCAGTCCACGACCACCACACCAGGGGGCACCACTTGTCCATCACCGCCGTGCCGCGCGGAGCTCACCTCACCCGGCGGCTCATCCAGCTCTACGCGGGCCTGGCGCTGTACGGGGCGAGCTCGGCCCTGCTGGTCGTCGCCGGACTCGGCCTGGAGCCCTGGGGCGTGCTCCACCAGGGCCTCGCCGAGCGCACCGGGATCAGCATCGGGGTCGTCTCGATCATCATCGGTGCGATCGTGCTGCTGCTCTGGATCCCGCTGCGGCAGCGGCCGGGCCTGGGCACCGTGTCCAACGTCTTCGTCGTCGGTCTCGCGATGGACGGCACGCTCGCCCTGGTCCCCGAGGTGCACGGGCTCGCCGCGCAGGCCGGGGTGATGGTGGCGGGGATCGTCCTCAACGGCGTCGCGACGGGGCTCTACATCGCCGCCCGGTTCGGTCCCGGGCCGCGGGACGGGCTGATGACCGGGCTGCACCGGCGGACCGGCCGGTCGATCCGGCTCGTCCGCACGGCGATCGAGGTCGCGGTGGTGGTCACCGGCTTCCTGCTCGGCGGCTCCCTCGGCGTGGGTACGGTCCTGTACGCCCTGGCCATCGGCCCGCTCGCCCAGTTCTTCCTGCGCTTCTTCGCGATCAAGGACAGCGGTGACACCACGGTCGCAGGCCGGACATCCGGGCAGGCCATACTGCCGCAGTGACTTCCGTACCCCATCCCTATCTGGACCACCCCGGCCCTCTCGCGTTCGCCCACCGCGGCGGGGCGGCGGACGGGATCGAGAACACCGCGGCCGCGTTCCGACGCGCCGCCGACGCCGGATACCGCTACTTCGAGACCGATGTGCACGCTTCGGCGGACGGCCGGCTGGTCGCCTTCCACGACCCCACCCTGGACCGGGTCACGGACGCCCGGGGCCGGATAGCGGAACTGCCGTGGAGCGAGATACAGCGGGCCCGGGTGGCCGGGCGTGAGCCGCTGCCGCTCTTCGAGGAACTGCTGGAGGCGTTTCCCGAGGCCCGCTGGAACGTGGACATCAAGGCCGGGCCCGCCCTCACGCCGCTCGTGGAGCTGATCCGCCGGACGGCCTCCTGGGACCGGGTGTGCGTCGGCTCCTTCTCGGAGGCACGGGTCGCCAGGGCGCACCGCCTGGCGGGCCCCCGGCTCGCCACCTCCTACGGCGTCCGCGGCGTGCTGGGGCTGCGACTGCGCTCGTACGGCATCCCGGCGGCGCTGCGCGCCGGTGCGGTCTGCGCCCAGGTCCCGGAGAGCCAGGGCGGCGTGCGGGTCGTCGACCGGCGCTTCGTGCGCGAGGCGCACGCACGCGGACTCCAGGTGCACGTCTGGACGGTGAACGAACCGGAGCGGATGGCCGCGCTCCTGGACCTCGGGGTGGATGGCATCATGACCGATCACATCGAGACGCTGCGTACGGTGCTGAGCGAGCGGGGGGCCTGGGCCTGACGCCAGCCCGGTGACGTCTCCACGGGGAGAGACGAGGGGTGCGCAATGAGCGCCGAGACGGCGGACACCACCGAACCGGCGGACGACACGACCGGGGCGGCCGGCCCCGAGGACCGGCGGCGGGAACAGCGCGGCTGGTACTTCTACGACTTCGCCTGCTCCGTCTACTCGACGAGCGTCGTCACGGTGTTCCTCGGGCCGTATCTGACCTCGGTCGCCAAGGCCGCCGCCGACGCCGACGGCTACGTCCATCCGCTGGGCATCCCGGTCCGCGCCGGATCGCTGTTCGCCTACACGATCTCGGCCTCCCTCGTGCTCGCGGTGATCCTGATGCCGATGGCGGCCGCCGCGGCCGACCGTACGGGCCGCAAGAAGCCGCTGCTCGCGGTGGCGGCCTACACGGGCGCCACCGCGACGGCGGCGATGTTCTTCCTGGACGGCCACCGGTATCTGCTCGGCGCGTTCCTGCTCATCGTGGCGAACGCCTCGATCTCGGTGTCGATGGTGCTCTACAACGCCTTTCTGCCGCAGATCGCGGAGCCCGACGAGCGCGACGCGGTCTCCTCCCGCGGCTGGGCCTTCGGCTACACGTCGGGGGCGCTGGTCCTCGTCCTCAACCTGATCCTCTACACCGGCCACGACTCCTTCGGCCTCTCCGAGCCGGACGCCGTGCGGATCTGTCTCGCCTCGGCGGGCGTCTGGTGGGGCGCCTTCACCGTCATACCGCTGCGCCGGCTGCGCGACCGGAACACGCCCGGCCGGAACACGAGGACCGGCGGAACCGGGGCGGCCGGCTCCGGGTGGCGGCAGCTGAGGGCGACGCTGCGTGACATGCGCCGCCACCCCCTCACCCTCTCCTTCCTGCTCGCCTACCTCATCTACAACGACGGCGTGCAGACCGTGATCTCCCAGGCGTCCGTGTACGGCTCCGAGGAACTGGGCCTCGACCAGACGACGCTGATCACCGCGGTACTGCTGGTGCAGGTGCTGGCGGTCGCCGGGGCACTCGGGATGGGGCGGATGGCCCGGACGTACGGTGCGAAGCACACGATTCTCGGGTCGCTCGTGGTCTGGACGCTGATCCTCGTGGCGGGCTACTTCCTGCCCGCCGGATCGCCGGTCTTCTTCTACGCGCTGGCTGCGGCGATCGGGCTGGTCCTCGGCGGCAGCCAGGCGCTGTCCCGTTCGCTCTACTCGCATCTGGTGCCACGCGGCAAGGAGGCCGAGTACTTCTCGGCGTACGAGATGAGCGACCGCGGACTGAGCTGGCTGGGGCCCCTGGTGTTCGGGCTCGCGTACCAGCTGACCGGCAGTTATCGGGATGCGATCATCTCGTTGGTGGTCTTCTTCGTGATCGGTTCCGTGCTGCTCGCGAGGGTGCCGGTACGGCAGGCGGTGGCAGCGGCCGGGAATCCTGTTCCCGAACGGATTTAGACGTTGAAGTGAAAGGCCGGTAGTGTACGCCTTTGGCCTGCCCGGAGGACCGTTACTGCGAGTGGAAGAATCCAAACCGTTGAGTGACAACGTCCGCCAGATGTGACAAACCGGGCACTGGCGGGTACTTCAACACTCGCGACCTGAAAAAGCAGCGGCACGACGGGCGACGCATGACCGGTAACGGGAATCTTTGCCGCCGACCGGACGTTGACCGGATGACGACGACAGCGACATTTGTCCTGTGGGCGACAAGCCCGGGAGGCACGATTCATGAGTGAGCGAGCTCTCCGCGGCACGCGACTCGTGGTTACCAGCTACGAGACGGACCGCGGCATCGATCTGGCCCCGCGCCAGGCGGTGGAGTACGCATGCCAGAACGGACATCGATTTGAGATGCCGTTCTCGGTAGAGGCGGAAATTCCGCCGGAGTGGGAGTGCAAGGCGTGTGGCGCCATGGCACTCCTGGTGGACGGGGATGGCCCCGAGGAGAAGAAGGGCAAGCCTGCGCGTACGCACTGGGACATGCTCATGGAGCGGCGCACACGCGAGGAGCTGGAAGAGGTGCTGGCCGAGAGGCTGGCGGTTCTGCGCTCCGGCGCCATGAATATCGCAGTGCACCCGCGGGACAGCAGGAAGTCTGCTTGACCGCGTAGCACCGCATCGAGACAGAGCCGCGGGGGGGGGGGGCGGGGGGGGGGGGGGGGGCCGCGGGGGGGGGGGGGGGGGGGGGGGGCGGGGGGGGGGGGGGCCGGGGGGGGGGGGCGGGGGGGGGGGGGGGCGCGCGGGGGCGGCGGGGGGGGGGGGGGGCGGCGGGGGCGGGCGGGGGGGGGGGGCGGGCGGCGGGGCGGGG
>NZ_JBITIE010000039.1:0-38176 GCF_044458665.1 Streptomyces sp. NPDC050422
CGCTCGTTTGCGCAGCTCAGGGGGATAGGAGGAGGGGCGTGCCATGACTCAATCCTTTCACGGAATCGAGTCTCTACCGAACCCGGAACGGTTCAAAGTCGTGTCTGTTCCGATCAAGAAGCTTTCCCCTGATGAGAAGGGGAAGGTCCGGTACCGGTTGTGGTCGACGTAGGAGCTCATCCCTCGTCTGGGAAGCGGCGGCAGGTGACCCGCACTTTCGGGACGCTGAGGGAGGCGAAGGCCGAGTACGCGCACATCACGCACCGCCGCTACGAGGACGCGGCCGTGCCGTTCGATGCCAGGTCACTGGACGAGTGGCTCGATGAGTGGCTGGCCAGGAAGGCGGCGGACTTGGAGGAGAGCACCGTCTACAGCTACACCATGACTCTGGCGCGTCTTCGGGGAATGCTCGGGCACATCCGGCTCCAGGAACTCGCTGAGGACGATGTCGAGGCGTGGATGAAGTGGGCGCTGCGCGAGGGCCGGGCGCGAGGTGGCAAGGCGGGCACCGGTTTGGGGGTGGCCTCGGTCGAGATGTCGCTGGCGCGGTTGAAGGAGGCGCTCGATCGGGCGGTTGCTCGGCGCCTTGTCGAGGTGAACGTTGCCCGGGAGGTGAAGGTCCCTCGCAACCATCGGAAGGCGGAGCGGCGGGCGAAGACCGTGATCCCGCCCTGGAACCTCCAGGAGGTGCGCGCGTTCGTGGATGCGGTCAAGAACGACCGTCTGTACGCCGCCTTCCTCCTGTCGCTGATGGGTCTGCGGCCGGCGGAGATCTGCGGAATGAGCTGGGCCGACGTCGACCTGGACGGGGCCACTCTGACCGTCAACCGGACCCGGACCCTGATGGGCAACAAGGTCGTGGTCGAAAAAGACACCAAGTCCCTTGCCGGGGAGCGTCAGCTCCCCCTGCCTGACCTGGTGGGCGAGGCTCTCGCCGACTTCAAGGCCGCGCAGGTCACCGATAAGCTCGATGCGGGGGAGAGGTACGAGGACAGCGGGTACGTGCTCGTGGACGGGCTCGGCAGGGCACTCAACGGGCGGCAGCTGCGTGAGCGCGCCTACAAGGTCATGGCCGAGAATTCGCTGCGCCGGGTGCGTTTGTACGACGCCCGTGCGAGTTGCTTCACGTATCTGGCGAACAAAGGGGTGCCGGATCATCTTCTTGCCCGCTGAGCCGGGCACACCGACGTCCGCATGACCAAGCGCTGGTACGTGAAGCCGGATGTGGAGGATCTACGGTCGGCGGCGGATACGTGGGGAGAACTGGCGAGTGTCCCGCCCCCGCTCTCGGAGTGAATGTGAGATGTGGGAGCGTGAGTGGGTGAGTGAGAAGAACGTTGAACCCCTGCAATACCGCTTTGACGGGCCAGAAGACGCCCCGGTCCTCGTCATGGGCACATCCCTCGGTGCTACATGGCACAGGTGGGCATAGCCGTCTTCTGGTGTCCACGTGGTCCAATTCGATGCTGTTCACGCGGGTTTGGACTTGGTGGTCCAGGTGCGTCGACGGTGTTGGTGACAGGCGCGTGACAGGACGTGCGTGACGGCATCGGTGATAGGGCGAGGGACTTGCTGATGGGCCAGGCGGGGCCTCGCCTGAAGCCGGGGTGGGGCGAGGCCCCACTGGAGCGCTCTGGTGGGGCTTCGCCGCGAGTTCGACCGTACTTGAACGCCTGGCGCGTTCGGCTGGGGCTGGCGCCAGGAGGGTTTCGTGTCAGGGGCCGTAGGGGTTCCAGTGTCCGAGGAACGGTTTCAGGTCGTTGGCTTGTGGTTCGGGGATGAGGGGCATCCGGAGTGGCGTGTTCAGCGGGTCGATGCGTTCTGTGGTGGCTTCTGCCCAGTTGATCCATGCGTCGGCTTCGGTTCTGGTCTCGCCTGGGGGCATGGTCTCGACTCGCGCGCGCATGGCGGTCACATACTCGGCCAGTCGGGTCGCGTGGCGCCAGGCCGCCTCCTGCGCCTCGAAGTGCCTGACGCGGTACGTCTCGGCGTACTGGACGCGGGCCTTCTCCATGGCGGCTTGCCAGCGGAGGCGCTTGTGGCGTGCTGCCTCGAGTTCCTCCTGGCGTTGGCGTTCGGCGGCTTCGCCGCGGAGTGTGACTTCTTGGGCGATCTCGGCAAGCTGCTCTTCGAGGGGGCGGCCGGGGGTGTCGGCCCATTCGCTCGCCCGGTGTGGCTGGCCGCCGCTCAGGACCAAGCGGAGGCGTTCGGACGGGGTGTAGTCGAAGCGGGGGATTCTGATCCAGGAGTGCTTCTGGGCTTCGGCGAGTTCCTTCTCGGTCGCGACATGCTCGGTCCGGTCCTGTTCTTGCTGGACGACGAACCCCACCGTGAGCCCTTGCGCGGTGATGGTGAAGTGGGGAGACGCGCTGCGGCGGTGGTGAGACGGGGGTGCGGAGCCCGGCCGTTCCGCGGAGCAGGCGTGTCCGGCGGACTCGGTGGCGGTGATCAGTGCCTGGATGAGTCGTAGGGCACGTGCTTGGACGGGCTTGGTCAGGCCCAGCGATCGGGGTTCGTTTTGCATGGCCCGGACCACGCTGTGCAGCCGAGTGAGCCGGGAGGGGACAGGGACAGGGGCGAGGACGGCAAAGCGCCAGGCGGGGGTGTCGACGAGCTTGATTTCGTATCCGTCACGGCACCAGCCTCCGTGCAGCTCCTTTGTCTTCGGGAGCTTTGTCGATCTGCGAGCGGCCGCGATCCGGGACGGCCAGTTCACAGAGTCCCGGTTGGTGGTGGTCTTGACGATCCGGCCATCGGCGTCCGCGAGCTCCTGCAGCAGCTGTTCCGTGAACGTCACGCGATCATGCTTGGGAGGACTTGGCTTTCGCTCGACGGCCGGAGCGTGTTCTGGCCGGGGTGACGTGCGTTGTGGAGCGGTGGCCTTGGTTGTGCGCGGGCGCGATCCCGGGGGAGGGTACGTGCCGTGGGAGAGGTAGTGCTGGCCTGCACTCGTCAGGACGACGCTCCACTGCCCGCCTTTCCGGGAGACCGTGACCAGGCCCCGGTTCTGTAATGCCTGACAGGTGGTCTTGTAGGAGCTTGTCTCCCACACGTCCTCAGGACATCCCGCTCCCACCCACTGCAGCACCGAGAGCTGCCCCTCATTGACCGGCCGTTTCAAGGGGACCACCTTTGATCATGGCTTTCATTGACGGGGCGGATGCTGTCAGCGGTAGCGGAAAGGGGTGGGCTGTTCGGGCTGCATTCGCTCGAAGGAGCGACCGATTCAGGCTCATCCGCAAGCCGCGACGCTGGGCTCCTCCCGCTCCGCCGGCGTCATCGGCTCACCACCTCCACCACCCCCGCCGGCCTGGGCAGCCTCGGCCGCACGTACCCATTTTCGCAGGGACTCGGTGTTGAAGCCGAGGTCCTTGGCCACGGAGTTGATGGATCGGCCGGTGGAGGCCACCAGCTTGACCGCGTCCTGCTTGAACTCTTCCGAATACCGGGCTGCACCCACCACGACACCTCCATGCCAGATCCCACGAGCTGACCTCTCAAGAGATTTTCACAAACGGGGGCAAACGCCAGTGCCCCTTGTTTTTGTGGGGTGTTGTGACCCAGCCCTGGGCGAGGGAGGTGGCGTCCCACCAGTGGCGGCCGACCTCCTCGACCTGCTCGACGGTTCTGGAGATGTCACCGCCCAGCCTGCGGTCGGTGTACTTGTACGACGTTACCTGCGGCGAGGCGACCGAGGGCGACGCGCCGGCCGATACCGTGTTGACCAACTCACGCGGATGACACGTGTACTTGGAGTGCTGATCCGGGTGGCTGACGATCCTCAATCATTGGTGGGGTCGTAAATTTATGAGGTGTATTCGACGCAGGTCAGATTACCTTTAGATTGTAGTCGTAGGAGAAGTTCTTCTTCTCTTGTCCGTGCCATCGGGAGTGGATCGGACCAGCCCGAAGCCGTCGGGCCCGCTCCCTGATGGAAGCGGGCCCCGACGCCGTCATCCGCTACGGGGCGATTCTTGAGCCCTTTAGCCGACCGAAACTGCGGGTTCTGGTCCCGGGAAGTCCGGAGGGATCCCATGCGGTACGGCCGCCCCTGAGCACAGCCAGGCGAGATAGGTCGAGAGGCTGCCCGCGTGGTGGTACCAGTCGCCATTCCGGCCAGCCACAACGACCGTCCATTCGTTGGGCTGCCCTTCTGTACGCCAGTGGAACTCGTCCCCGTCTATCGAGCTGCCCCACTGAAGCAACCCTCCCGGTTCCGGGAACACAGGGTAGCCACCGAGCATTCCCTTCTGTGCCATACCCTCGGCACCAGCAAGATCCTCTGTCTTTCTTTCAATGAATCGCGCCTCGCTTCCTGGGAGTGGCGACGTCACATAGAGGAATTGCCCGATCTTCAGTCGAGGGTACGACTCCGCCAAAGTGACATAGTCGTCCGGAAGGCGAGTCCCCAACCCGTCGAAAACCAGCTGCCAGTCAATGCGCCTTGGAACCTTGAGACGCTGAGCCACCAGACCCGGCAGTTCAACCTCTAGTGATTCGATACTCAACAGCCACCTCCATTTACGTCCTTGTTTTCTATCCGCACGCTGAACAGTCGCCCGTCGTCGGCACCTGAGATGCGCACGCCACTGGCCCTGAACTGACGCCATCGCCCGGCTCGAAGCTCTCCCGAACCCGGGCTGACCAGCCAGTCACCTCCCCTGTGAGCAGCACCACCCCGATCGGAGCCGTGGAAGCCGGCGCCCACCTGACGCGACAGCCGGGCCATCAGCATGGCCACCACCAGCCCGCACAACCGAAACGGCCCGCCGAAGAAACCGACGGACCGTCACGAAAGATCGAGGTTAGATTGTAGTCGTAGGAGAATTTCTTCTTCTCTTGTCCGTGCCATCGGGAGTGGATCGGACCAGCCCGAAGCCGTCGGGCCCGCTCTCTGATGGAAGCGGGCCCCGACGCCATCATCCGCTACGGGGCGATTCTTGAGCCCTTTAGCCGACGGAAATTACGGGTTCAGGTCCCGGAAAGTTCGGAGGGATCCCATGCGGTGTGGCCGTTCCAGAGCACAGCCAGGCGAGATAGCTCGAGAGGCTACCCTCGTAGTGGAACCAGTCGTCATTCCTCCCGGCCACAACGACTGTCCATTCGTTGGGCTGTCCTTGTGTGCGCCAGAAGAATTCGTCTCCGTCTATCGAGGCGCCCCACACCAGCAACCCTCCCGATTCCGGGAAGGCAGGGTAACCCCCGAACATTTCCTTCTGTGCCATATCCTCGGCAACGGCGATATCCTCTCTGGCCTCCTCGACGAATCCCGTTTCGTCACCTGGGGCCGGCGACGTCACGGTAAGCCAGTGCCCGATCTCCAGGCGAGGGTACGACTCTGCCAAAGTGATGTACTCGTCTGGCAGTGGAGTCCCCAACCCGTCGAAGACCACCTGCCAATCGATGCGCCTGGGTACCTCGAGACGCTGCGCGACCAGTCCCGGCAGCGCAGCCTCTAGGAGTTCGATACTCAACAGCCACCTCCATTTACGTTCTTGTTTTCTATCCGTACTCTGAACAGATTACGCGTTGGGGTCGATGCCGTCATGGTGATCGCAGTCGGCCGGTCCACGTTCGGATCGCCATACTCGAGGACTGCACCGTATGTGACGGGTTCCGTGGCGAGGGCGTCCGCCATTCTGTTCTCACACACTTTCATTCCGCTTACGTTGAAGCGCCGGTATCCCGTGAAGATGTTTTCCGGGATGTTTGCCCCGTTGAACCTGTCTCCGATGATGTGAGACCGGTTAAAGAGAGCCCTGCCTTTCGAGTCCCTCATCCCGACAGGGAACCCCTGCGGGGTGAACACATCATCTGTGTCGCGCGATCGCGGCGGCTTGAGGTCGCTGGGGCACATAAGGGCTGTCGCCCCTGTGGCGTTCCCGTTCATGAGCGGGAAATAAACGTACCGCTCTTCTCTCGGCTGGGAATCGCACCTGAAGCGATCCGTGAAGTTGCGGGTGTTCATCTTTGCGCACCCAGCCGAACATACGAGTGCGTGGAGCGGGTCGTCTCCGTTCCAGATATCTATCGCTGTGCTGATTGCCGCGCCCACCAGATTCCGCTTGCCTGCAGTCTTCGCTGTATCCCATATGCTCCGACCGGCCTGGCTCTCGGCCGCCTTGGTGACCGTCTCTACGGCCTCCTCGAGAACGTCGGTGACCCAGGAGTCGTGACCGTCGATCTCAACGCGGTTGATCGGATTTCCGCCGGTGAAGGCATACCGGTTTCCGGTGTATGGGTCGGTTCCGAGCCCCATGTCGGCTAGCGCCCCGTTGTACATGTCCCGCGTGGTGAAGCGGTTGAGACCCGGGTCGTAGCCCCGAAAACCCATGTTGTACGTGCCGGAGTTGGCGTCCCAGCGCTTGGCGTTGAACCGGTAGGGGTTGTAGTCCTCCTTGGTGGGGTCGGCGGTGTCGGGCTTGTCGATTCCGGTGAACTGGGAGTCGTCGCTGTTGCCGTAGGCGGTATAGCCGTAGGTGGCCTTGGTGTCGCCGTTCTTGTCGGTCAGCGTTTCGACGTCGGTGTGGCTGTTGTAGCCGTAGTAGCCGTCCTCACTCGTCCCGTCCGTGTTGTGCTTGATCTGGGAGAGGCGTTCGCCCCACGGGCTGTACTGGTAGGACTTGGTCAGCTCGCTGCCGACCTTTTCGTCCAGGACCTCATTCGACATTCCGAGGTAGTTGTAGTCCGTGGTCTTGCCGTCAGCCGTCTTCGAGGCGGTGCGGTCCAGTGGGTCGAAGGTGTACTTCGTCGACTTCAACGCGTCTGTGTCGTCGGCCTTTTGCGACTCGATGACGTGGTCGAAGCCGTCGTACACGCTCCGCTCGATGACCTTCCCGCCGCTGGTCGTGGACTCCGCCCGGCCGAAGGAGTCGTAGGTGTAGTTCGCCGTGGGGCCGCCGGCCACCGTGGCCGACAGGAGCCGGTTGCGGTCGTAACCGTAATTGGTGGTGACGTTCTCGACGGTCTGGCTGATGACGTTGGCGTTGTCGTCGTGGACGTACGACTCCGTGCTCGCGCCGGTGCCGGTCTTGACGCTCTTGGCGAGACGGTCGGCGGGATCATAGCTGTAGTCCGTGGTGGAAGACAGATACGCCGCGTGATCGTCGGCGTTCATCTTCTTCGTCATGTCCTGCGCCTTGTTCCCGTTGGGGTCATAGGCATAGGTGTGCGAGGCGACGAGCGTCGTGCCGTCGGGCTTCTTCTCCGTCGACGTCTTCAGCGACGCGTCGGGGAAGTAGGTGTAGTCGACGGTGTTCTTGTTGCCCTTGGTTTCCTGGAGCTTCATTCCGCGGTCGGTGTACGTGTACGACGTGACCTTCGGGGCAGCGTCGTCCGCGTTCTTGCCGACCGAGACCGTCTTGACCAGCTCACGCAGGTCGTAGGTGTACTTCGAGTACTGGTCGGGGTGGGTGATCGTCTCCGGCTGGCCGTCGGCGCCATAGGTGTACGACGTGGCCTTCTTCTCCTGGCCGGCGAGTGTCTCGACCACCTTCTGGACCTGGTTGAGGCTGCTGTAGGTGACCGTGTAGGCGTCGATCTTCGCTCCGGACGACGTGTCGTCGATGGAGGTCAGGTTGCCGTTGAGGTCGTAGGCGTAGGCGAAGTTCTTCTTTTCGTTGTCCGTGTCACCGGAGTTGTTGCGGACCAGTTTGACGCCGTCGGCGACCGAGATGCCGGTGCTGGACTGGTCGAGCTTGAGCTTGCTGTCCTCGCCCTGCTTGAGGGTGTAGGTGCCCAGGCTGACCCAGGTGCCGTTGTTGGCTGTCTGGTCCTTGGTGACGGACGTCTCGGTGGTGGTGCCGTGGCTGAGCGTGTACTTCGCGCTCGTGGTGGCACCGGTCACCTTCGGGTACTTCACGTACGCCGAGTAGGAGCCGTCTGCGGGGATGTTCAGCGTCCACGTGAACGCGTCGGAGCCTGAACCGGCTGCGTGCGTGGCGTGGTTGTAGCCCTGCTGGCCGGTGACGTCTGCCTTGGTCCAGGTGCCGGTGGAGGCGGTGTTCTGGGTGTCTGAGTTGTCGGTCAGGACCACGCTCTGGCCGACCGGGACGCCGTCGTCCGCTCTCGACTTCAGTGAGCCGTCCTGGTAGTACGACCACGTCATGGTCCGGTTCGAGGAACCGTCCGCAGCCGAGATCGTGCGGGCCTTCTGCTTCCCGATGTCGGTGTAGTCGTAGTCGGTGACGATCGACCACGGGTCGGTGGACTTCTTCACCCACCCGTTGTCGTAGTAGGCGTAGGTGGTGTCGTTGCGGACCGTCTCACCGTCCGAGGGCGGCAGCGACGTCGTCTTGACCCTGCCCACCTCGTCGTAGTCGGTGCGGGTGTAGACGTTGTTTTTGTTGTAGCGGGCGTCCGCCAGGTCGTAGGGCTGGTACTGCTTGACGGGGCGGTTCAGCGCGTCGTACTCGGTGCGGGAGGTGAATGCCTCCGTCGAGCCGGCTGCTGTGCTCCGCGGGGTGATGACCTTGGTGACGTTGCCGACCTGGTCGTACTCGTACTTCGTCGACCGCGTCTTGCTGCCGTCGTAGGGGGCCTTGACCTCGGTCTGCTTGCCGCGTGCGTCGTAGGTGATGGTGGTGGTGTTGTTCTCCTTGTCGGTGGTCGAGACCGTCAGGCCGTCCTTGTCGTAGCCCTGCTGCGTGAATTTGCCCGCCGTATCGGTGGCCTTCACCGGCCGGTGATTCAGGTCGTAATCGGTCTTCGTCGTGTAGTCGGTGGTGTCGGCGGTGGCGTTCTTCTTCGGGTCGATGACCGTGGTGGCGTTGCCGACGTTGTCGTAGCCGTAGGAGACCTTGTCACCGTCCGCGTTGGTCACATCGGTCAGTTGGTAGATGGTGTCGTAGGTGTTGGCGGTGACGTAGTCGGTGGCGTTCGAGGTCGTCGCCGTGCCCTTGGGCTCGGTCGTCGTCTTCAGGTTGCCGACCTTGTCGTATGTGTACGACGTCGCCCGCGCGACCGTGTTGTTGTTCGCCGGGGCCGTCGCCGAGGTGACCTCGTCCGCGTTGTCGTACACCCCGGTGGAGACAGCTCCGTCGGGTGCGGTCACCTTGGTGACGTTGTCGTTGGCGTCATATTCGGGAGCCGGAGTGGTGATGTCCACGCCCGCGGCCTTCGGCGTGGTGGCCTCCATCAGACGGCCGAAGACGTCGTAGTTCTGCGTCGTCTTCTTGCCGAGCGCGTCCGTGACCTGCTTCACCCGGCCATGCTCGTCATAGACGAATGTCGTCGACTTGCTCAGAGCGTCGGTGATGGTGTTGGGGTAGCCCGTAGACCCGAAGTCGCTGTAGATCGTGGAGTGCTGGTTGGCGTCAGTGGCCTTGGTGAGTTGACCGTAGGAGTCGTAGGTGTACGACGCCGTGTAGTCACCAGTCGTCGATGACTCGACACCCTTCGGGTCCGTGACCGTCTTCAAGTTCCCGAACGAGTCGTAGCCGAACTGCCACTTGCGGCCCTCGGGGGACGTCTTGGTGAACAGGTCGGCACTGAAACCGTCGAGCCGGGTCTGGTAGGTGTACTGCTGCGAATCGGCCGGGTACGAGCCCGGCGCGCACGCCGACTGGTCCGGCACGCCGGACTTGTTGTGCTCGGCGTCGCGCGACCACAGCGGGTATCCCGTTTTCTGGTCGTAGCAGTAGGCGATCTTCGCGCCGTTCGCCTCCTCCATGTACGTGACGTTGTTGTCGGC
Organism: Streptomyces sp. NPDC050422; assembly: GCF_044458665.1. Classification (NCBI taxonomy): domain Bacteria; kingdom Bacillati; phylum Actinomycetota; class Actinomycetes; order Kitasatosporales; family Streptomycetaceae; genus Streptomyces; species Streptomyces sp. NPDC050422. The sequence continues at coordinate 9,692 of NZ_JBITIE010000039.1, forward strand.
GTCCCAGCTCATCTCGGTTGTTTGAGACTTGGCGTTTGTTGCTGCTACCGGACGTCCGAAGTCGTCCGCCACGTACTTCGTCGCGTGTGACTCCCCATCCGTCACCGTCGCGTCGAGGAACTTGGTGTTTGCTGTATCGGCTGCGTACGCGAAGCCCGTCGTGCCGCCCAGCCGGTCCGTGATGGTCTTCGTCCACCAGTGGTACTTCGGGTCGTCGCCGTCCTTCGGCGCGTTGTAGTCCACCTTCGTGCTGTGTAGCCGTGGGTCCTGGACGTCGACGAGCTTGACGTTCTTGTTGCCCTGCGTGGCGTCGTAGGTGAACGAGAAGGCTTTTTCCTTACCTGAGCCCGCGCCGTCGGTCAGCTTGGCCAACAGGCCCTCGGTGGAGTACCCGAAGGTGAGGGTGCGGCCTGAAATGTCTGTCATCGACTTGACGTGGTCGACGCTCTTGACGCTGATTGCGTCGGACTTGCCGTAGTACTCGACCGTCAGGGACTGCCGACCCGCCGGGTCGGTGACGTACTTCAGGAACTTCGTCGGCTTGTTGTTGGACTTGCGCTCCTCGTACGTGAAGAGCTGGGTGTTGCCATTCTTGTCGATCGCTGACGTCAGATAGCCATCGCAGCCGAAGAGGAAACGGGTGCCGTCCGGGCGCGTGAACGTCCAGGCGTCCGGGATCGGGTCCTTGTTCGGCGTGCAGTCCAGACCGGACTTCATCGTGATCTTGTAGTGGACGCCGGCAGGCGCCTTCCACGAGCCGTCGTCCTGCTTACGGAAGACGTGGGTCGTGCCGTCACCGTCGGGCAGCCGGATCTCGGTCGCGTTGGAGTTGGGGTTCGGGTGGAAGTCGATCGGCGCGCCGAGCCGGACAGGGCCGGCGAGCTGTGCCGACCAGCCCGGACCCGAGACCGTGTCGGATGTGTCGAGCGAGTTGTAGGAGAAGCGGGCGAAGGTGTTCATGCCGCGGCCTGGGTTGTTGAATGCGTTGTAGGTCCACACCGCGTTGCCGGAGGCCAGGTTCGACATCAGGGTCGAGCCGGCACCTGTGTTCTTGCCGGTGTAGGCGTAGAACTTCTCCAGGCCCAGGGCGTTGGAGGTGGGGTCCTCGACCGCCACGTTCTGCTTCAGCGCCGGTATGCCGCCGGTTCCGGCGGACAGCCAGGTGCTGTCGGAGACCTTCTGGATGTCCCAGCCCAGGACGTACTCGGTGCGCTTGTTGCCCGAGTCGGAGTTGATCGGCGTCTTGACCTGCGCCTTGACCGTCGCCGACGCCGCCGGGGCGAGGGCCGGGACCGCGGTCCGGACCTGGTTGCCGCCGGTGGTGACGTCGGTGCCGTCGGGGAGCTTCCAGGTGTACGAGAGAACCCGCTCACCGGCCGCCCATGCTGCGGAGGTGGTGTTGGTGACCGTCATGTCCACCGTGTACGTGGAGTTCGGTGTCATGCGGGCCGGAGTCTGCGGTGCGTAGTACGTGTTCTCCGTGGTGGCGTCCACGTAGATGACGCGCAGCAGCGGGCCGAGCTGTTGGTCCTCGCCCTCCGAGGCCAGGAACAGGGTGCGTTCCTGCGGCCCGGTGGTCGTCTCGTCCTTCAGCTTGACCAGGGCGCCCTTGTTGCTGGTGGGCGTCTTGACCCAGCCCTGGGTGAGGGAGGTGGCGTCCCACCAGTGGCGGCCGACCTCCTCGACCTGTGCGACGGTGTCGGAGACGGTGCCGGAGAAGTCACCGCCCGGCGCGGTCCACGCGGTGCCGGTGGCGGCGCTGTTCCACGTCGAGGTCGTCTCCGCGAAGTCCTTGGTCAGACCGTGGAGCTCGTAGATCGCACCGTTGGTGCCCGTGGTGGTCTCCGCGCCCCACATGTACAGCTTGGATTCGAGGACGGTGGCCGTCGTCGGGATGGAAGCCGTGGGGAACTTCAGCGCGGTACGGGTCTTTCCGTAGGTCCCGGAGTTGTTGCCGACGCTGAGCCACTTCTGGCCCACGCCGAAGGACTGGATGGTGTCCTGGTTGGTGGTGGGCTGCTGGGAGGAGAGCGTGGTGTCGGTGACCCCGCCGGCCGTGCCCTGAACCAGCTTCATGGTGCGGCCGGACTTCGGAACGCCGACCACGCGGGTGGGCGACCCGATGACCGAGCCGTCCTTCGTCTTCACCGCGATCTGGTAGTAGTACGTGCGGCTGATCTCCTCCGCCGAGGTCGGCGGTGTCGGCGTGGCGGTGGTGTCGGTGTAGGCGGTCGCGGCCTTGTCCACGGGGGCGATCAGGGTCGCGGCGGACGGGGTGAACACCTGCTGTGTGGAGCGGTGCAGCTGGTACTCGACGATGTCCTGGCCGGTGTCGCCGGACTTGTTCGAGTACGCCGACCAGCTCAGCTCGGGGCCGGTGTCGTGGACGACCGTCGGCGAGTTCAGCGCGGAGCCGACCTTGCCGTAGGTGATGGTGAGCCGCGGGAAGTTGGCGGTCTCGTCGCCGTACGTGGAGCCGTCGCCCGCCTCGTAGCGGGGGCCGCCGGTCAGGGTGGCCGCGGTGGTGTCGTCCTTGGCCTGGAGCACGAAGCCGTGGTTTGCCGCGGTGCCCGAGAGCCACTTCTGGACGGTGTCGGTCACCGGGAACTTGTGCCACGCGTTGTACTCGCCGGTGTCCTTGACGATCTGGGCCGGGTTCACCAGCCGGATCGAGTCGGCGATGTTGCGCGTGGTGGACGATCCGGTGTCGCCCAGGACGACCTTGCCCGCGTTGCCCTGGGCGAAGTAGTACTGCGTGGTGCTGACCGGCTTCCACGCTGCCGCGGTCCCGGTCTGGTTGACCGTGCCGGTCGCGGTGCCGTCGCGGTGGCTGAGCGTGTACGGCGCCGCGGTCGCCGCGTCGGACGCGGGCGGGACATGCGCCTCGACCCGGTAGGACGCGGTCTCGGGGATCTGCGGCTGCCACGTGTACGTCTCGCCGGTCGCGGCGTTCTTGTTGTACGCGTAGTCGTCGCCGGTGGCCGCACCACCGGTCGTGGCGGCCTTGGGCCACTCGCCCACCGCGGCCGTGCCGGTGTCACCGTCGTCGATCTGGTACGTGGTGCCCGACAGCTCGCCGGAGAGGGCGCTGGTGTTGGCCCAGGTCGCCGTCGACTCGTCCCAGGCACCCGTCGCCCGGTGCGCCTCCATGGTGACGTCGTTGGCGTTGGTGGTGTGCGTCTGGTCGTAGTACATCTCCAGACGTGCCGTGTCGATCTTCGTCCCGGTCGGGATCTCGCTGATCGGGAACTTGATCAGCGAGCGGGAGATGCCCGTGTCGGTCTTGCCCGCGGACAGCTTCCAGGTGTTGTTGAAGTTCACCGAGGGCTGATCGGACAGGACCATCGTGTCCTGCGACTGCGCCGCCGACGGCGTGACGGTGATCGTCGGGTCGATCGTGACCGGATACTGGCGCGTGCCCGACGCCAGCCACTTCGCGTCCGGCGTGACGACGATCTTCCAGGCGTCGCCGTCCCGCACCAGCTTCTGGCCGACCCGGGAGCTGTAGGCGAGCCCGTAGGGCGAGGAAGCGTCCTTGCGGGTGTCGGTCATGTACGCCGCCGGGATTGTCATCACCGGCGTGTTCGGCAGTTCGCCGTACAGGGCGATGGATCCGTCCTGGCGGGCCTTCGGTGTCAGACCGCCCGCGTCCAGGGTGAAGGTGTACGACACCGGGCCTGTGGGTGCCTTGGCCAGGAGGATGTTCTCCTTCACATGGCCCGGCCCCACCTGGTACTGGAGATCCGCGCCGCCCGCGGCCACGTCCTTGTAGGTGACCGTGGAGCCCTTCGCCGTCGGGCTCACCGCCTTCGACTCCGCACCCTCAAGTCCCAGGGTGACAGCGGGCCCGTCCTGGCCGGCCTGGAACTTCAGCAGCTTTCCGGGGTCGGATCCGAACCAGCTGCGCGCCGAATTGGACGTGTTGGAGAAATCGAATCCCCTGGCATCCGTGGCGGATACACCGGTATCGATCAGCTTCCAGTTCTTCGTCTTTCCCTTGCCGGCCCCGTACCCGGTCGGAACCGCCGAAACCTCGGCTTGAACACGGCCGTCCGACAACTCCCAGAACCGCGCGTGCTCGGTACGCCGCGACGTCAGTTCCTTGACGCGCCGGACCGCAGCGGATTCCTTCCCCTTCGGCAGCTTCTCACGGCTTGGGATCGCCAGCTTTCCGCCCGCCGAAGGCCCCGGAGAGCCCTCGCCGTCGTCGTCGGAGAACCATCCCTTGATGGTGTCGACGACACCCTTGCCATCGTCCTGACCGGCAGATGAGGCCGGAGCCGCGTAGGCGAGCTGAGGCAGCCCCGTACTCACCACCGCGGCGACGACCATGCAGGAGACGAGTCTCCCGTAGCGGACTTTCACGTCCTGATTCCCTTTCCCTTACGGCGCCCCGCGCCCTCGTGCGCGCGAAAGGCCGGGCGCCAGAGGGAATGCGGACACGCCGAACCGCCGGTCGGCACAGGCCGACCGGATGCACGATTGGACCCCTTGGTGAACATGGTGTTCACCCGCGCGAGTTGTCGCTCGCCGGGGGCGGGGGATGTCTAGTCACCAGGCCGTGGGCATGTCAAGTGACTGCGCAATGCGGACAGTTCACCCCCGATTTCGGGGGTGATTCGCCCGCTATTTCCGCTCAGTGGAATTGCGGACTGCGCCTGAGGTATAACCGCCCGGCCCGCGGCTGAGCAATAGCGCGGAGTCGAACAACGCCTCAGGAAAGCCGGGACACCGCATGCCACCGACCGAAGAACCGGAGCCGTCAGCGGCGGACTGCCCAGCGCCGGATCCCGCACCCCCGGAAGCGGAGTCGCCGCAATCCGAGAGCGCGGCCGGCCGACGCGTCGACCGGCGCGGTATAGCTGTCGGGGCCCTGCTCCTTGCCGCGTGCGCCGGCCTGGTCATGTACGGGGTCCTCGACACCGAGCAGAGCGCCGAGCCGAAGCGGCCGACGGCCTCGGTGACGTACGAGGTCACCGGTAAGGGAGCCGCCGACCTGACCTACCAGGCCCGCAGCGAGTCCGGAACGGCCGTCGTAGCCCGCCGGGTCTCCCTGCCGTGGAAGAAGACCGTGCGCGTCCCCCTGGGCAGGGCGCCCATCGTCACGATCACCCTCGATGCCAACGGCGGACAGGCCCGTTGCGCCCTCGCCGTGCGCGGACGGCACGTCCAGACCGCGACCGCCTACGGCTCCTACGGACGCGCCACCTGCCAGGGCGAACTGCCGGCCCCCGAGAACACCACCGACGCGGTCGCGCCGGCACAGGGAGAATCATGAAGCCCTCCACCCCCGTCCCGCGCCTCAGGCACCTCGTGGTGGCGACAGCCGTCGTGCTGAGCTGCGTCGCGCTGAGCAACGGCCGGGTCGCGGTGGCGAGCGCGTCCGCTGCCCCCGCTCGCACCGGCACCGTGCACACCGTGACTGTTCCCGGCTCCGGTCAGAGCCACCGCGCCCTCACCCCGCGCACGACCGCTCCGTTCCGGATGCTCGGTGTCACCTGGTCCGACCCGGCAGCGGTGCTGGGCGGCTCGGCGCAGGTGCGCACCCGGGACAGCGAGACCCGCACCTGGAGCGACTGGCGGACACTCGAGCTCGACGTCCACCCCCCGAGTCGGTTGCCGATCACGGCGCCACGGGCGTACGAGGCGGCACCCAGCCCCTGTGGGTGGGGCCGTCGGACGGTGTCCAGGCCCGCATCACGGGCACCCGCCTCCCCGACGGACTGCGTGTCGATCTGGTCGACCCCGACGGCGGGACGCCCCGGGCCAGGACCGCGAACACTGCCGCAGCCGCGACGGCGACGGCGGCCGGCGTGCCTGCGATCACCTCCCGCCCCGAGTGGGGTGCCGACGAGTTGCTGGTCGCCGACCCGCCCACGTACACCACCGACACCAAGGCCGTGTTCGTGCACCACAGGGCAGGAACGAACGACTACACCTGCGCCGAGTCCGCCTCCGTGATCCGGGGCATCCTCACGTACCACGTGAAATCCAACGGCTGGAACGACATCGGCTACAACTTCTTCGTCGACAAGTGCGGCACCCTCTTCGAAGGGCGCGCCGGCGGGATCGACCGGCCCGTGTACGGCGCACACACCTACGGCTTCAACACCGAGTTCGCCCTGTTCAAGGGCCACCGGTACGCGACGATCATCATCGATGCCGACAACGGACAACGCGTCGAGGTGTTGCCCGACCGCAAGATGGCCACGGTCACGGCGTGGCTGCGTGAACATCCCGGCATCCGCGTCGTGTGCCGGGACGGTTCCGGCGGCTTCGCCCAGGCCACCACCGACGCCGCCCCGACGATCGTCCAGATCAGCGACCGCTGGCACTTCTGGCACGGCCTGACCCAGGCGGCCCTGAAAGAGGTCGGCGGGCACGCATCATGCTGGGGCAAGTTCGGCCCACCCCTGCCGGAAGGCAAGCGCGCCACCACCACCCGGGAACGCTGGAAGCAGGTCCATGACCTCCTCGATTAGGGAGTCGGACTGCTCGCCTGCGCCCGCCGCCTGGGGCGTCTCGCTGAACACCGTCAAACGCTACGCCCGCTGCGCCGAGCCGGACCGCATGGTCCGCGCTCCCGTCTACCGGTCCAGTCTCGTCGACCCCTACCGCGACCACCTGCGCAAACGCCGCACGGACGACCCCGCCGTCCCCATCACCCACCTGCTCGCGGAGATCCGCAAGCAGGGCTACGCCGGCAGCGCCAACCTCCTGGTCCGCTACATCAACCAGGGCCGCGTCGAGGCCGACCACGCCACCCTCTCCCCCCGCAAGGTCACCGGCCTGCTCACCCGCGACCCCGACCACCTCGACGACAAGCAGCACACCACGCGAGACCAACTTGCCGGCGCCTGCCCCGAAATGACCGCACTGACCGACCAGATCCGCGCCTTCGCCGGCCTCCTCGTCCCGGCAGCGGGCAACGCCGAGCAGCTGACCAAATGGATCACCCAGACTCGAGCGGCAGACCTGCCCTTCCTGCACTCCTTCGCCACCGGCCTGGAACGCGACCGCGCGGCCGCCGACGCAGCCGTAACCCTGCCCCACCACAACGGCCGCACCGAGGGCATCAACCGCAAGATCAAATTACTCAAGCGTCAACGATACGGCCGTGCCGGTCACCCACTCCTGCGCCAGCTCATCCTGCTCAACTGACGGTCAGTGGCACCGATCAACGCCTACGAAAATTTTGAAGACCCACACACCGTACAGACCCGGGCCTGCGGTTCCATGTGGCCTCTCGCGAGGGCAGTCGGCATGACTGCGACGGGCAAGCTCACGCTTCGCGAGGTGGTACATAGCAGACGATCTCCGGTTACCGAAACCGGGGATCGTCGCGAGTATTGAGGGTGTTCGCACTCGGCTGTGCTTGGCAGCGGAGCCGTGGCGGATGCAGCAGGTGGCGTCGTAGACCCCGGACGGGGAGAGCGCCGTTGTCCGCTGCCCTGGTGACCGCGGTGCCCTTCGCTGAAATGCAGCGGCGCCTTCGATGATGTGGAATTTCCACGCCCCCCTAGGAGAGTGAGTGATCCTGTCTGATCCGATCAAGAAGCTGCCGCCGAACGCGAAGGGGCAAGTCCGGTTCCGGTTTGTGGTCGACGTCGGGACCCATCCGGCCACTGGGAAGCGTAAGCAGTTGACCCGTACCTTCGGCACGCTCAGGGAGGCGAAGACCGAGTACGCGCGGATCACGGTGCGGAGTCACGAAGGAACGCTGGTGCCGCGCCACACGATGACCGTGAACGAGTGGCTCGATCAGTGGCTCGCGAAGAAGGCGGAGGACCTGGAAGCGTCGACGATCTCCACCTACAGGGTGACCCTGGACCGTGTCCGGGGCAGGCTTGGGCACATTCGGCTGCAGGAGCTCACCGAGGACGATGTCGAGGCGTGGATGCTGTGGGCGCTTCGGGAGGGCCGGGTACGCGACACGAAGGCCGGGCCCGGGTTGGGGGTCACCTCGGTGGAGATGTCCCTCACGCGGCTGAAGGAGGCCCTCAACCGGGCCGTGACACGGGGCCTGGTCGCGGTGAATGTCGCCCAGGAAGTGACGATCCCCCGGAAGGTGCGCAAGGCCGAGCGGCGCGCCAAGGCAGAGGTGCCGCCCTGGAGTGTCGCGGAGGTCCGTGCCTTCGTGCTTGCCGTGAAGGACCACCGCCTCTACGCCCCCTTCCTTCTCTCGCTGATGGGGCTGCGCCCGGCAGAGGTCTGCGGCATGCGCTGGGCAGATCTGGATCTGGACCGAGCCACCCTGGCCGTTGCCAACACCCGAACGTTGATGCGGAACACGACTGTGGTGGAGAAGGACACGAAGTCGCTCGCCGGCGAGCGGAGCCTTCCGCTGCCTGCTCCCGTCAGAGAAGCGCTCAGGAGTTTCAAGGCCGCTCAAGCAGCCGAGAAGCTGGTGGCGGGGCAGGTATATAGGGCCAGCGGGTACGTGCTGGTGGACGACCTCGGGGCGCCGCTCGACGTGCGGCAGTTGCGCGAGCAGGCGTACAAGGTCATGGCCGGAAACGCGCTGCGGCGGGTACGTTTGTACGATGCCCGCGCGAGTTGCTTCACCTACCTGGCGAACCATGGGGTTCCTGACCACCTTCTCGCGCGATGGGCGGGGCACGCCGACGTCAGGACGACGAAGCACTGGTACGTGAAGCCGGACGTTGAAGACCTCCGAACGGCAGCGGATGTCTGGAGTGGTCTGACCGGTCTTCCGACCCCCGTCGTGAGAGAAATGTGAGACGTGGGAGCGTGGTCGGGTGAGTGAGACGACTACGAACACCCTGCAATACCGCTTTGACGGGCCAAAAGACGCTCCAGTCCTGATCCTGGGCCCTTCCCTCGCGACAACATGGCACAGGTTGCAGATCGCGTCTTGTGGGGTCCAGGGTGGTCCAGGCGAGGCGCATAGGGCCAGGTCAGCTCGCTGTGGCCCAGACGCGTCCATGCAGTTGGTGAGACGCGTGTGAGAGAAACACCCCCGCCGGCTGGTGCCGGCGGGGGCTTCCCGTGTGCGGGGGCGCGCGCTGAAAGGCTGCCCCATGCCATCACGATGCGCAGTTGCGGCGAGGCGGAGAACTCGACCGTTCAAGGTCCCTGGGCTGAGTGCCCGGCAGTACTGTGAGGCCGGCTGCGCGGGCCGCAGCGACGAAGTCTTTCCGGTGGGACTCGACCCGCTCGATGAGCGGGTCCCGAACCCATCCACCGATCAGTTGGTCCCGCATGGCTGGGCATCGGTCGACTAAGCTTGAGATTTATCCTCGCCCGCTCGGATTCGAAACGGCCTCATGGTCGTGTTCGGCTCCGTGCCGGTGTTGTTGCCCCACGTCAGGGCGTGGAGCGCGGTATGTGTTGCGACGGCCGGGAGGGCGACCAGGTCCCGGCGTTGTGGGTTTGCTCACGACGGCCGGGCTGGGCATGCCGGGCCGGAGGTGGCGAAACCCGCGCCGCACTCGGGTGGGCGACAACTGCCGGGCGGGCTTGGGGCGTTCCCAGGGGCGACGGCGGTCCTCCGCGAGGGGGCGGGCGAGGCGAAGCTGGGTGTAGGCGGCGATCACGAGCCAGGTCCACAGGTCGGCCGACTCCGGGTCGCGGACGCGCGGTGCGGTCCAGCCCAGGACCTGCTTGAACAGCCGAAAGGTGTGTTCAAGATCGAATCGCCGCAGGTAGGCGGACCACAGTCGGTCGAGGTGGCGTGCGGCGGTCCCGGTGCGCGAGGACCACAGCCATAGCGGGTTCGGGCGGCGGCCGGTGGGCAGGCGCTGGACGGTGAGGCGGATCAGCGTGCCGTGCAGGATCGGCAGTTCCTCGCCGGGATCAACGTCGGTGGCCCAGGGGCCGCGGCGCTGGAGCTGCTGGTGCATGCGGTCCCAGCCGTGGGCAGCGGCCGGCCCGTAGCGGTGGGTGTCGTTGCGGGTGTGCAGGTCGGCCTCACGCCAGGTGTCGGGGGCGGCGAGGGTGAGACGTCGGCCGTGGCGTGCGGGGCGGCCGCCCTTGGGTCGGTAGACAGGCTCTCCGGGGTCGTCGTAGTAGACGCGGTCGGATCGGATACGGGCCACGAGCTCGATGGGCAGGTCGGCCAGGAGCCAGGCCAGTCGCGTGGCGTCGTAGCCGGAGTCCAGGACGACGAGCACATCCGGGTCACCCTCGCCGAGGTGGCCGGCGTGGGTGAGGCGGGCGTGGACCTCGCGGAGCTGGTCGGCAGTCAGCTCAGTCAGATCGTCGCCAGGTGTCACGCGGACCGCGTCCAGGATGGCGGTCCAGGACGTGCGGCCGGGCTCGACGGCAGCGACGAAGGAGTAGGGCCAGCCCGGGACGTTCTGTCCGGTGTTCGCGCCGTAGCCGGTGACGTGGCAGAACCTGCGTTCCGGGCTGGTGTCCGCGTCCGGTCGCAGCCACGATGTGACGTCCACGGCCAGCACGATACGCCCGTCCTCGCCCTTGGGCACCGGGGCGGTGGCCAGCAGGGCCCGCAGGCGCACCGTCTCCACCCATCCGGTGTTGACCGCGTCGTACAGGGCGCCGTGTCCGCGCCGGAACTCCGGCTCGAGCGCCAGCTCCACCAGTGAGCGCACCGGCCCGTCGGCACACAGCACGGCATCAGTCAGCTCGAAGAGTGCGTCCGCGCGCCGGTACAGGCACGCGTAGTAGCCCAGGCGGAAGCGGGAAAGCGCTCCTGCCGGTTCGACACCGCACAGGCAGTCCGCAATACTCATGTCAACGGCCGTTCTGGTTCCGGGAGTTAGTTACCCCGTGAACCTGAACGGTCGTCTGCACGTCACGGCCCTCAGCTCATCCAGCCACCGCCCGGACATACCTCGGCTCGAACACGCAGCGAGCGAGGATAAATCTCAAGCTAAGTGCGTTGTGACAAACCGGATCTCGTTCGAAGCCCGCGGTGGGGGTGATCATTCGGACAGAGATGCCGGTGCGGTCGTGGGCATAGAGAAACGGGCCCCTTGGTAGTGACGTGGTTGTTGAGGCCGGTCACGAGCAAGGAGGCCCGTTGTCGGACGAGTTGACCATCTCTGCTGTGCCTGCGTCCACTGCGGTCACCCTTGGGTGTGACTGCTACGTGCACCGGTTCGGTTCGATCGCTGCGGGGCGGCGGGCAGGCTGCTATCCGAGTGACATGACGGACGCGGAGTGGGCCGAGGTCCGCTCCGTGATGCCGGTGCCGGCCTGGCTCCTGAAGCGGGGCGGGCGCCCGGAGGCGTTTTGCCATCGCGAGATACTCGACGCGGTGCGCTACCTCGTCGACAACGGTGTGAAGTGGACGGCTCTGCCAGTCGACTTCCCGTACTGGCGGGCGGTCTACGATTTCTTCCGCCGCTGGCGGTCCTACGACTACGTGCGTGAGCTGTACGAACGCCTGCGACGCTCGGCGAGGGAACGCTCAGGCCGCAACGCCGAGCCCAGTGGGGGGATCATCGACAGTCAGTCGGTGGACGCCTCCGAAACCGTCGGTGAGGACAGTCGCGGATACGACGGCGGCAAGTCATGTGACGGCCGCAAGCGCCACATCCTGACCGACACAGAGGGCCTGCTCCTGGAGGTCACCGTGACCACAGCGGATGTGCATGACTCCAAGGCCGCCCCGGCGCTGCTGGAGGCATTCATGGAACAGCCGGGCCGGCTGCTGAAACTGGTGTGGGTCGACAGCGCCTACCAGGGTCCGGCGCTGGCGAAGGCGTTCGCCCGCCACGGGGTGCGGATCGAGGTCGTGCGCCGGTCCGACGGACAACGCGGCTTTGTCGTACTGGCCCGCAGGTGGGTGGTGGAGCGAACGCTGAGCTGGCTCTCCCGCTCACGCCGCCTCAACCGCGACCACGAACGCCGCCCTGACCACCACGCCCAGATGGTGTGGTGGGCCGCCGTGATCAGGCTGTCCCGGCGCCTGGCCGCAGACGCTCCGCGCTGGCCGGAGAAGCGTCCCGAGCGACTGCTCCCGGCGTCGGCATGAACCGTCCGTCCTCCGCCCGCAGCAGCCAGCCCCGCTTCTCCAGCGCATAGGCACGGTGACGGATCTTCTCCACCTCGTTCTTGATCTCCGCTTCCCGGCCCACCGCCCGGGTCAGCTCTACCCCGTTCACCGGCCCCGAAGCGGCCACCACCGCGGCGAACACCTCCCGATACACGCCGTTGAGCACCTCCTCACCGATGCCCGGCCGCCACACCGGCGGCCGCCCACCATGCACCGGGCCTGAACCGTTCGGTCCCCCAGTGGCAGCCACCTCACCACCAGACGGCACAGAAACCGGCGTATTCACCGCGCTCTCCTCGGCCAGCACCGACACCAGCTCCTCACGCCCCACCCGGGCCCGCTCGACCCGCTCCCGCGCGGCATCCACCTCCGCCTGAGCCTGCTCGAGGACCTCCGTCCAGGACTCCAGCTCCTGCCTCGCCCGCGCCTCACGCCGCTCCATCAACCCCAGCACCGACGGCATCGCAACCTCCTCGATCGACAACAAGCCGTCCGCTGTCTGCCCCTACCCCTCCGCGGCCATGCCCCGCACACGAAGAAGTCCCTGCTCATCGAACAGGGACTCCCTTTGCCACAACGCACTGATCCACTTCTCCCGATCGGCCCGTCTGCCATGCCCGTGGCCGCTGCCCACCCGATATCGCTGACTGCTGCCGAGCGGCACCGGCTCAAGAAGATGGCCTACGGCCACAAGACTCCCTGACTTGTTCAATTGAGCCCAGATGCTCGGTCTGCAGCCGTAGCGTCCAGGGTGTCGGTCGGCACGGGCCCGCAGTGCTCATTGCCGCCCTGCTGGGGTTGGCTCACTGGTAGCGTGCCGCCGCCGGCCGACACCCGCGCGGTGTGGCTCGACAGAGGCGTGAAGGTGACGCAGTGACCGCACTCCCGTCCCTGTCTCTTCGAGTGCGAGGCCAGCATCCCGTGATCCTGATCGGTGTCGATCCCCACAAGTCGTCCCACACTGCCGTCGCCGTTGACCCTGCCTGCCATCAGGTGGCCCAGCGCCGGTTCGTCGTCAATGCCAGGACCTTCCGCCAGCTGATGCGCTGGTGTGCGCAGTGGCCCGAGCGGCGCTTTGCCATCGAAGGCGCCAGCGGGCTCGGCCGTTCGCTGGCCCAGCAACTGGCCGCGGCGGGTGAGAACGTCGTCGACGTACCCTCGACCCTGTCGGCTCGGGCCCGGCTCCTGGCCACCGGCGGAGACCGCAAGACCGATGCCGCGGATGCCCTCCACGTCGCCCAGGTCGCTCTGTTCCGGCAGGACTTGCATCCGGTGGTCCAGGAGGACCAGACCACGATCCTGCGGCTGCTGACCGAGCGGCGAGACGACCTGGTTCACGAGCGCACCCGCGTCCTCAACCGCCTCCACGCCGTTCTTCGCGATCTCTTGCCCGGCGGGGCACCCACCGGCTTGTCGGCCGACAAGGCTGCCGCCTCGATGAAGGGCATCCGGCCGGTCACGGCCACCGACAACTGCCGCCGGGACATAGCCCGTGACCTGCTGGCTGACCTGCGCCGACTGGACCGGCAGGTCAAGGACGACGAAGCCGAAATGCGCGAGGACGTGGCCGCGACCCGCACCACGCTGACCACCCTGCCGGGCCTGGGCACCGTGCTGGCCGCAAAGGTCATCGGCCACATCGGGGACGTCAGCCGGTTCCCCACCGAGCACCACTTCGCGAGCTACACGGGCAGCGCACCCCTGGACGCCTCCAGCGGCAACAACGTCCGCCACCGGCTCAACACCGGTGGCAACCGCGCGTTGAACTCGGTGCTGCACACCATCGCCGTCTGCCAGATCCGCGACGGCGGGCGCGGGCAGGACTACTACCTCCGCAAGATCGCTGAGGGGAAGACACCATCCGAAGCCCGCAGAGCGCTCAAACGACGCCTGTCCAATGTGGTCTACCGGATCATGAAACGCGACCAACGACACCACCTCGCTCAAGCCGCTTGACACACAGAGGCGCTATGAAGTCACGATGCCCCTGGCCGGCCACGTGCGATGGCGTCACCGGCAGATCGACGGATCAAGGCAAGGACACGGAATTCCGGTCAGTCAGCCCAAGGGACAGACCTGTCGGTGACGCCACCACCCATCATCACTGTCCGCCCAGCACTTCAGCTCCGCTGCGGTGAGCGCATCGATGATCCCGTGAGTCCGTGCGGCGGTCAGGTCGTGGACGGACCCGGGCAGGGCGGGGGACGCCCACAACAGCCGACCGAACGGATCGGTGAGGACCTGAACGTTCATGCCGTGACGCTTGTGATTCCCGGAGCAGTACGGGGTGTCGGCGGCGATCCGGTCGATCGGCAGGAGGGTGCCGTCCAGGATCACGAACGCCTTGCTCCGGATGGTCTTCATCGCCTCGGTCAGGGTCGGGGCGAGGGCGGCCAGGACGTCGATTACCTCGCGTATGTAGCGATAGACCGTCGCGATGCCGATGCGGAACCCGGCGGCGAGCTGGGCATAGGTATCGCCGCACCGCAGGTGAGCCAAGGCGAGCAGGGCCTGTCGTCCTGCGGGCAGACGCCGCTGGCGCGTCCCGATCTCCCACCGCCGGGCATGCAGCCGAGCGCTCAGGTACCGCAAGGTGCGGCTGGACAGATCAATCGACGACGGGTAGACAAGCACGCGAAGCTCCTGGTGGGGCACGGTGGATCTTGGTCGTGACACCTCCTACCAGGAGCTTCATCGCGTTGCAGAGCCGCCCAACTGGCGGACATCGCAGACAGGTTGGAATCAGCTCACTCATTACATAACCGCCCGACTCCAGCAGGGCCGAGCTGCCGGGCCGCTTTGCGCCTCGCGGCCCGGAATCAGCTCCGCCCCCCCGATTCGACGAACCTACTCAATAGGCGCCGAACTCAACTCAAACAGCGACCTTCAGGAGGCGGGTCGCATGGCGATTCCCTTGTTGAGGACGCCGGCGCCGGTTCCCGTGTACAGGACCAGAGTTGACTGGCCACCGACGGCGGCAATGTCGCCCTTGTTGTCGCCGTTGAAATCGCCGCCGATGATGCGCTTCATCGGGGTCCAACTGTTGTCGGGCCACAGCTTCTTAGCCAAGTCCAGCCCACCCGTGGCCTTGCCGGCGTACCAGTTGAGGCTGCCGTCATCGCGAACCGCGGTGAGGTCGTCGCGGCCGTCAGCGTTGATATCTGCGGTGCCGGTGAGCCGAGTCTTGGCCCAAGTGGCGTCCGGCCACATCTTGATCTTCTCTTCGGTCAGTACACCATCGACGCCGGTGTAGTAGCCGTACAGATTTCCGTCGCCCCATTGGGCCACTAGACCATCACGCCCGTTGAACTTGTACCGGGTCACCTGCTCAATGGTCTTCCACGAGGTGTCGTGCCACATCGGCTTGGACTTGTTGAGGATTCCGGTGGCGGTGCCGGTGTACAGGTTCAGGGAACCGTCGCTGCGGATGGCGGCGATGTCGCCGTTCCCGTCGCTGTTGAAGTCACCGCCGATGATCTGCTTCATCGGCCCCCACGTGTTGTCGTTCCACAATTCGCGGCCGTACTCCAAGGTCCCGTCGGGCTTGGCGTAGAAGGCGTGCAACGAACCGTCAACCAGCACTGCGGCGACATCGGTACGGCCGTCACTGTTGAAGTCGGCAGAGGCGACCAGATCGCTCAGGTCACCGGTTCCCAGGTCGCGGTTGACAGTCTGCGTGACCCAGTTTGCGTCGACGGCGGAGAACAAGGCATCCGTGCTGGTCGCCTCGGAGCCGAAGCACCCTCCCTGCATGGAGCGGCTGTTGACGGCCACGAGCTCAAGGGCGCCGCCCTTGTCATGAAGCAAGGGACTGCCGGCGTCCCCGGCGCAGATAGCGGCGTCACCCTGGCCGGTGACGCTAACGTCCGAAGCAGTGACCGCGGTGGCGGTAAATGCTCCCTGGTGGCGTTGGACGGGAACCCAGTCACTCTTAGTGCGCCCAAAACCAACGGCCGTAAGAGTGTCCCCCACGGCGGCCGCCGTGGGGGCGAGCGGCACTGGCACGATGTCCAGGACAGCCTTGTCGAGGCGGGCCATCACCATGTCGCGCCCCGGGCGCGGAACGAGTTCCACGACCTCCCGGACGTAGCCGTTTGCGACAGTGGAGTCAGCCCGGCCAACGGTGGCCCTGGTGAGCTGCTGGGGCTTGCCGGCCGCCAGAGCGGTGGCCTGAGTGGGGTCGTCGGCGAAGCAGCTGGCCGCGGTGAGCACCCACTGCGGATCCACGAGTGCACCTGTGCAGGCGCGGTAGTCCGTGCCAATAGTCAACCGGGCGGTGAAGTCCAGCTTCGCGTCGTTGGTCGGAGCTCCTGCAGTCGCGTAAGCCGGGCTCGAGAGCAGGGTTCCGACTATCAGGGTGGCGGATAGTCCAGTGACCCAGACGGGACGGGTGAGGCGAGGCATGATGAGTCCTTGCGTACGGGGGTTGTGAACTGGTGGTTCCAGTAAGGACATTGAGCGCAGCAGTGAGTCGCTGGAGCGCAGCGTTACGGCCTCTCCGGGAAGAGAGGCATTAGAGGCGCGGGCGCCGATCTACTGATCGAAGGGAGCCCGCCCTTCCCGCTTTCACGGCTGACCTTCTGGCTGATTCGCAGTAGGCATTCCGGGCCAACGACGTGCAGAGCATAGCCCGTTCATGCCAGCCCTGAACAGGTGACCCATTCGCGAGTCCGAGTCCGAGTGACGACTCGTTAGCTTTTCTTTATCGAACTTCATACAACCATCAACGACTGTGCCCGGCGTCACAGATGGGGCAGACCCTCGTGCACCATTTGCGCAGTTCGTGAAACACGAAGGCCAGGTGAGCGTGGTTACATCAGGGGGAAATCGAGCAGCCCTGCGGGGCGTGAGCTGTCTGTTGCCATGCTTGGAAGAGGGGTGCGTCAATCCCCGCCCCTTCCATGCTTGTGCGTGAATTTCGCACCTGCTTACTTCCGGCGTAGACATGTGGGGATGACAAATGAGGGAGTGGGTTGCAGTGCGCGTAATGTTCCATCGGAATAGAGTCTTGGGCACCACGGTGGCGGCGATAGTCGCAAGTACCCTGGTGTGGTTCGGAATCGGGGGCAGCGCTTCCGGAGGGCAGCACGACGAGACAAGTAGTGCCATGCTCGCTACTGAGGGGGATCCGGGGTATACCGTGGAGGACTTCAAATACCCCAACGCCGACAAGATTCTGGCGGAGCAGAACATCATCCTCAAGCGGGGTGACGGGCACATCACGCTCGCCGACTGCGTGAGCGGCACTGGGCAGTTGGAAATCTGGCCCCGCGAGAAGGACAAGGTCTGCTTCCGGGTTGTCGGCAACTCGGGGTGGCTGACGATGGAGATCCCTTCCGTCTACGTGATACGTGGAAACGACTACACGACCGAGGTCGACATGACGGTCGGAAGCGAGCAGAAGAGCTTCGACATCGATCAGAACGCCTGGACTTCCGTCGGAGAGGGTGCGGACCCGGGCCGTGAATACCTCCTCATGGAGATCCGGTCCTCCAAGTAGGTCCGAAAGCCGGATGTCAGCTGTCGTCTCTGAGCAACATCAGGCACGAATCCTCCCCCCGTCCGGCCGGCCGACACCCCAGAGTGACACGGCTTCCGTACGGGCAGCAGGCTCGATGGCGCTTTGTTCCACGCCCGCAGCTGCTGCAAGCGTCACGTGTTCTCCGAGTGCGTCGTTGGCGACTGCGACTGCGACCGCGACTGTTCGCGTTCTGGTGGATCCCGATTGCTTACTCACCGGTGCAGGTTGAAACGCCCGCGCCATCGGCTGCCCCGATCTCAGAGGGTCTCAGGGGCCGACACGCGAGGCTATGCAGCCCGAACCGCGATGTGGTGCTGCACGTCTGAAGTACCCGGTCATCAATGTCACACGCCACAGCGCCTGTCGCCCGCGCCGGCTTCGACGCTCGCTGAGCCATGGGCTGCATCGTGAAAGACACACATAGATAGGCCAAGTGCCCCGAAGGATCCGATTCTTCGGGGCGTTGTCCTTCGACGACTGTACTAAGCATCCGAACCATGCCGCGCAGTGGCAGTACTGGCTTCGGGATGCAAAGCCCCACCTAAGTATCGACCGATAAGGAGTAATACCTTGAATGCCAGATGGCTAGCCGTGCCCGGCTGGCGCGGCGTGGTGGCCACCCTAATTGCCCTGGTGATGGTGCTGGGCATCAATCTGCGCCCTGCGGAGGCAGTGGACGGACCGCCGGAGTACGACCGATCCGACGTTCTCCTGGAATGGAGTCTCGGCGGCCCGGGTGTACAGCGAGCGGCCGTGGCGGCGCTGCTGGGTCCGGATGAAGGTATCGAGACCTTCATGGACGAGGAGCTGCCGGCCGCTCAGCTGGACGACCTGCGAGTGCAGGTTGCCCAGGTCTTGGCGATCGGCGGTCCAGCCGTACGCACGGCGGCCGACACCGCGCTGAGCGGGGGCGAGGAAGAGCTACAGGCATTCCTGGATGACACGTTCCTCCCGGCCCATGACGAGGATCTGCGCGTCCAGGTGGCGCAGGTGATGGCGTTCGGCGGTCCCGGCGTGAAAAAGGCGGCCAGTGCGGCGCTGGACGGGACAGCCGACGACTGGAAGGCATTCCTGGACAAGGGTCAGTACCGGGCCCGGGAGGATGACAACCGAGTCCGTGTCGCCCAACTGCTCTTCTCCGGCGGCCCGAACGTAAAGAAGCTCGCCGGCCAAGCCCTGGACGGTACGGCCGAGGACGTCCAGGACTTCCTCGACGACGGATGGGCAGTTGCCGCAGCCCGCGATCAGGAGACGCTCACCGTCACTCAGCTGGCCGACCTCGCTGACACTGCGCAGAAGCGTGCCAAGGAGCTCACCGAGACCGCCACGGAGGCTGCAGCCAGGGCGAATGCAGCCACGAAGGCAGCCAAGGCTGCCGCGCAGACTGCGGCTGCCGAGGCCCTGAAGTCCAAGGAATCGGCCAGCAAGGCGGCGGCAGCCGCATCTCGTGCAGCAGCCGCCGCCGACCGGGCCGCCCAGGCGGCGCGTACCGCGGTGTCCGCGGCAGCTGCGGCGAACGCGGCAGCACGGGTGGCCGCCTCCGCCGCGGCACAAGCGGCCTATGCCGCCACCCAGGCTGGGGGCGCTGCTTCTACGGCCAGGTCCGCAGCCGCTTCTGCGGCGGGTGATGCCGCGAAGGCCCAGCAGGCTCGGCAAGCTGCCCAGAAGGCTCGTGACGTGGCCAAGGGAGCTCGCAAGGCCGCTGACGCTGCTGATCAGGCCGGGATCGCGGCCGACAACGCAGCGAAGGCAGCCGCAGCCGCATCCAGCGCTGGTGTCAATGCTGCCGCGGCGGCCGAGGCGGCAGCCAATGCGGGTGTGTGGGCCGGAGAAGCAGGTGCCAAGGGCGATGAGGCAGCCTCGGCTGCGGCCAGGGCCAGGCGGCTCGCTGGTCAGGCCACTCGCGCCGCAAGCGCGGCACAGTCCAACGCCAAGCAGGCCGGCACTGCCGCACGGGAGTCGCGAGACGCGGCCAACGACGCGGCCACGCATGCCGAGGCAGCGGCCACCGCGGCGGACAAGGCAGCGGACGCGGCCGGCAATGCGGTCGATGCCGCAGGGGACGCCACCAACGCCGCGAACGAAGCCACCAAGACTGCTAACAACGCGGTGCTGGCAGCAGAACAGGCGTCCACCGTAACCGCCCTGGCTCGCACAGCAGATGCCGAGCGGCTGGCGGAGCAGCAGGACGAGGCGGTACTGGAAGCAGATGAGGCGAGCCGCGCCCACGACGCCGAGGTAGCTACCGCCGAGTGGGAGGTGGGCCGTCTCCAGCAGCTCAACTCCGAGACGCAACAGCTGCTGAAGGACGCCGCCGAGACCACCGACCAGACGGTCACGGCCGCCAAGGGCCGGCAGGCGGCAGTGACCCTGCTGAGCAGCGGTGGGACATGGGTGCAGGACGCCGCCGAGGAAGCATTGTCCGGAACGGACGAAGACGTTGCCGAATTTGTGCGCACCAGACTGTCGGTGGCCCTCGAACAGGACGACCGCGCCAGCGTGGCACACATCGCGTTGACCACTGAGATTCCCGCGCAGCGTCAAGCCGCCCTGGACACTGTGGACCAGCCGGTCGACCGAGTTCGGGAATTCCTTCGGACCCGCGCCTACCCGGGCAAGGAGGACGACGACCGCGTGGCCCTGGCACAGATCGCAGCCCAGGGTGGGCCTGGAGTGAAGGCCGCCGCCAGCAAGGCGTTGGACGGGACCGCGTCAGACGTCGCTGAGTTCCTGCAGACCGGACAGTACGAGGCGCAAGAGGACGACGATCGTGTGGCGGTCGCCCAAGCCCTCGCAAGCGAAGGACCCGAAGTCCAGGCCGCAGCGCAGGCCGTATTGTCTGGCCCCCCGTCCAGGCTCCGTCCCTTCCTGGAGCTGGGGCTGTACAAGGCACGGCAGAGAGACGCCAACGCAGTAGCCCACATCTCCGAGGTCAGCACCCTGGTCAGCGCCACCTACAAGTCCGCGTGGCTGGCGCAGAAGGACGCCGCCGAAGCGCAGAAGGTAGCCGCGCAGGCTCGCAAGGACGCTCAGGAGGCCATCAACACATGGTTGACCAAAGCGCAAGACGCCAAGGCTGAGGCAGACACGTACGCCGAGCAAGCGAACGATTCTGCGAACCAGGCGGCGACTTCCGCCGCAAACGCTGCCCAGTCCGCCAAGACGGCGCGCGCCGCGGCTGCCTCCGCCCAGCAGGACGCAGCGTCGGCCACTCGCTCCGCTGAAAGCGCCCAGCACTCCGCAGGAGTTGCACGGAGCTACGCCTATGAGGCCAACACATCCGCCTTCCAGGCCGGGCAGTCCGCTGCCGCCGCGGGTGAGGATGCCGCCGAGGCCGCCAATGCCTCCTCTGAGGCCATGAAAACCGCCGCAGACAAACTGACCGCGGAACTCAAAGCCCAGATAGAGCAGGAGCTCCAGGAAGCAAGCAAGCCGGTCACGGATGCGGAACTGCGCAAGGCGCTTGAAAAACGGCTGGTCACGTACCGCGGAGATCTCCTCAAGAACGGAGAACTGAAGCCCGGCGAGACGCTCCTTGTCTGCGGCGGGGACGGCGCAGGAGGAATGGGATGCATCACCAGCACCTATCTCGACCGCCTGATCGCCTGGTACGTAGACGCCGAAGGGATTGAAGCCTGCCTTAACGACCCGAAACCTTCCTGCTTCACGGGACTCGCCCTGGCAGCTCTCAAGATCAAGGCCCTAAAGAAGCTCCCGTGCCCGAAGAACAGCTTCGCCCCAGGCACGCGGGTGCTGCTCGGTGATGGCCAAACGAAGGCCATCGAGAACATCCACGTCGGCGAGAAGGTCCTCGCCACCGACCCAGTGTCCGGACGTACCCAGGCGGAGCCAGTCCAGGCGACCATCACCGGGCAGGGCGAGAAGTCGCTCGTGAAGGTCACCGTCGCGGCCGGCGGGTCGGGACGGGACGGGACGGTGACCGCAACAGCGGGGCACCCGTTCTGGGTCCCGGACGCCCGGGCATGGAGCGACGCCGGAAGCCTCAAGCCCGGCATGCAACTGATGGCACCAACCGAAGCGCGCCCACAGGTGACTGCGGTGAAGTCCTGGACCGCGCAGAACCAGCGCGTCCACAACCTGACGGTCTCCGAACTTCACACGTACTACGTCGTAGTGGGCAAGACACCTGTACTCGTTCACAATGCAGGTTGCCCCATAGGCTTCACGGCCGACACAGTCGCGGATGCCTTCAAGGACATGAACAAGGGTGGCGGCCACGCCATCCGCCACCTGATCAAGGATGGGTTGATCCCGAACAAGGGAAGCGTCGCCTCCCAAGTAGAGTACTTCAAGAACAACTTCTCACAGATCCTGACATCACCGGAAAAGACGTTCGATTGGAAGATCGGCGGTACCCAGGCAAGGGGCTTTGCGCGAAAGGTCAACGGTAAGGTAGTAGTGATCTTCGTGGCTAAAGAGGGGCAGTACGCTGGAAAGGTGCTTAGCTCGATGGTGCCAGGCGCAAAGAACATGACGAAGTGGGGTCTCTGGTGAACGACATCGAAGAAGCCATCAGCTGGAGTGGCCCTGCCGTCATCGCCCTGTTTACGCTCGGGGCATCCGATTCCGCCCTGCCGGCGGGAGAGCTCGAGATGGCAGGCATGAAGCCGGACGAAGTCGAAATATTCCGGCTCGGCCCGGATCCCGAGGGCCACCGAGGGGTTATCCAGGAGTACGACCTCACCTTCGAAGACATCAGCCACGACTTCGCCCCTTACCTTCGGGAGTGCTTGCGGAAAGCCTCTACGGAAGCGAAAGGGATCGCGTGGCTGGCGTTCGAAGGCTCCTTCCATTACGACCACTTGTTCACGCAAGACATCGCGGACAAGATCTACGGCTATTGCGTCCTGGACGGCACTCCCGTAGCGATTTGGGATGATGCGATCTTGAAGAGTGATCGGTGGAAGCACGAGATTGCCGAAGTGCGCGCTTCCATGGAGCGTGCGTTCCCGATGCGCCAGAAGGACTAACCGCCGGAAGACTAGCCCTCCCCCGGTTACGCCCGGGGGAGCGCTAGTCTTCGTGCCAGGTCCGGCATGTCAGGCAGTCGCCTCGCCCCACGCCGAAGCTCGCCGCTTTCAACTCGGCGGCTCGCACCGTGGTTGCGCCGCCGAGGACGCGAGTGGAACACGAGATCAATGTGGGCGATCAGCCGCGCGTGCTCGCGGCGCTGGTGCGGCGATATAGCGGCGGATCCCCGGTTACCGAAACCGGGGATCCGCCGCACCCTTATATCTCCACCGCCATTGCCCAGTCCCGCCAGTTCCTCCCGAAAAGCGGGGCCGGCAGAAATCAGGACGACCTTGATCTGATCGATGGCTTGCGTACGCGCTTTCACCGCCGACGCCTTCGTGAGTCTGTACGCTTTCGCGATCTTTACCGGCCCGTCGCCCTACTTGGCCTGAGCGCGGGCCCGCCCGCTCAATACTGCTCGCGCCCATGATCAGTGACCGAAGACAGCTCGGGGTCTGGCCTTTCGCTCAGTTCGTCTGGGTGTCAAACAGGTCAGTACTTCCCACCTGCTCAGGGAGCATGCCTGACGGCGGCCCCGTAAGTACGAGGCCGTTGACACAATGCTTAGTTCGAGAGGAGCAATGCTCAAGACCTGTGGATCGGCCTCGGGAGGGGTGCCTCGCGGAACCCTCTCTGTCAGCCTTGGGTGAGACATCCCGCTCTGTCGGGTTAGCCTGAGAGGGCGCGACAGGAGAATCACCCCTTATGACCAGCACCGAACCGGCCGGGTCCGACCCGGCGCCGAGGCCGAAGCGCCGCACTTTTACCTCGGAATACAAGCTGCGGATCGTCGCCGAGTACGACGCGGCGCCCAGGAACGAGAAGGGCGCGGTCCTGCGCCGGGAACGGCTCTACCACTCACATGTCAAGGAGTGGCGGGCCGCCCGGGATGCCGGGGCCCTGGAGAACCTGGTCGACCGGCGGACGAGCCCGGCCCGTGCGAAGAAGTCCGCCGCGGAGGTGGAGAACGAGAAGCTGCGGCAGCAAGTGGCGCGGCTGGAGAAGGACCTGGCCCGGAACAAGGCCGCTCTCGAGGTGATGGGAAAAGCTTCCGCGCTCTTGGAAATGATCTCCGAGAGCGCGGACTGAAGCCTGCCGCCGGCCCGGTCGTGGACGAAGCGTTCACCGATGTCCAGGACCAGCTGGGCGTCTCGGCCGCGTGCCGGCTGACCGGCCGCTCCCGAGCCACCCACTACCGCAGTCTCAAACCCCCGACGGTCCGCGCACCCCGCTCCCAGGTGCAGGTGCAGCCCTCGGCCCTGACGGGCCAGGAGCGGGCCGCGGTACTGGAGTTGATGAACGGCGACGAGTACGCCGAGATGGCGCCCGCCCAGATCTGGGCCCGCGAGCTGGACGCCGGGCGCTATCACTGCTCGATCTCGACGATGTACCGGATCCTGCGCGAGCAAGGCCAGTCCGGTGAACGCCGACGGCAGGCCACCCATCCCGCCAGGGCGGTGCCCGAGCTGGTCGCCACCGGACCCTCGCAGGTGTTCACCTGGGACATCACCAAGGCAGCCGGACCGGCCAAAGGCGTCTGGTATCACGCCTACGTGATCATCGACATCTTCAGCCGGTACATCGTCGGCCACACCGTCGAGCGAGCTGAATCAGCGGTGCGGGCGGAGGAACTGATCCGCGAGACCATCGCCCGCAACGGCATCGTGCCCCAGACCGTGCACGCGGACCGCGGCACCTCGATGACATCGAAGAAGGTCTCCCAGCTACTGATCGATCTGGGCGTGACACGCTCGCACTCGAGGCCGAAGGTCTCCAACGACAACCCGTACAGCGAGGCCCAGTTCAAGACCACGAAGTACATGTCGGACTATCCCGAACGGTTCGATTCGCTGGCCCACGCACGCGAGTGGTTCGACGCGTTCATCGCGTACTACAACCATGAGCACCGGCACTCGGGTATCGGCTGGCACACGCCCGCCTCCGTCCACTTCGGGACCGCCGAGGAGGTCCGCGACCAGCGCGCCGTCACCCTCGCTCAGGCATACACCCGCCACCCCGAACGCTTCGGCCGCCGCCCCAGACCACCCGAGATACCTCAGATGGCCTGGATCAACGACCCGGCCAAACGGAGAGACCCCGCACCACAAACCTCATAGCGTCACGACCGTCTCACTGGACTTGAAATCTTCCGGAACGCGGAGGGCGTACCTTCCCGAGTGATCGATTGATGGTCACCGAGTAGACCCGCGTTGCACCGCGGGTCGGGAAGGCGCGGCCGTGCTCAGCGTAGTCAACGACGAGGGAACCACCGAGACCGGATCCCTGATGGACGACATCGTCCGTGAGGGTGCCCGGCGGATGCTCGCCGCGGCCCTGGAGGCCGAAGTCAACCAGTACATAGCCGAGTTGGCCGGTGAGAGGGACGAGGCCGGTCGCCGTCTGGTGGTCCGCAACGGTCATCATCCCGAACGGAAGGTGACCACCGCCGCCGGGTCGGTCGCGGTGAAGGTGCCTCGCGTGAATGACAAGCGTGTCGACGTGGAGACGGGTGAGCGCAAGCGGTTCTCGTCGAAGATCCTTGCGCCGTGGTGCCGGAAGTCTCCGAAGGTCAGCGAGGTCCTGCCTCTGCTCTACCTTCACGGACTGTCCTCCGGGGATTTCGTGCCCGCGATGGAGCAGTTCCTAGGCTCCTCGACCGGCCTCTCGCCGGCGACGGTGACCCGGCTGACGAAGCAGTGGGCCGAGGACCACACCGCCTTCCAGGCCCGCGACCTGTCGGATTCCGACTACGTCTACGTGTGGGCCGACGGCGTCCACCCCAAGGTCCGCCTCGGCCAGGCCCACTCCTGCGTCCTGGTCCTGATGGGCGTGCGCCCCGACGGCCGCAAGGAACTCATCGCGCTGGCCGAGGGGCTGCGTGAATCGACCGAGTCGTGGGCGGACCTGCTGCGCGACTGCCGCCGACGCGGCATGCGTGATCCCGAACTCGTCGTCGGGGATGGTGCGATGGGCCTATGGCGGGCCCTGGCGGAGGTTTTTCCGCAGGCGAGGCACCAGAGGTGCTGGGTTCACAAGGTCCGCAATGTCATGAATGCGCTGCCGAAGTCGGCCCAGCCCGGCGCGAAGAAGGCCCTGCAGGAGATCTACAACGCCGAGGACCGCGACCACGCCGAGAAGGCGGTCAAGGACTTCGAGCGCGCTTACGGCGTCAAGTGGCCGAAGGCGGCCAAGAAGGTCACCGACGAGACCGACGAGCTCCTCGCGTTCTACGACTTCCCCGCCGAGCACTGGGTGCACCTGCGCACGACAAACCCCATCGAGAGCACTTTCAGCACCGTGAAGCTGCGGACCAAGGTCACCCGCGGGGCCGGCAGCCCGGTCGCGGCCCTGGCGATGGTGTTCAAGCTCGTCGAGTCCGCCCAGGCCCGCTGGCGCGCGATCACCGCACCTCACCTCGTTGCCCTCGTCCGCAACGGCGCCCGCTTCAAGAACGGTCACCTCGTCGAACGCTCCGAAGCGGGGGCCGCCTGATGACACCGCGAGACGAGCGCCGCTACCCCAAGCTCCTGCGGGTTCCCCAGGTGGCAGACGATGTCTGGCTGTCCCAGCCCGAGGCCGCCCGCCAACTGGGCATCGCTCTCTTTCGCATCGGCGCACTCATCGCCTGCGGCCACCTGGCGCCCGCGGAGAACTCGGCCGGGAGGGCGGGCGTTACGATCACCAGCGTGCAGGCAGAGAAGACCTGGCGCGACAGCGCCGCATACCGCGCAAAAGCCCTTCGTCTCCTCAAGGACACGATCGGCTTCTTCTAACTAACCGGTCCACAGGTCTTGACGATTACTCGTTCGAGAGCCGCTACGAAATTTGGTTCAGCTCAGTATGCTCACACCTCAGACGTACCCCAGAGCGGATCCTCCGATGTGACCACCGCTCCCTCCCACGAACGCTCCGGCCAAGGCGTGCTCGGATTCCAGTCCTTCTTTTGGTTGTCGAGCAAATCGCGGATTCCATCGGCATTCGCTGCCCGGAGAGCTGACTCAATGACGAAGCCCCGAGCCCAAGAGTAGCCCGCCTCAGACAGTCCAGCGAGCGTGGCAGGAACGACATACCGCGGCAGTCCTGCCATGTAACGGTCTACACGGGGAACCATGGCGGCAAAGCGTGCGTAATTGGAATAGTCGATCCCCAGACTGATCATTCGCAGCGCTTTCGGTGATTCTTGCGCCATGTCCATGAGCTTGTTAATACCGCCTTCAATCGTCCCGAAGCCGATGTCAACATTCCGCACACGGTCGTGGTAGGCCAGCGTGGGGCCGAAGGCAAAGGGAACTTGCCGCCAGCCCCCGGCTTCGCTGTTCTCTGCGTACAACGTGAGCAGTTCCTCGAACGCCAGGTATAGTCCCGCCGCGGCCTGAACGTAGTCACCGGCCCCCGCGTGCGTATGTGCCTCACGTAGCAGCCTCGCTGTCTCCCCCTGGATGACCAAGTCGATCATGCCGATCTGATCGAAACCGACGCTGAAAATCTGAGGTGTGGCACTGGCAAAGAACTCGATTACCGCCTCCCGCGCCCGTTCGATGGTCGGGGCTGAAGGGAAGTTCCCGTGGTGCTTCAGGCTGATTCGGGCGTCGTTGAGCCGCTTCATGTGCGTCTTGCCCGGGAGTTCCATCGCCGGCTTGAGAATGCCCCAGTACTCCACAAACGTGATGCCGGGCTTGACCTCGATCTGGAGGTGCTCCGCCGCCAGCCCAAGGAAGTTCTCCACGGCATCGTGGAAGGACAACAATGCGCTCGATGACAGAGGCGCTGGCCGCCGACTCTGCTCAATGCCCTCCTGGTACAGGTATCTCACATAGGCCAACCGCTGGACGGTCAGCGCATTCAGGGGCTTCGCCACGTCAACTCCTGCTGTTGAGGGATTACTTGTCAGTCTGCACCCGGGCACGGAGCCTTTTCCAACCTCACGTTGATGCGTGATGAAGGACGAGGACGGCCTTCACGATGTAGGTGATCCGGTTAGTGCTGCAGCGGAGCTTCCGCAGGAGGCGCCAGCCCTTGAGAGTGGCCATGACCTGCTCGCCGAGGCAGCGGATCTTGGCGTGGCTGCTGTTGTGACGGCGCTTCCATCTCTTCAGGCGACGGCCCCGGAACGGGACCCGGACGGGTCCGCCCGCTCCTTGGTATACCTTGTCCGCCCAGCTCTTGAGCCGTGCACCGGTGAGTGCCTCGACGATGCCATGAGCACGGGGGGCGGTCAGGTCGTGCGCGGAACCTGGAAGGGCGGGCGAGGCCCACAGCAGCCGTCCGAACGGGTCGGTCAGGACCTGAACGTTCATCCCATGGCGTTTATGTTTGCCGGAGTCGTACGGGGTGTCGGCGGCAATCCGGTCGATCGGCAGGAGCGTTCCGCCGAGGATCACGAAGGCCGGCCGGCTCACGGTCCGCATGACCTCGGCCAGGCTCGGCGCGAGCGCGGCCAGAACCTCAATCGCCTCACGGATGTGGCGGAAGACCGTAGCGATCCCGATGCCGAACCCGGCGGCGAGCTGGGCGTAGGTATCGCCACAGCGCAGGTGGGCCAGGCCCAACAGGGCCTGACGGTCCGGCGTCAGCCGCCGCCACCGCGTGCCGACCTCACGACGGCGAGCAGCCAGGCGCTGAGCGAGGTACCGCAGATGCGTGCTGGACAGATCGATCGCCGATGGGTAAACAAGCACACAAAGCTCCTGGTCGACACGGGTGACCTTGGTCGCGAACCCGTCTACCAGGAGCTTCATCAGTTCGTACAGCCCGCCACCACCCCTCCACATCGTCAGATTGGAAATGGCTCACTGACACCGGCCTCTGCCCCGCGCGCGCTGGCCAAGGCCGCCGCCAGTCGTTGCGCCCTTAGCTTGACTCTGTCGGGGATCTTGGAGTTGTCGAGGTCAGGTGCCCAGGGTTCGCCAGGATTTCGGTCGGGGTAGCTCGCGCTGGTCGAGGTAGT
>NZ_JBITIE010000040.1:0-36884 GCF_044458665.1 Streptomyces sp. NPDC050422
GGGGTCCGCGGCGCCCCCCGCCGCCGCGCCCCTCCCCCGCCGGGGGTTGCCCCGGGCCCCCCCCCCCCCGGGCGGCCCCCCCGCCGGGGGGGGGGGGGGGCCCCGGGGGGGGGGGGCCCGGGCCCCCCCGCCGGCACGGGGTCGTCCGTCACCGGCTGGTGACGGCCTCCACGGGGCGGGCCCTCAGGGCCAGCCTGCCGGGCAACGCCGTCGCGACCAGGGCGAGCAGGGCGGCGGCGCCCACCACGGTCGCGTAAGTCAGCGGCACCACGGTGGGCGCCGCGCGGCCGGTCATGCCGACGCTGAAGGCCGTCAGTACGGCGAGCGCGATGCCGGTGCCGAGGGCGGTGGCGACGGCGAGGACCGACAGGGTCTCGATGCGGAGCATCCGCCGCACCTGGCGCCGCGTCGCCCCGGCCAGCCTCAGGAGCGCGAACTCCTTGAGCCGCTCGGAGACCGACATGGCGAGCGTGTTGACGACAGCGATGGCGGTGAAGGCCAGGACCAGGCCCATGGCGAGCAGGTTGACCTCGGCGTTCTCCTGCTGCCGGTCCGCCTGGAGCCGGTCGGCGGTCGCGGGGGCGACGACCGCGACGCCGGGGAACTTACCCAGGGCGGCCGTCAGTTCGCTGCGGCTCGCGTCCCCTGCGACCAGGACGGTCGCCGCGAAGGGATTGTCCATGTGCCGGGCGAGCAGGTCGTGAGGCAGTGTCAGGTCGCCGAAGCCCAGCCCGCGGCGGTAGACGGCCGCGACCGTGAGGGTGGCGGGGGTGCCGTCGCCCAGGTGCAGGTCCAGTTCGCTGCCGGGGCCCAGCCCGAGCCGGTCGGCGGCCAGTTCGCTGATGGCGGCGGAGTGGGTGCCGGCGGTGAACGCGGCGATCGAACCGCGCGTCACGTCGGGGTCCCAGGTGCGGGCGAGACCTGCCGTGGTGACTCCCTGGGCCTGGTACTTGGCGAGCCCGACCCGGACCGTGGTACGGACCACCTCCGTGGCGGCGGTGACTCCGGCCGTCGCACGCACGGCCTCGGCGGCTTGCGACGGAACACCGGGCCCGTGCGCGCTCAGCACCCAGGTGGCGCGGGTGCCCTCACGGGCCTGGGCCAGGGCGGCGTCGCCGAGGGTCGGCTGGGCGAAGAGGACCGTGCAGGTCATGCCGATGAGCAGGGTGAGCGGGGTGACGACGGAGGCCATCCGGGTGGAGTTCCCACGGATGTTCGCCGTGGCCAGGATGCCGACGTGCCCGGCCGCCCGGAGCACTCCTGCCAGCAGGAACGCGGCCGCCCGGACCAGGAGCGGACCGAGCAGCGACACCGCCGTGGCCAGTACCACCACGGCCAGGAAGGTGACCGGAGTCGAGGCGGCCTCGGTGTGCAGGATGCTCAGTACGGCGACGAGGACCCCGCCCCCGACGAGCAGGAGCAGGCCGGCGGCGATACGGCCCCGGGCCGGGCGGCGGCGCTCGACCGCGGACTCGGCCATGGCCTCGGCCGGGCGGAGTCGGGCGATACGACGGCCGGAGATGCGGGCGGCGGCCCAGGCGCCCAGGAGAGTCACCGCGAGGGCGGCGCAGGCGGGAAGGATCCCGGCTGTCCGCTCCAGCGTCGCCGGGACCACGCCCATGTCGATGAATCGACTGTGCAGCCAGTCGGCCAGCGGCAGCCCGGCCAGGGCGCCCAGGACCCCGGCGACAGCACCTACCACCAGCGCCTCACGGCCGAGCAGGCGACGGATCTGCCGTGACGTGGCGGCGACCGTACGCAGCAGCGCCAGCTCGCGGTGGCGTTGCTGGATGGAGAGCGCGAAGGTCCCGACGACCACGAGTACCGCGACCAGCAGCGACGTTCCGCCCATGGCGCCGCCCATGGAGACCAGTTTGACCCGCGCACCCGCGGCATCCAGGAACTCGACCGGGCCGCGTTCGTCCCCCGTCGAGACCTGGGCGGTGGTGCCGTCGAGGGCTTGCGCGACCTGCCGCTCCAGCCGATCGGTGTCCGTACCTGCCGCTGGCAGTACGCCCAGGGCGGAGACCTGGCCGGGGCGGGCGGCGAGGCGTTCGGCTTCCGCTGCGGAGAAGAACAGCGAGGTCTGTTGCCGGAGTTCGCCGTGTCCTCGCGGAGCGGCGATGCCGCTGACACGGTAGGTGCGAGGAGCCTGCGTGGACTGCACGGTGAGCCGGTCCCCGGTGGTCAGGCCGGCCCGTGCGGCAAGTCCCCGGTCGATCACCACATCACCGGCCGAGGCGGGGGCGCTGCCCGCGGTGAGGGTGAACGGGGTGAGCGGGGCGGATTCCCAGGAGTGTCCGTACGAGGGTGTGTCGCCGCCGCCCGCGTGGCCGGGCCGGGCCGGGCCGGGCAACGGCTCGGCAAGGAAGGTCAGTTCGGGGACGACCGCGCGCACACCCTCCAGGGTCCGAAGCCGGTCGGCAGTGGTGGCGGGGAGCCAGGCCCGCTCGGCGACCGGCTTGGCCTTGTGCTTGGCCTTCGTCTTCCCGTTGCCCTTGTGCTTCACGGTGGTCCGGTGGACGTTCTGGTCGGCGGAGACGACGAGCGGGGTCGCGGCGTAGCGCTCGGTGGCGATCCGCCCGCGCAGGCCGGTCTCCAGAAGGGTGCCGCAGGCGGTGACGAGGGCGGCGGCGCACATGAGGGCCAGCAGCGCGCCGAGGAATCCTGCTTTGCGGTCGCGGATCGTACGCAGGGCGTAGCGCAGCATCATGACGCGTCCGTCTCTGTTCTGTTGTCGTCCGTGCGGGCGCCATGGGGTTCATGGGCCTCTTCGTCCGGCCCCGGGAAGGCCAGCAGCCGGGTGTGGACCGTGCGGGCGCCGGGCGGGGTCTCGGCGTCCGGGCGCTTGTAGCGGTTCATGAGGGCGATGTACTGCTCGAAGAACTCCTGGAGCTCGGGGAGCGTGAGCCGCAGGGAGCCACGCGAGTACGCGTGCGCGTCAGCCCATTCGTCCGCGTCGCCGCCGTCCACCGCAGCCCCGCTCTCGCGCTGGAGCCGCTCGAAGAGTGCGAGGTCGGCGGCGTACGCGTGACGGTTCAGCTCGTCCATGACGACCCGCATCCCGGGTGTCCGGCGGGACGGCAGCGGAAACCGGCGGTCCCCGGGCACGGCCCGCCACCATCGCGCCCGGCGCCCACCCGGCTCCTGCGGCACGGTGTCGGCGACGAAGCCGTACCGGGCCAGTTCGCGCAGGTGGTAGCTGGTGGCGCCGGTGTTCAGTCCCAGGGCGCGGGCGAGGATCGCCGATGTCGCCGGGCCGTGCAGGGTGAGGTGCTGAAGGATCTGCTGGCGTCGGGGCTGGGCAAGGGCCTTGAGGGCGGCCAGCTCCGTGATCTCGGTACCGCCGGGCTTCTCTGGCATGCGTCACACACTGCTCTGTGCACAGATATCTGTGCACTGGAGCGTTCCGGCGTCTTCATAGGGGGCTTACCCCCGTGGGGGCACAGCCCGAGCAGGACTCACCCCGCGCGGGACGCAGCCCATACGGGACTCACCCCTCTGCACCCCATGCGGGAAGCGCCCGATCCCCCGAAATCCGTTGCGACACACCCGTATGGCCTTGCTCCGGTGGAGCGAACCGCGGACCGGACGGACATTCGCCTCAACGGCGAGGACCGCCGCGGCATCACCATCACGCCGCTCCGGCACAGCTTCGCCACCGCCGCTACGACGGGGAGCCCGCACTCATGCCGACCACCGCCACCGCCCTCACGCCCGACGAACTCGACGTCCAGGCCGCTCGCCTCCACGACACGGAGGCCTGGCAGCAGATCGTCACGGGCTGGGATCTCGCCGTCCCCGAGCCCGCGAGCCCCGCTTCAGCCGGTGTCGCGCAGGACCGTCCGGCCCCGTCGGGCGACTGGCGCGACCTGCTGTCGGTGCCGGTGGATCAGCTCATCGCCGACACGGTGCGGGCACTGCCCGCGCCCATGCCACGCGAGCGTCCGCTTCCCGGGCGACTCGGTGCGGTGTTGCCCGACCGGCTCCACGCCTGGCGGCGCATCGGACAGCCGGAGGTGCAGCCCTCCGTCCACCTCGCCCACGCCCGGCAGATCCTGACCGAGTGGGGCTGGCAGAACACCCCCTACCGGCTCCGCAACGCCCGAGGCGCCCGCTGCATCTGTGGCGCCATGCTCACGGCGCACCGCCTGGGCTACGGATCGGTGCACACCGTCGACCGGGCCGGCGCCTGGCTGATCTCCGAGCTCCGCTCCCAGGGCTGGACCGGACTGATCGGGCCGTGGAACCGCTACCCGGGGCGCACCGCCACGGACGCCCTCGCCCTGATCGACGCCACCATCAGCCGTGCGGCCCGCGCCGGCCAGTAACGGCCGGACGGTAGGCAGTCGGGCGGCAGGTGGTTGGGCAACAGACGGCCTCACGGCCGGACACGCCGAAGGTCTCGACGGGGCCCGCCCGGATGAGCGACAGCCGACGGCAACGCTCAGAAGGGCTCGTCCAGCCCCTCCGTGTCCTCGCCCTCCTCCTCCAGGGCCCGGCGCACCACGCGCAGGGCCATTCCCTCCCCGTACCCCTTGCGGGCGAGCATGCCCGCAAGGCGGCGAAGCCGTTTGTCGCGCTCCAGGCCCCGGGTGGACCGGAGCTTGCGCGCGACGAGCTCGCGCGCCGTCTCCTCCTCCTGCTCGGAGTCGAGCTGACCGACAGCCTCGTCGATCACCGCGGCGTCCACGCCCTTGGTCCGCAGCTCACGGACGAGCGCCCGGCGGGCCAGACCGCGGCCGTGATGCCGGGATTCCACCCACGCATCGGCGAACGCGGCGTCGTCGATCAGCCCGACGTCCACGAAGCGCGACAGCACCTCTTCGGCCGCCTCGTCCGGGATCTCCCGCTTGCGCAGGGCGTCCGCGAGCTGCTTGCGGGTGCGTGGCGTACCGGTGAGCAGACGCAGGCAGATGTTGCGCGCCTGCTCGACCGGGTCTCGCGGCTCCCCCTTCTCGGCCCTCGACGAGGAAGGGGAGCCGCTGCCCTGGGAACGGGAGCGGGAACGGCGCCCGGCTCCCTCGCCGAATCCAGCACCCGAACCCGCACCTCTGCCATGGCCGGCTCCCCTGGCCGGCTCGTGGAAGAGGTCGGATTCGCCATCGGATCCGGTGGTGTGTCCGGCGGCGGATTCGGGGCCGGGGCCCGCGCCGGATTCGGCGGCGCTGCCCGGCCACTCCGTACGACGCGTCACGGTCTAGCTCTTGGCCGCCGCCGTCTTGGCCGGCTTCGCCTTGCCGGCCGGAGCGGGCACCGCCTTCGCTGCGCCGTCGGCCGGAGCCGCCGCGCCTGCAGCGTCCGCACCGGGTTCGGCGGCGGTCTCGGTCTCGGGCCGGACTCCGACGCCCAGCTTCTCCAGGATCTTCCTCTCGATCTCGTTGGCGAGATCGGGGTTGTCCTTGAGGAAGTTGCGGGCGTTCTCCTTGCCCTGGCCGAGCTGGTCGCCCTCGTACGTGTACCAGGCACCGGCCTTGCGCACGAAGCCGTTGTCCACGCCCATGTCGATCAGACCGCCCTCGCGGCTGATCCCGTGGCCGTAGAGGATGTCGAACTCGGCCTGCTTGAAGGGCGGCGCGACCTTGTTCTTGACGACCTTGACGCGGGTGCGGTTGCCGACCGCGTCGGTGCCGTCCTTGAGCGTCTCGATCCGTCGGATGTCGAGGCGCACCGAGGCGTAGAACTTCAGCGCGCGACCACCCGTGGTGGTCTCCGGCGAGCCGAACATCACACCGATCTTCTCGCGGAGCTGGTTGATGAAGATCGCGGTGGTCTTGGACTGGTTGAGCGCGCTGGTGATCTTCCGGAGCGCCTGGCTCATCAGCCGGGCCTGCAGACCGACGTGCGAGTCGCCCATCTCGCCCTCGATCTCCGCACGAGGCACCAAGGCCGCGACGGAGTCGATGACGATCAGGTCGAGGGCGCCCGAGCGGATCAGCATGTCCACGATCTCGAGGGCCTGCTCACCGTTGTCCGGCTGGGACAGGATGAGGTTGTCGATGTCGACCCCGAGCCGCTTCGCGTACTCCGGGTCCAGGGCGTGCTCCGCGTCGATGAAGGCCACCGTGCCGCCGAGCTTCTGCGCGTTCGCCACCGCGTGCAGCGTCAGCGTCGTCTTGCCGGAGGACTCCGGTCCGTACACCTCCACCACACGGCCGCGCGGCAGGCCGCCGACGCCGAGCGCGACGTCGAGCGCCGTCGAGCCGGTGGGGATCACTTCGATGGGCTCGTTCGGCCGCTCACCGAGGCGCATCACCGCACCCTTGCCGAATTGCCGTTCAATCTGTGCGAGTGCGGCGTCCAGCGCCTTCTCGCGGTCGTTTCCTGCCATGGGTTCCACCCGATTTGCTTGAGTCGATCGCTTCACGTCAAAGACGCTAACCCCTGCCACTGACAATGGGCCTCGACGTCCTCCCGGCCTGTGGACAACTCCACGGTCGAGCCCGGGAAAACCCGGCCGGAATCCCATGAGAATGGATGTTCGATTTTGGTGTCAAGCGCACCACGCCGCACCGACTCGCCCTCAGGATAGCGCCCGGGAGCCAGGCATTTACGCCGCAAGTTCGCATACGCGACACGGCGCCCGGTATCGACGACAAAGGGGCAATACGGGCGAGGGAGACCCGCCCCCGGCCCCGCCCCTCAGGAGCGCGGCTGCGGGCCCTGTGGCTCCTCGCCCTCCCCAGGGCCGCCCTCGGCCTCGGGGGCGTGCCAGAGCCGGCGCAGCCGCACGGAGACCGGTTCGCCGCGCCGCCACTGATGGCGTCCATGCACCCGGGGGTCGTCCGTGACGTCGTAGCGCTTCACGTAGGCGCCGAGGAAGGCCTGCAGCGTGGCGACGGCCGGGATGGCGATCAGCGCGCCGACGGCGCCCATCAGGGCCGTACCGGCGATGACCGAGCCGAAGGCGACCGCCGGGTGGATGTCGACGGTCTTCGAGGTCAGCTTGGGCTGCAGCATGTAGTTCTCGAACTGCTGGTACACCACGACGAATCCGAGGACCCACAGCGCGTACCAGGGGTCGACGGTGAACGCGATCAGCATCGGCAGGGCACCCGCCAGATACGTACCGATCGTGGGGATGAACTGCGATACGAGTCCCACCCAGACCGCGAGGACCGGTGCGTACGGCACTCCGAGGGCCAGCAGCAGGATGTAGTGCGCGATCCCGGAGATGAGAGCCATCAGACCGCGCGAGTAGATGTATCCGCCCGTCTTGTCGACCGCGATCTCCCAGGCCCGCAGCACCTCGGCCTGGCGCGTGGGAGGGAGGACGGAGCACAGCGCGCGGCGCAGCCGAGGACCGTCGGCCGCGAAGTAGAACGAGAACAGGAAGATCGTCAGCAGCCGGAACAGGCCGCCGAGGACCGTGGTGGACACGTCGAGCACGCCGGTCGCGCTGTTCTGGACGTACTTCTGCAACCAGTCGGAGTGCAGCAGGCTGTCCTGCACCTCGACGCGGGAGAGCTCCGTGTGGAAGGTCTGGTTGACCCAGTTGATCACCGAGTCGAGGTACTTCGGGAAGTCCTCCACCATGTCGACGATCTGACCCGCGAGCATCGAACCGAGCAGCACGACGAATCCGGCGCCGGCGATCAGCACGCCGAGGAAGACCAGGAAGGTGGCGAAGCCCCGGCGTATGCCGCGGGCCGACATCCGGCTCACCGCGGGCTCGATCGCGAGCGCCAGGAAGAAGGCGATCAGCACATTGATCAACAGGCCGATGAGCTGGTCGAAGGCCCAGCTGCCGAGGCGGAAGCAGGCGTAGAGCGCCAGTGCCAGGACCATGGCGCGCGGCAGCCAGCGGGGCATGCGGGCGCGCCCGGTGCCGGACGGCGGGGGCGGTGGCGCGGCCGGCGGGACGGGCGGGTCGAGGGGCGGCTGGGTCGGGGCGGTCTCGTCTGTCGGTGCCACGGAGCAAGTCTCGCCTACCGCTCGGACAACCGGTCGCGCACCCCGGGCACGGCCCGCCCGCCGCACCGCGTCGAGCTGCGCGTCAGCGCTTGTCCGCAGGGATGCCGACGGCCGTGCAGACCCCGCGCCAGACGTCCTTGGCCTCCCACCCGGCGTCCAGGGCCTGGCACACGGTGCGCCCGCCGAGTTCCGCCATCACATGGTCGCGCGCGAAGGAATCTGCGTACCCCGCGCCGAAGTGGTCCGCCATCCGTTCCCAGAAAATCGTCAACCGCATGCCACCAGTATCCCGCTCCTGAGAGTGCAGCCTGGCCGCCCGGCCTCACCGGGAGCGATTGCCGTCCTACGGTCGGTGCATGGCTGGAACCGGAACAAGTCCACTCAACCGTGCCGAGCAGTTCATCTGGCTCACCGCCCGTGTCCTCGAACAGCGGCGGTTCGCCCACCACTTCCTGAAGGGAAGCGCGGATGCCGTGGAGACGGCACTCGCCGCCTTCCTCAACGAGGACGGCGGGTACGGTCACGCGCTCGAACCCGATCTGCGAGGCCCCGTCAGTCAGCCGCTGCACACGGCACACGCGCTGAGCGTCCTCGACTCCATCGACCGCTGCGGCGGGCTGCGGGTGGAGCGGATCTGTCGCTTCCTGACCGACGTGTCCACCAAGGAGGGGGCCTTACCCGCTCTGCTTCCCTCGCAACGCGGCTACCCGGCCGCACCGTTCATCCCGATCGTCGACCAGCCACCGGCCGAGCTGCTGGTCACCGGTCCCGTCGTCGGGCTGCTCCACCGCAACTCCGTGTGGCACGCCTGGCTGTTCCGGGCCACGGACTTCTGCTGGGCGGCCGTCGACGCCCTGGAGGTGTCGCATCCCTACGAGATCGAAGCCGCTGTCGCCTTCCTCGACGGTGCGCCGGACCGGCCGCGGGCCGAGGCCGCGGCCGACCGGCTCGGACGTCTGGTGCGCGAACAGAGGCTCGCCGTCCTGACTCCGGAACGGCGCGCGGAGTACCCGGTGGCGCCGGGGTACGAGCCGGGCGAGCAGCACTTTCCGTACGACTACGCCCGCGCACCCGAATCGCTCGCCCGCCGGTGGTTCACCGACACGGAGATGGATCGCGCGCTGGACCACCTGGCAGCCGGGCAGCAGGCCGACGGCGGCTGGCCGGTGTCCTGGCGGCAGTGGGCCCCGGGAACCGCTCTGGAGGGGCGCCCCCTGGTCACGCTCCGTGCCCTGCAGACGCTGCGGGCGTACGGTCGCGGCCTGGGCTGACCGCGGCCGCGGCCGCGCGGGGACCTGTACGCGCCGGCTAGCCGAGCGCGCGCACTCCGGCGGTGACGGCCACGGCCACCCCCACGACGACGAGGAAGGGCGCGCGCAGAACGAGGGCGACGGCAGCCGCGGCAAGGCCCGCGCCCCTGGCGTCGAGCACCAGCTGCTGCCCGTCCCCGAAGGCCTGCTGCGCGGTGAGGGCGGCCAACAGGGCCACCGGCAGAAGGGCGGCGAGACGCTGCACGAGGGGACGTTCCAGGGCTCCGGCAGGCACCAGGAGGCCGAGGAGCTTGGCGAGGTAGCAGCCGACGGCGGTCAGCGCGATGGCGATCCAGACGTTCATCGGCCGTCCTTTGGCGTGGTGGAGCGCGGTTTCCCGGCATCGCGGGGTTCGTCCGGGCTCGGCGCGGTGTCCTTGCCGCGTCCGGTCAGGAAGAGGACGACGGGCGCCGCGAGCGCGGACAGCAGTACGGGCACCCCCGCGGGCAGCACGGGCAGCAGTCCGAGAGCGAGCAGAACGGCGAGCGCGGCGGTGACCCGCTCCGTCGTGCTCTTCAGCATCGGGGCGAGCAGGGCCAGGAAGACGGCAGGGCCTGCCGCGTCCAGCCCCCAGGCGGCGGTGTCGCCGAGCGCCTCGGCACCCAGAGCGCCGGCCAGCGTGGTGAGGTTCCACAGCACGTAGAGCGTGAGCCCGGTGACGGTGAAACCGATACGGGCGGCGCGCCGGGTGGGCTGGGGCAAGGTCACGGCGGTCGTCTCGTCGATGACCCACTGGGCGGCGAGGGGGCGCACGGCACGCGGAAGCGCGAGGAGCTGCGACAGCCGCAGCCCGTAGAAGGAGTTGCGTACACCGAGGAAGAAGGCACCGGCCGCCGCGGTGTAGGGGTTCCCGCCGGCGGCCAGGGCGCCCACCAGGGCGAACTGGGAGGCGCCGGTGAAGACGAGGAGGCTGAGCGCGCAGGTCTGCAACAGACTCAGTCCGGAGCCGGCCGAGGTGACGCCGAAGGCGAAGCCGGACAGGCCGACGGCTATACCGACGCCGAGCGCGTCACGTACGACGGCCGCGTCCGGCTTGGCCCCGGCGGTGGTCGCAGGACCGTCGGGCGGTCCGGCCGCGCTCTGAGGGGGTGCTGTCTGTTCTGCCACGCCCGGGACGCTACCGGGGCAGGTCGGGACCGGTCTTGTACGTTCTTGCGCGTTCGCGCTGGTAGGCACCGGGTGGCACCCCCACGATCCGGGTGAAATGACGGTTGAGATGCGGCTGATCGGTGAAGCCGACCGCAGCGGCGGCCGCGGCGGGAGCGGTGCCCGCGTCGAGCATCCGTCGCGCCCGCCGGACCCGGGCGTCGGTGAGCCAGGTGTGCGGCGGCATCCCGTACTGCTTCTTGAAGGCCCGGAGCAGGGCGAACGGACTCGTGCCGAGTTCGGTGGCCAGCGCCTCCAGGGTGGGCGGCTCGGTCATCCTGCTCTCCAGTACGGCACGGGCACGCGCCGCGTCCCTCGCGCCCGCCGCCCGGGGCGCCGAAGCGGGCAGGGCGCTGCCGTGCCGGGTGAGCAGGCGCGTGACCAGGACCCGCAGCACGCTGTCCGCCGCCAGGGCGTTGCCCTCCTCCGCTGCCCGGTGGACCTCGCCGATGAGCCGCGCCGCGTACGGATCGGCCACGTCGGTCTCCGTGAAACCGACGGTGCCGCGCAGGTTCGTCATGTCGGCCGCGATGTCGTTGACCGCCTGGGAGGACGGGTAGAGCGTGGCGTACACCCATCCCTCGGGGACACCGGCCCTGGCTGTGTGCGGCACCTCCGGGTTGATCATGACGACGGAGCCCGGTCCCGCATGGACGGTGCCGCCGGGCAGCTCGACGTCTTCGACGCCCTGGGTGACGGCGCCGAACACATAGCCCTCGTGGCTGTGGCGCGGGAAGGTGTGGCGGATGTAGCGGGCCCGCAGCAGGTCGAGGCCGGGCAGCTCCGCGTACTGCCAGTGCCTCGCCCACTCCGCCGGTCCCGCGGCTCCTGCCATGCCCGAATTCTCGCAGCCCGCGGGTTGCGGGGCCTTCGGCGCGGTGGCCGGCATTCCGCTCCCGGACGGCGCTCAGGCCCTGGCCGGCCCGTTTCCGGGGCCGTTGTCAGTGGCGGGGTGCACGATGGGGAACATGACCGGCTCCGCACTCGATGCGTTCTCCCCCGCGACCCGCAGCTGGTTCACGGGGGCCTTCCGCGCGCCCACGGCCGCGCAGGAAGGTGCCTGGCGGGCGATCGGTGAGGGGTCGGACGTCCTGGTCGTCGCGCCGACGGGGTCGGGCAAGACCCTGGCCGCCTTCCTCGCCGCCCTGGACCAGCTGACTGCCGTTCCGCCGCCCGCCGAGGCGAAGAAGCGCTGCCGTGTGCTGTACGTGTCGCCGCTCAAGGCCCTCGCTGTCGACGTGGAGCGCAATCTCCGCTCGCCGCTGACCGGCATCCGCCAGGAGTCGGTGCGGCTGGGACTGCCCGAGCCCGAGGTGCGCGTGGGGATCCGCTCCGGCGACACCCCGCCCGCCGAGCGCCGCTCGATGGCGACGCGGCCGCCGGACATCCTGATCACCACGCCCGAGTCGCTCTTCCTGATGCTGACGTCCTCGGCGCGCGAGGCGCTGGCCGGAATCGAAACGGTGATTCTCGACGAGGTGCACGCGGTCGCGGGCACCAAGCGCGGCGCCCATCTCGCCGTGTCGCTGGAGCGCCTGGACGAGTTGCTGCCCCGTCCGGCCCGGCGGATCGGTCTGTCGGCCACGGTCCGCCCGGTCGACGAGGTCGCGCGTTTCCTCTCGCCCCAGCGGAAGGTGGAGATCGTCCAGCCGCCGTCCACCAAGCAGTTCGATCTGTCGGTGGTCGTACCGGTGGAGGATCTGGGTGAGCTCGGCGGCTCCCCCGCCACCGACGCGGACTCCGGGCAGGCGGACAAGCCGTCGATCTGGCCCCATGTGGAGGAGCGGATCGTCGACCTCGTCCAGGCGCACCGTTCCACGATCGTCTTCGCCAACTCCCGCCGTCTCGCCGAGCGGCTCTGCAACCGGCTCAACGAGATCGCGTACGAGCGGGCCACCGGCGAGACCTTGCCCGAGGCCCACTCCCCCGCCGAGATCATGGCGGAGTCCGGTGCGGCGAAGGGCGCGCCCCCGCTCCTCGCCCGGGCCCACCACGGGTCGGTCTCCAAGGAGCAGCGCGCCCAGGTGGAGGAGGACCTCAAGGCGGGCCGCCTGCCCGCGGTGGTCGCCACCTCCAGCCTGGAGCTCGGCATCGACATGGGGGCGGTCGATCTGGTGATCCAGGTGGAGTCGCCGCCGTCGGTCGCTTCCGGCCTGCAGCGGGTGGGCCGGGCCGGGCACCAGGTGGGCGCGGTCTCCACCGGGGTCGTCTTCCCGAAGTACCGGGGCGATCTGGTGCAGGCGGCGGTGGTCACCGAACGGATGCGTGAAGGCTCCATCGAGGCCCTGCGGGTGCCGTCCAATCCACTTGACGTGCTGGCCCAGCAACTGGTCGCAATGGTCGCCCTGGACAGCTGGCAGGCGGACGACCTGCTGGCGGTGACCCGCAGGGCCGCCCCCTTCGCCTCGCTGCCCGAATCGGCGTTCACGGCCGTCCTCGACATGCTGGCCGGCCGCTACCCGTCCGATGCCTTCGCCGAGCTGCGTCCACGCGTCGTCTGGGACCGGGTCGCAGGTACGGTCACGGGCCGGCCCGGCGCCCAGCGGCTCGCCGTCACCTCCGGGGGCACCATCCCCGACCGCGGCCTCTTCGGGGTCTTCCTCGTCGGATCCGACCCCAAGAAGGGCGGCGGCCGGGTCGGTGAGCTGGACGAGGAGATGGTGTACGAGTCCCGGACCGGCGACGTCTTCACGCTGGGCACCACGTCCTGGCGGATCGAGGACATCACCCGCGACCGGGTCCTGGTCTCGCCGGCGCCCGGCGTTCCGGGACGGCTGCCGTTCTGGAAGGGCGACCAGCTGGGCCGCCCGCTGGAGCTGGGGCGTGCGTTGGGCGCCTTCCTGCGCGAGCTCGGCGGACTGTCCCCCGAGGACGCGCGGCAGCGGCTGCTGGCGGCGGGCCTGGACACGTGGGCCGTGGACAACGTGCTGTCGTACATCGACGAGCAGCGCCGGGCCTGCGGCCATGTGCCCGACGACCGGACCATCCTCGTCGAGCGTTTCCGGGACGAGCTGGGCGACTGGCGCGTCGTCGTGCACTCCCCCTTCGGCGCCCAGGTGCACGCCCCGTGGGCACTCGCCCTCAGTGCCCGACTCGCCGAGCGGTACGGCATGGACGCCCAGGTCATGCATGCCGACGACGGCATCGTGCTGAGGCTCCCGGACGCGGACATGATGGGTCTGGACCTCCTCGACTTCGACCCCGTTCAGGACACGGCCCAGGATCCCGGCGGCGCGACGCTCCCCCCGGCCAACGTTGCCCTCGACAGCGACCAGCCACCGGTCGGCGCCGCCGATGTCGCCTTCGACCAGGGTGAGATCGCGCAGATCGTGACGGAACAGGTCGGCGGTTCCGCCCTGTTCGCCTCGCGGTTCCGCGAGTGCGCGGCCCGTGCGCTGCTGCTGCCGCGGCGCAGCCCCGGCAAGCGCACCCCGCTGTGGCAGCAGCGTCAGCGGGCCGCCCAGTTGCTCCAGGTCGCCTCCGAGTTCGGCTCGTTCCCCATCGTTCTCGAAGCTGTCCGCGAATGCCTCCAGGACGTCTTCGACGTCCCCGGGCTCACCGAGGTGATGGGTGACCTGGAGGCCCGGCGGATCCGTCTGGTCGAGGTCACCACGCCGGAGCCCTCCCCGTTCGCCCGCTCACTGCTGTTCGGCTACGTCGCGCAGTTCCTGTACGAGGGCGATTCGCCGCTCGCCGAGCGACGGGCCGCCGCCCTCTCGCTCGACTCCCATCTCCTGGCCGAACTGCTGGGCCGCGCGGAACTGCGCGAACTGCTCGACGCAGAGGTCCTGACCGAGCTGGAGCAGGAGCTCCAGTGGCTGACCGAGGACCGCCGGATCAGGGACATCGAGGGGGTCGCCGATCTGCTGCGCGTCCTCGGCCCGCTCACCGGTCCGGAGCTGGCCGAGCGCGGCGCCGAACCGCAGTGGGCGCAGGAGCTGGGGTCGGCCCGCCGGGCCATCCGGGTCCGCATCGGCGGCAGCGACCACTGGGCGGCCATCGAGGACGCGGGCCGGCTGCGCGACGCCCTGGGCACGGCGCTCCCGGTCGGCGTCCCCGAGGCGTTCACCGAACCGGTCAAGGACCCGTTGGGCGACCTCCTCGCCCGCTACGCCCGTACGCACGGGCCGTTCACCTCCACCGCAGCGGCCGCCCGCTTCGGCCTCGGGACCGCCGTCACCGACGGGGCGCTGCAACGGCTCGCGGCCTCCGGCCGGATCGTCCAGGGCGAGTTCCACCCCGCGGGTATCGGCCAGGAGTGGTGCGATGCCACGGTCCTGCGGCGGCTGCGGCGCCGCTCGCTCGCCGCGCTCCGACACGAGCTGGAGCCGGTACCCCCCGCCGCACTGGCGGGGTTCCTCCCCCAGTGGCAGCATCTCGACGGCAACAACCTGCGCGGAATCGACGGACTGGCACGCGCCGTCGAGCAGTTGCAGGGCGCACCCGTCCCCGCCTCGGCACTGGAGAAGCTCATCCTGCCAAGCCGTGTCAGCGGCTACTCCCCCGCCCTCCTGGACGAACTCACCACCACTGGCGAGGTCGTGTGGGCCGGTGCGGGTGCCCTGCCCGGCAAGGACGGCTGGCTCTGTCTCTATCCGGCCGACAGCGCGCCCCTGCTCCTGCCTCCTCCACGTCCGCTCGAACTCAGCGCACTGCACGAATCCGTGCTGACCGCGCTCAGAGGCGGATACGGGCTCTTCTTCCGCCAGATCGCCGATCAGGTCCGCGCCACCACGCACCCGGACTCCACCGATCCGCAACTCGCTGAAGCCCTCTGGGACCTCGCCTGGTCGGGCCGGCTCACCAACGACACCCTCGCCCCGCTGCGT
This sequence comes from Streptomyces sp. NPDC050422, assembly GCF_044458665.1. Classification (NCBI taxonomy): domain Bacteria; kingdom Bacillati; phylum Actinomycetota; class Actinomycetes; order Kitasatosporales; family Streptomycetaceae; genus Streptomyces; species Streptomyces sp. NPDC050422. The sequence continues at coordinate 15,200 of NZ_JBITIE010000040.1, forward strand.
GCGCTCCTCGGCTCCGGACGCACGGCCGGATCGACCGCGCACCGCGCCAAACGCGCCGTTCCGCGAGGCCGTTACGGCTCGCTGACGGCTTCGGCCCGCCCGGTCTCGCGCACCGGCCCGCCCACGGTCTCGGGCCGGTGGTCCCTGTTGCCGCCCACCGAACCCGAACCCACGCACCGGGCCCATGCCCTGGCCCGTACTCTGCTGGACCGGCACGGTGTGGTGACGCGTGGCGCGGTCCAGGCCGAGGGCGTCGAGGGGGGCTTCTCCGCCGCGTACCGCGTGCTGTCCGCCTTCGAGGACAACGGGCAGGCGCGCCGCGGCTATGTCGTGGAGGGGCTGGGGGCGGCGCAGTTCGCCATGGGCGGTGCGGTCGACCGGCTCCGCGCGGCCTCCACCGCCCGCGACCGTACGGAACCGGGCGCGGATCCCCGCGCCCTGGTCCTCGCCGCGGCCGACCCCGCCAACGCCTACGGCGCGGCCCTGCCGTGGCCCGAGCCACCGGCCGGGGCCGGACACAAACCCGGCCGCAAGGCTGGTTCCCTCGTGGTCCTCGTGGACGGCGAGCTGACGCTGTACATGGAGCGCGGCGGCAAGACTCTGCTGGCCTGGCCTACCGATCCGGACGACCCGGCGCTCCGAGCGGCCGCGACGGCCCTGGCAGCCGCGGCCCGCGCCGGGGCCCTCGGCACGGTCACGGTCGAGCGCACCAACGGCGCCTCGTCGCTGACCTCACCTCTCGGCCGCACTCTGGAGGCGGCAGGCTTCCTCGCCACACCCAGGGGTCTGCGCCTGCGCGCCTGAGCCCGGGGCCGCCGCCACGGCCACCGCACCCACGGACCGCAAGCCGGCCCGCCCGCACCCGCCAACCGCGCATCATGGACGTATGCCCGAAGGAGACACCGTCCTGCAGACCGCGAAGCGGCTGCACAGCGCGCTGGCCGGTCAGGTCCTCACCCGGTCCGATCTGCGCGTCCCACGGTTCGCCACCGCCGATCTCACCGGCCGGACGGTTGTCGACGTGTCCTCGCGCGGAAAGCATCTGCTGACCCGCATCGAGGGCGGTCTCACCCTGCACAGCCATCTGCGGATGGATGGTGCCTGGCGCGTCTACGCCCCCGCCGAACGCTGGCGGGGCGGCCCCTCCCACCAGATCCGCGCCATCCTGGCCAACACCACACACACCGCTGTCGGCTACCGCCTCCCCGTTCTCGAACTCCTGCGTACGAGGGACGAGGACCAGGCCGTCGGTCACCTGGGCCCGGACCTGCTGGGCCCGGACTGGGACGCCGCCACCGCGCTGCGCAATCTCCTGGCCGACCCCGCCCGCTCTCTCGGCGAGGCCCTTCTGGACCAACGCAACCTGGCCGGCATCGGCAACATCTACAAGTGCGAGCTCTGCTTCCTGGCCCGAGCCACCCCATGGCTCCCCGTCGGAGGACTGCCCGAACCCACGGCAGTCCTCCTGGTCAGCACGGCCAAGCAGCTCCTGGAAGCCAACCGTGACCGTCCGGTCCGCATCACCACCGGCGCCCACCCCCGGGCCGGCGCCGCCCTGGCGCCCCGTACCCGTCGCCCGAGCGAGAAGCTCTGGGTCTACGGCCGGACCCACCGCCCCTGTCTGCGCTGCGGGACACCGATCCGCGCGGCGGAGCAGGACGCCCGTCCCACCTACTGGTGCCCCCACTGCCAGACGGGCCCTACTCCCTAGGTCCTGTCTGGAGTTCCCCCGCGGCGTCACGGCGTCCGGTGCCGCCGCTCCTTCTCCCGCGCTGGAACTCCAGACAGGACCTAGCCGGCAACCCTTCACCGCACCACAGTTGACGCCCCATCAGAAGCAGTCGTACGGTCCGGTCATGCCTCTCGCCGCGTACGACCTCACCGGCCGCTCCGCGTTCGTCACCGGCGCCGCCGGCGGCATCGGCCGCGCCTCAGCCGTCCTGCTGGCGGAGGCGGGGGCCACCGTCCACTGCGCCGATCTCGACGAGAAGGGCCTTCTGGAGACCCTCGGCCTGATCACCGCCGCAGGTGGCGAAGCCCACACCCATCCGCTCGATGTCACCGACCGCAACCAGATCCGGGCCGCCGTCGCGACCGCCGGCGAACTGGACGTCCTGGCCGCCGTCGCAGGAATCATGCATACGAGCAGCGTCCTGGAGACCAGGGACGAGGACCTCGACCGCGTGCTCGCGGTCAACTTCAAGGGGGTTCTGTACGCCTGCCAGGAAGTGGCCCGCACGATGGTCGCGCGCAGCGCCCCCGGCTCCCTGATCACGATGGCCTCGGGCGCGGTCGACTCCGCGAGCCCGGGTCTGCTCTGCTACAGCGCGGCGAAGGCCGCCGTGGTCCAGCTGACCAAGACCCTGGCCACGGAGCTGGGACCGCACGGCATCCGGGTCAACGTGGTCGCCCCCGGCTGGATCCGCACCCCCATGACCGCCCGCCACGACGCGGAGCAGCAGAACCGGGCCGAGACCACGATGGCGCGCATTTCTCCGCTGGGCAGGGTCGGTGAGCCCGATGACGTCGCGCACACGGTGCTGCATCTGGCCTCGGACGCGTCCGCCTTCATGACCGGCCAGATCCTCCGCCCGAACGGCGGCGTCGCCATGCCCTGGTAGCGCGCCACGCCCTGCCGATGGACCAGGACCGCCGACCGGTACGCCAGAACGGGCCCTTCGCCCGGCCGGACAGGCCCCAAGCACGCCAGGACCGGCCGGGACCGCGCCACGACGGGCCGGATACGGCGCCCGGCACCGACGGACCGGACGCTGCGCCCGGCATCGACGAGCCGGATATCAGTGACTGCCAGGTCCGGCCCGCCTCACGCACACCCTCCGCACACCGCCGCAGCAGACCGGTCCCCGCGTCGAATATCCCGGTCGGGCGGACGGTCTCGGCCACATGCACGGGCAGGAGGCTGAGCCCCCAGCCACCCGCTGCGACCGCCCCCTCGACCGGCCCCGCCTGCGCCGGCTCCAGCACGAGCCGCAGTACGGCCCACCACCACACGCCACCGAGCACGAGCGCCGGCACCCATCGCCGCACCATGGCTGCCTCCTTCGGCCGAACCCTGGGCCTGTCGTTCGGAGCGTGCCGGGCCCGTGGGGCCCGTCCTGATCCGAACGGAAGACCCTAGCCCTGCCCGATCACCCCCGGGAGAGCGCACCGGCGCAGTACCGGCGCACACCACGCCCTCGCACGCCGTCACCGGCCTGTCGTCTGCCCCTTCTGCCCGCAGGAAGTCGGCAGGCAGTCCGCAGGGAACCCGCAGACTGCCGCATCACCGGGGCAGCTCTGTCCAGAGGGGAGCCCCCACCGCTTCCGGTGGGGGCTCCGCCGACTTCCGTTCAGTCCTTGTCGTCGCGGCCCAGGGAGTCCTTGAGGCCCTCGGCGCGCTCCTGGGCCTCACCCATGGCGCCCTTGGCCTTGCCCTTCGCCTGGTCCGTCTTGCCCTCGGACTCCATGCGCTTGTTGCCGGTCATCTTGCCCATGGCTTCCTTGGCCTTGCCGGCGACCTTGTCCTTGGCGCTCTCGTCGGTCATCACAACTCCTCGCGTCTTGCGGTCCGGCCTCCGCCCGCTACCGGGCAGGCCGGTTGGAATGGGGCCCGGCGTGGGAGAACCTGCCGGGTGGGTCGCAGTGCCCTGTCAGGCGCTCTCCGCCTGGAACATCCAGGCGTGCTTCTCGAGGTCTGCGGTCAGCGCGATGAGGATGTCCTGGCTGACCGGGTCGGGGTCGCCCGTCACCTCGATCCGCTCGCGCATCCGGCCGATCACGATGCCCAGGGCGTCGACCAGGGTCCGTACGGCGTCGACGTCCTTGACCCAGCCCTCGGGCACGGAGTCGATGGCCGTGGTCCTGGCGATCGTCCCCGACCGCCCGTCCGGATTGACGCCGACCGCGGAGGCTCGCTCGGCCACGGTGTCGGAGTGCTGGCGGGCGGTGTCGACGACCTCGTCGAGCTGAAGGTGCACGGACCGGAAACGAGGCCCGACCACGTTCCAGTGGACCTGCTTGGCCACCAAGGAGAGGTCGACAAGGTCCACGAGGGCTCCTTGCAGGGCCTCACCCACGGACTTGAGGTCGGTCTCGGACAGCGGGCTCTTCACCACAGACATGCACGTCTCCGATCTGGTATCCGTTCCGTTCAGCACCAACCACGATGGCACAAACGAAGCAAAACGGTCATCCGGGGAAGCGCTCGAAAGGATCGTTCCCCGGTCTCATCCATGCGCCTGCCCGCAGGACGCCCGCCAACACCCCGCACCGACGCCCGCCCGACCTCGATGAAGCCGATGGGCCGTCCCGGTCACGCCCCGCCCGTTGCCCGTGGACGCACCGGAGCCCCGGTCCGCCCCCTGAGGGGAGGACCGGGGCTCCGGTTTCACACCGAACCGAGCGGGTCAGGCGGCGACGACATCCACCGCTTCCGCAGGTGCCTTGATGGTCACCCGCCCCGTCGGTACACCCGTCACCGAGGAAACGGAGACGGAATTGAGCATGGGGCGCACCGGCACAGGTACCGGATCGCTGGCTGCCGCCGACTCGGCCAGTTCGGCCAGGGACAGCTCATCGCTCACTTCACGCATGAGCTCGGACATCCGTACATCAAGCGCGTCGCAAATGGCGGAGAGCAGTTCGGAGGATGCCTCCTTCTGCCCCCGCTCCACCTCGGAGAGATAGCCGAGCGAAACTCGGGCGGACGAGGAGACTTCGCGCAGAGTACGGCCTTGGCGCTGGCGCTGCCGACGCAGCACGTCACCAAGCAGGCGACGGAGCAGAATCATCGGTGGCTCCCTCCTCGGACCGCGTAGCCGCATCCTTCACGCCCCACCGTACCGCCTAGCGCTGCGGCCGTGCGGGGAGCGATGTCGTGTTCACTCAGGGCTGCAAACATCAATTCCCCCCGTTGTGTTCCGTATCCTGTGCGCTCGCGTACCCGCCGAGTTCGCCGGAGAGCAGTTCGAGCACGCTCCGTACGCTCTCTCTACGGATGTCCGCCCGTCCACCGTTCAACCGCAGCGCGGTCACTTTCCCGGCGTCACAGGGGCCGCAGACTGCGACGAAGACCGTTCCGACCGGTCGGCCGTCCTGCGGCTCGGGGCCCGCGACGCCGGTCGTCGCCGCTCCCCAGTCCGCGCCGAGCGCCCGGCGCACGCCCGCTGCCATCTGGTGCGCGACCTCGGCGTCAACTGCCCCGTGCGCCGCCAGAAGCTCCGCGTCCACGCCCAGGAGTTCACTCTTGAGGGGGGTCGCGTAAGCCGTCACCGACCCGCGGAAGGCCTGCGAGGCACCGGGAACGGACGTCAGCTCCGCCGCGACCAGGCCGCCGGTGAGCGACTCGGCGACGGCGAGGGTCTCGCCCCGCCCGACGAGCAGCCGCAGCACCTCGGCCGCGGCTGTCACCGCTCGGCCTCCGCGGCGCCACGGTTCCCGGAGACCCGCTCGCCGCCGCCGGTACCCTCGGAGACCGTCCCGGCGGTCTCGGCACCACGGGAGGCCCGCCCCTCGCCCTTGGCGCTCTCCAGAGCCGCCTCAGCGTTGTCGGCGGCCTCCTGGGCCACGGCCGCCCGCTCCGACACGAGCCCCTGGCGCCGCAGCACGACTGCCTGGCGCACGTAGTCCAGACCGGTGACGACCGTCAGCACGACGGCCACCGCCATCACCCAGAAGCGCAGCGTGGCCAGCGGACCGGTCAGCGCCAGGACGTACATCCCGACCGCCGTCCCCTGGGCCAGCGTCTTCATCTTCCCGCCCCTGCTGGCGGGAATCACACCGTGCCGGATCACCCAGAACCGCATCAGTGTGATGCCGAGTTCGCGGAAGAGGATCACACCCGTGACCCACCAGGGCAGGTCACCGAGATACGACAGACATATCAGCGCCGCGCCCATGATCGCCTTGTCGGCGATCGGGTCGGCAATCTTGCCGAAGTCCGTGACCAGGTCGTACTTACGCGCCAGATGCCCGTCGAACACGTCGGTGATCATCGCGACGGCGAACGCGGCCCAGGCGATGGAACGCCAGGCCGGGTCGTATCCGCCGTCGTGGAGCAGTAGCACGACGAAGCCGGGGACCAGCACCAGCCGCGCCATCGTGAGGAGATTGGCGATGTTCCACAGGCTGGCCTGATTGACGGCCGCAGCACCCAGTTTTCCGCCGCGGGCCGGCGTCGCGCCGGAACCACCTGCCGCGGATGCCGGGACTCCGGTCATCTGGCTACCTCCGCAAGTTCACAGCACTCGGCGACCAGGTCCACGCCTTCGGTGCCCACTACCTTTGCCTCGACCATACGGCCCGGGACAAGCCCCTCGCGTGTGGTGAAGAGGACCTGACCGTCCGTTTCGGGCGCCTGGTGGGCCGCTCTGCCCACGGCTCGCGACTCGTCCTCCGTGGGTTCGACCGACTCGACCAGCACCTGGAGCGACTCGCCGACGCGCTCCTCGGCCCGCTGCGAGGTCAGCTCCTCGGCCAGCTGCGAGATGTGCGCGAGGCGCTCGGCGATGGTGTCGGCGTCCAGCTTGTTCTCGTAGCCGACCGCCTCGGTGCCGTCCTCGTCGGAGTAGCCGAAGACGCCGATGGCGTCGAGGCGCGCGCCGGTGAGGAACCGTTCCAGCTCCGCCAGGTCCGCCTCGGTCTCGCCGGGGAAGCCCACGATGAAGTTGGACCGCGCACCGGCCTGCGGTGCCTTGCTCCGGATGGTGTGCAGGAGCTCCAGGAAGCTGTCGGTGTCACCGAAGCGCCGCATCGCGCGCAGCACGCCGGGGGCCGAGTGCTGGAACGACAGGTCGAAGTAGGGCGCGACCTTCGGCGTCGAGGTCAGTACGTCGATCAGACCGGGCCGCATCTCGGCGGGCTGCAGATAGCTGACCCGGATGCGCTCGATCCCCTCGACGTCCGCGAGCTCGGGAAGGAGTGTCTCCAGGAGGCGGATGTCGCCGAGGTCCTTGCCGTACGAGGTGTTGTTCTCGGAGACGAGCATGACCTCCTTCACGCCCTGCTCGGCCAGCCAGCGCGTCTCACCCAGGACGTCCGAGGGCCGGCGAGAGATGAAGGAGCCGCGGAAGGACGGGATGGCGCAGAAGGAGCAGCGGCGGTCGCAGCCCGAGGCCAGCTTCACGGAGGCGACGGGGCTGGTGCCCAGCCGGCGGCGCAGTGGCGCCCGCGGACCGGAGACCGGCGCGACTCCCTCCGGAAGATCGGCGGGGGCCGGTGAGCTCTCCTGGGCGTGGCCGGGCAGGGCCACGGCGGCGTCCTGGCGTTCGGCCGGGCTGATGGGAAGCAGCTTGCGGCGGTCGCGGGGGGTGTGGGAGGCGTGGATGCCGCCGTTGAGGATGGTCTGGAGGCGGTCGGAGATGTCTGCGTAGTCGTCGAATCCGAGGACTCCGTCCGCTTCCGGCAGGGCCTCGGCGAGGTCCTTGCCGTAGCGCTCGGCCATGCAGCCGACGGCGACGACGGCCTGGGTCCGGCCGTGGTCCTTCAGATCATTGGCTTCGAGCAGGGCATCGACGGAGTCCTTCTTGGCGGCCTCGACGAATCCACAGGTGTTGACCACGGCGACATCGGCATCGGAGGCATCCTCGACGAGCTCCCAGCCGTCCGCTGCCAAGCGGCCTGCGAGCTCCTCCGAGTCCACCTCGTTACGGGCGCAGCCAAGAGTGACAAGGGCGACGGTACGGCGTTCGGGCATGGGCTCAAGACTACTTTGTCCCGGCACTGGCCCCGCCGTGCAGGGTTCGGTCGTCACAGGGAGTGACAAAGGCGGCGAGCGCCCGGCGCGATGGCCGGGCGCTCGCCGCCCTGTGAACTGCCGGGTCCTGGAGGTCAGCCGACCTCGGGGTCACCCTTGGTGTACGAGAGCCGCTCGACCTGTCCGGGCTGGAACTGGTCCTCGACCTTCTTGCCGTTGACGAAGAGCTCGATCGATCCGGCGTTCCCGAGGACGAGGTCGACCCGCTCCTTGTCCTGGAACGTCTTCGTCTCGCCCTGCTGGAGGGTTCCGTCGAAGAGGGACCGGCCGTTGTGGTCCTTGGCGGAGATCCAGCTCTTGCCCTGGCTCGCGCTGAGCCTGACCGTCACCTTGTCCTGGGGCGCCGCGGCGATCGCGCTGTCCGAGGGGGCGGGCTTGGGATCGACGGGCTTGCTGGACGCCGGCTTGGGCGTGATCTTGTCGGACGTCGGGCCTTCGGCGACCTGGCCGGCGGTCGAGGGCTCGTCACCGCCCTTGAAGAAGGTGAAGCCGACGAATCCGACAACGGCCACGATGGCCGCGACCATGGCCGCGGTCCAGTTGGGCCGCCGGGGTTCGGAACGGATCCGCTCGGCTTCGAACAACGGAGCCGCCGGGGTGGGTGCGGGACGGCCGCCGTGCTCGGCGTCGTACTGCGAAACCAGCGGTTCCGGATCGGTGCCTACGGCACGTGCGAGCGTTCGGATATGGCCGCGGGCGTACACGTCGCCGCCGCAGCGGGAGAAGTCGTCCTCCTCGATCGCGTGCACGATGGGGATGCGCACCCGGGTGGACGTGCTGATCTCTTCGACCGTGAGACCTGCGGCGATACGAGCCTGCTGGAGCACTCGACCGATCGAAGGCCGGTCGTCTTCGGGGGAGTTGCCGATGGACACGGGGGCGCCTTTCGAGCGTGAGCCACCTGCTGGATGTTCAGTCTAGGGGGGGTACGAAAGGGTGGGGCAACCGGGAGGGAGGACTTTGTACGCCATCAGATTCGAACAGAGTCGGATTCGCCGGACCGCCCCGGGAAGGAACATCCTGCTGTTCCTCCCTTCAACTTGACGTACGGCCCGGCGAAACGGTTGCCCGCGAAACCCTTACGAACCGGTTTCCCCGCGGATCAGTGCCAACACCCCGTCGAGCTCGTCCGGTTTCACCATGACGTCGCGCGCCTTGGAGCCCTCGCTGGGACCGACGATGTTCCGCGACTCCATGAGGTCCATCAGCCGGCCGGCCTTCGCGAAACCCACCCGCAGCTTGCGCTGGAGCATCGAGGTGGATCCGAACTGGGTGGAGACGACCAGCTCAGCCGCCTGGCAGAGCAGATCGAGGTCGTCGCCGATGTCCTCGTCGATCTCCTTCTTCTGCTTCGTCCCGACCACCACGTCGTCGCGGAAGACGGGGGCCATCTGGTCCTTGCAGTGCTGGACGACCGCCGCGACCTCGTCCTCGGTGACGAAGGCGCCCTGCATACGCGTCGGCTTGTTCGCACCCATCGGCAGGAACAGCCCGTCACCCTTTCCGATGAGCTTCTCGGCTCCGGGCTGGTCGAGGATGACCCGGCTGTCGGCCAGCGACGAGGTTGCGAAGGCGAGCCGGGAAGGCACGTTCGCCTTGATCAGACCGGTGACGACGTCCACCGACGGGCGCTGGGTGGCGAGCACCAGATGGATACCGGCGGCGCGGGCCAGCTGAGTGATGCGGACGATCGAGTCCTCGACGTCCCGGGGGGCCACCATCATGAGATCGGCCAGCTCGTCGACGATCACCAGCAGGTACGGATACGGCGACAGCTCCCGCTCACTGCCCTCCGGCGTCTTGAGCTTGCCGGTGCGCACCGCGTGGTTGAAGTCGTCGATGTGCCGGTAGCCGAAGGCGGCGAGGTCGTCGTAGCGCAGGTCCATCTCGCGCACGACCCACTGAAGGGCCTCCGCGGCCTTCTTGGGGTTGGTGATGATCGGCGTGATCAGGTGCGGGATGCCCTCGTACGCGGTCAGCTCGACGCGCTTGGGGTCGACCAGCACCATCCGGACGTCCTCCGGAGTCGCCCTTATCATCACCGAGGTGATCAGGCAGTTGATGCAGGAGGACTTCCCGGAACCGGTCGCCCCGGCCACCAGGACGTGCGGCATCTTCGCGAGGTTCGCCATCTCGTAGCCGCCCTCGACGTTCTTGCCGAGCGCGACCAGCATCGGGTGGTCGTCCTCCGCCGCGTCCGCGAGTCGCAGCACGTCGCCGAGGTTGACCATCTCCCGGTCGGAGTTGGGGATCTCGATGCCCACGGCGGACTTCCCCGGGATCGGGGAGATGATCCGCACGTCGGGGCTGGCGACGGCGTACGCGATGTTCTTGGCGAGCGCCGTGATCCGCTCCACCTTCACGGCGGGCCCGAGCTCCACCTCGTACCGCGTCACCGTGGGACCGCGGGTGAAACCGGTGACGGCCGCGTCCACCTTGAACTCGGTGAAGACGTTGGTCAGGGACGCGACGATCGCGTCGTTGGCGGCGCTGCGGGTCTTGCCGGGGCCGCCGCGCTCCAGCAGGTCGAGCGAGGGCAGCGAGTAGGTGATGTCGCCGGAGAGCTGGAGTTGCTCGGCGCGGGGCGGCAGTGGCTGCGACTGCGACCGGTCGGGGGCCGGCTTGGTCAGGTCGGGCACGCCACCGGACGGCGAGGAGGCCTTCTCCCCCGGCCTCCGGGCCGGCTGCGCCTCCCTGGCGCCGGGCACCGGGGTGCCCGCGCGCTCGCGGTCCACCGAGACGCCCTGGGTGAGGTCGGCGACGACCGGCGAGGGCGGCATGCCGTTGAGCACCGCACCGTCCAGCGCGGCAGCCGCGGCGGCTGCGACGTCCACGGCGTCCATGGTGCGGTTCATCGCCGGCTGCACGGAGTGCCTGCGCGGCCTGCGGCGCTTGGAGAGCGCGTCGGTCTCCGCGCGGTCGGCGTCGTACTCCTCGGGCGTCTCGGAGCGGCGCACGGAGGAACGCCGCGAACGGGCGGGCAGCGACTCACGCCACTGCTCGTCGTACCGCTCGTCGTCGTCCTCGTCCAGTGCCTCCGGGTCGTACACCGGGTCGATGATTCCCAGCTTGGAACCGAGGAGCCGCAGCCGCTGCGGGATGGCGTTCACCGGGGTCGCCGTCACGACGAGCAGCCCGAAGACGGTCAGGAGCAGGAGCAGCGGTACGGCGAGCACCTCGCCCATGGTGAAGATCAGCGGTTTGGATGCGGCCCAGCCGATGAGGCCGCCCGCGTCCTGCATGGCTTCGGTGCCGTCCTCGCGTCCCGGCGCTCCGCACGCGATGTGGACCTGCCCGAGCACGCCGATGACCAGCGCGGAGAGCCCGATGACGATGCGGCCGTTGGCCTCGGGCTTCTCCGGATAGAGGATCAGCCGTACGGCTACCGCGCCCAGCAGTATCGGCACGAGGAGGTCGAGCCGGCCGAAGGCTCCGGTGACGAGCATCTCGACGAGGTCGCCGACCGGGCCGCGCAGGTTCGACCAGGTGCCCGCGGCGACGATCAGGGCGAGGCCGAGGAGGAGCAGCGCGACGCCGTCCTTGCGGTGGGCGGGGTCGAGGCCCTTGGCGCCGCGCCCTATGCCGCGGAACATCGCACCGACGGCGTGGGCCGCGCCGAGCCAGACGGCGCGCACCAGGCGGTACACACCGCCGGTGGGCGAGGGTGCCGGTTTGGGTGCGGCGGCCTTCTTGGCCACCGCCTTCTTCGCCGGTGCCCTCTTTGCGGGCGCTGTCTTCTTCGCCGCGGCCTTCTTGGCGGGCGCGGCTTTCTTCGCCGCACCCGGGCCACCGCCGACGCGCTTCGCGGTGCCCGCCGTGCCCTGGGAACCCTTGCCGGACGTACGTGAGGCCATGGGGCCGAGGTTACCGGTGTCTGCGGCAGTGAACACGTGCGCGTGCCGGTTCACCCGACCGTGTCGCCGTACGGCGGCCGCAAACTGACGCGCCCTCACCGGCCCCGGCCGTGAACACCGGGCGGCCGGGACGGTTCGAACCGGGGCACAACCGCCGAACGGCCGCGCCCTCCGGTCAGTTGACGCCTCGCGCCCCGAAGGGGCCTGACGGAGAGGGGCGGTACGTCCTCACGGCGCCGCTACGAGGGGAGGGCTGCGGGTCCGCCGCCGGTGCCGGGCTCCAACGCGTCCAGCGCCCGGCGCAGGCCGGTCAGCTTCCGTTCCAGGTGAGCGGCGGTGGCTACGGCCGCGGCGTCCGCCGACTCGTCGTCCAGCTGCTTGGAGAGGGCCTCGGCCTGCTCCTCGACCGCCGCGAGCCGTGCGGAGAGTTCGGCCAGCAGTCCGGCGGGCTCCTTCTCGTGGTTCGCGCCCCCGTGCCCGCTGCCCTCCAGCTGGAGCCGCAGCAGCGCCGCCTGCTCACGCAACTGGCAGTTCTTCATGTACAGCTCGACGAAGACCGACACCTTGGCGCGCAGCACCCAGGGGTCGAACGGCTTCGAGATGTAGTCCACCGCGCCGGCCGCGTAACCCCGGAAGGTGTGGTGCGGACCGTGGTTGATCGCGGTGAGAAAGATGATCGGGATGTCTCTGGTCCGCTCCCGCCGCTTGATGTGCGCCGCGGTTTCGAAACCGTCCATGCCCGGCATCTGGACATCCAGCAGAATGACCGCGAAGTCGTCCGTGAGCAGCGCTTTGAGCGCTTCCTCCCCTGACGATGCCCGCACCAGTGTCTGATCGAGCGCAGAGAGGATGGCCTCCAGCGCCAGCAGATTCTCCGGCCGGTCATCGACCAGGAGGATCTTGGCCTTCTGTACCATGGCCCGCCCTCCTCGCCCCGGAATTGCACCGGGCGCCGCCCCAGGGGACGGCTCCCTTACGCCGTCCGTCCTTGTGCCGGTCATGGTAGCCGCACCCCGCCCGTCACCACACCCTGTCACCGCGATGTCACTGTGCACACAGGAAAAACGCGGTGGGAGACCAGAAGGTTCCCCGGAAACCGCGCTCCCACACTCCTCCCGGCACGACCAGTCAACAAATCACGATCGATTCCCACAATTGACGATCACTCTCCGCGCATCCACTGCTCCATAACCGACAGAAGATGATCGGAATCGACTGGCTTGGTGACGTAGTCGGACGCTCCGGACTCGATCGCCTTCTCGCGGTCGCCCTTCATCGCCTTCGCGGTCAGCGCGATGATCGGCAGGCCGGAGAACTGCGGCATCCTGCGGATCGCCGAAGTCGTCGCGTAACCATCCATTTCCGGCATCATGATGTCCATCAGTACGACCGTCACATCGTCGTGCTGCTCCAGCACTTCGATCCCCTCGCGCCCGTTCTCCGCGTACAGCACCGAAAGGCCGTGCTGTTCCAGCACGCTGGTGAGCGCGAAGACGTTACGGATGTCGTCGTCGACGATCAGCACCTTCTCGCCGCCGAACCGGAACGTCCTGCGAACCTCGGGCTCCTCCTGGCCGCCGAGTGTCCACGGCTCCTGCGGGGACTGTTGTGCCGCCGGGGACGCCGCTCGCGGCGGCAGTGCGGGCTGCTGCCGCGCACCGCCCAGCGCCTTGCGCCGGCGCCTCAACAGCCCTGCCGTGCCACCCTGGTCGTGCCCGTTGCCCGGCATCCCGGAGGCCTCTCCGAAGGTCTGGAACCCCGGCCCGGGACTCTGCCCCGCTCCCTGGCCGGCCTCGGGCAGCCGGCCGCTCTCGACGGCCGCGCCGTGGACCTCGATGGGCCCGGGACCGATCTGCGGGTAACCCTGCGGCGGCAGTTCGCTCGGGTGCAACGGCAGATACAGCGTGAACGTCGAGCCGCGGCCGGGCTCGCTCGCCGCGTGGATCTCGCCACCCAGCAGCCGTGCGATCTCCCGGCTGATGGAGAGACCGAGGCCTGTGCCGCCGTACTTGCGGCTGGTCGTGCCGTCCGCCTGCTTGAACGCCTCGAAGATCACCAGCATCTTGCTGGACGCGATCCCGATACCGGTGTCGGTCACCGAGAAGGCGATCAGATCTGCGTCGGCATCCCGCAGCGAACCGGCTTCCAGCAACTGCTCACGGATGGCGTTCGGCACTTCGGCACCGGCGTGCCGGATCACCAGCTCGACGGCGCCGCTGTCGGTGAACTTCACCGCGTTGGAGAGCAGATTGCGCAGCACCTGAAGCAGCCGCTGTTCGTCGGTGTGCAGCGTGGCCGGCAGTTCCGGCGACACCCGTACGGAGAAGTCCAGTCCCTTTTCCGCGGTGAGCGGCCGGAACGTCGCCTCCACGTAGTCGACCAGTTGAACGAGCGCGATCCGGGTCGGGCTGACGTCCATCTTGCCCGCCTCGACCTTCGACAGATCGAGGATGTCGTTGATCAGCTGGAGCAGATCGGAACCGGCACCGTGGATCGTCTCGGCGAATTCCACCTGCTTCGGCGACAGATTGCCCTCGGCGTTGTCCGCCAGCAGCTTGGCCAGAATGAGCAGCGAGTTGAGCGGCGTCCGCAACTCGTGCGACATGTTCGCCAGGAACTCCGACTTGTAACGCATGGAGACGGCCAGCTGTTCGGCGCGTTCCTCCAGGACCTGGCGCGCCTCCTCGATCTCGGTGTTCTTGACCTCGATGTCGCGGTTCTGCTGGGCCAGCAGCTCGGCCTTCTCCTCCAGTTCGGCATTGGACGCCTGAAGGGCCTTCTGCCGGTTCTCCAGCTCCTGCGACCGGTCGCGCAACTGCTCGGTGAGCTCCTGCGACTGCTCCAGCAGCTTCTCGGTCGTGGTGTTGACACTGATCGTGTTGACGCTCGTGGCGATCATCTCGGCGAGCTGGTTGAGGAAGTCCCGCTGGATGTGGGTGAACGGCTGGAACGAGGCCAGTTCGATCACCCCGAGGACCTTGCCCTCGAAGAGCACCGGCAGCACGATCACGTGCGCCGGCGGCGCCTCGCCGAGACCGGAGGAGATCTTCAGGTACCCCGGCGGCACGTTGTCCACCTGGATCGTCCGCTTCTCCTCGGCCGCCGTGCCGATGAGCGTCTCCCCGGGGCGGAAGGACGTCGGCATGGAGCCCGCCGAGTAGCCGTAGCTGCCGCGCATACGGAGCTCGTACGCGCCCTCCCTGTCGCCCTCCGCACCCAGCGCGTCGGCGCCCCCGGTCGCCATGGCGAGGAAGAAGGCGCCGTGCTGCGCGGAGACGACCGGCGTCAGCTCACTCATGATCAGCGAGGCCACGTCGTCCAGATCGCGACGCCCCTGCATCAGGCCGGAGATCCGCGCGAGGTTGCCCTTGAGCCAGTCCTGTTCCTTGTTCGTGGCGGTCGTGTCGCGCAGGTTCGCGATCATCGTGTTGATGTTGTCCTGCAGGGCCTGGATCTCGCCCGCCGCGTCCACATCGATCTTGAGATTGAGATCGCCGCGGGTCACCGCGGTGGCGACGGCCGCGATGGCGCGCACCTGACGGGTCAGGTTCCCGGCCATCTCGTTCACCGACTCGGTGAGGTCGCGCCAGGTCCCGTCCACGTCCCGGACCCGCGCCTGGCCGCCCAGCTGCCCCTCGGTGCCCACCTCACGCGCCACCCGGGTCACCTGGTCGGCGAACGAGGACAGCTGGTCGACCATCGTGTTGATGGTGTTCTTCAGCTCCAGGATCTCGCCGCGGGCATCGATGTCGATCTTCTTGGTGAGATCGCCCTTGGCGATGGCCGTGGTGACGGTGGCGATCTGGCGCACCTGCCCGGTCAGATTGGACGCCATCGAGTTCACGGACTCGGTGAGGTCCTTCCACGTACCGGAGACGCCGGGGACGCGCGCCTGGCCGCCCAGTTCGCCTTCCGTGCCCACCTCGCGGGCGACTCGCGTCACCTCATCGGCGAACGACGACAGGGTCGTCACCATCGTGTTGACGGTGTCGGCCAGCTCGGCGACCTCGCCGCGCGCCTCGACGGTGACCTTCTTCGTCAGGTCCCCGTTGGCGACCGCGGACGAGACCCGGGAGATGTTCCGCACCTGACTGGTCAGGTTGTTGGCCATCAGGTTGACGTTCTCGCTGAGGTCCTTCCAGATGCCCGTGGCACCGCGCACCCGGGCCTGACCGCCGAGGATGCCCTCGGTACCCACCTCACGGGCCACCCGGGTCACCTCGTCACCGAAGTTCATCAGCTGGTCGACCATCGTGTTGACCGTCGTCACCAGTTCGAGGATCTCGCCCTTGGCGTCGACGGTGATCTTCTTGGAGAGATCACCGTTGGCGACCGCGGTGGTGACCTCGGCGATGTTGCGCACCTGAAGAGTCAGGTTGTTCGCCATGCCGTTGACGGACTGAGTGAGGTCCTTCCACGTACCGGACACGCCCTGCACCTCGGCCTGACCGCCGAGAATGCCTTCCGTGCCCACCTCACGGGCGACCCGGGTCACCTGCTCCGCGAAGTTCGACAGCTGGTCGACCATCGTGTTGAGGGTGTTCTTCAGCTCCAGGATCTCGCCGCGCGCGTCCACGTCGATCTTCTGCGACAGATCACCCCGCGCCACCGCCGTGGCGACCTGCGCGATGTTACGGACCTGAGCGGTGAGGTTCCCGGCCATGCCGTTCACCGAATCGGTCAGATCGCGCCACACACCGGCCACGCCCGGCACCTGGGCCTGACCGCCGAGACGCCCGTCCGTGCCCACCTCGCGGGCCACCCGGGTCACCTGCTCGGCGAAGGCGGAGAGCTGGTCGACCATCGTGTTGATGGTGTTCTTCAGCTCCAGGATCTCGCCGCGCGCGTCCACGTCGATCTTCTGCGACAGATCACCCCGCGCCACCGCCGTGGTCACCTGGGCGATCTGGCGCACCTGGGACGTCAGGTTCCCCGCCATGAAGTTGACGGAGTCGGTGAGCTCCTTCCACGTACCGGAGACACCGTCGACCCGCGCCTGACCGCCGAGGCGGCCCTCCGTGCCCACGTCCCGCGCCATGCGCGTCACCTGGTCGGCGAAGGAGGACAACTGCGCCACCATCGTGTTGACGGTGTTCTTCAGCTCCAGCATCTCGCCGGCCACGTCGACGGTGACCTTCTGCGACAGATCACCGTTGGCGACCGCGGTCGTCACCTGCGCGATGTCACGCACCTGACCCGTCAGGTTCCGGAAAGCCGTGTTCACGGAGTCCGTGAGGTCCTTCCACGTACCCGCCGCGCCAGGCACCTCGGCCTGCCCGCCCAGCCGGCCCTCGACGCCGACCTCCCGGGCCACCCGGGTCACTTCCGAACCGAAGGACTGGAGCTGGTCGACCATCGTGTTGACGGTGTTCTTCAGCTCCAGCATCTCGCCGGCCACGTCGACGGTGACCTTCTGCGTCATGTCGCCGCTGGCGACCGCCGTGGTCACCTGGGCGATGTCGCGCACCTGGGTCGTCAGGTTGCGGAAGACGGTGTTCACCGAGTCGGTGAGGTCCTTCCAGGTACCCGCGGCACCCGGCACCTGCGCCTGGCCGCCGAGCAGCCCCTCGCCGCCGACCTCGCTGGCCACACGGGTGACCTCGTCCGCGAAGGTGCGCAGCGTCTCGGTCATCTGGTTGATCGTCTCGGCGAGCTGCGCGACCTCGCCGCGGGCGCTCACCCGGACCTTCTGCGACAGATCACCGTTGGCGACCGCCGTCGTCACCTCCGCGATGCCGCGCACCTGGGAGGTGAGGTTGCCCGCCATCGTGTTGACGGAGTCGGTCAGGTCCTTCCAGACCCCGGCCACACCCGGCACCGTCGCCTGCCCGCCCAGCTCACCCTCGGTACCCACCTCACGGGCGACGCGGGTCACCTCGGAGGAGAACGAGGACAGCTGGTCGACCATCGTGTTGACGGTGTTCTTCAGCTGGGCCATCTCGCCGGCCACATGGACGGTGACCTTCCGCGACAGATCGCCCTTGGCCACCGCCGTCGTCACCAGGGCGATGTCGCGCACCTGCGCGGTCAGCCGGTACGCCATGGTGTTCACGGAGTCCGTGAGGTCCTTCCAGGACCCGGACATCCCGCGCACCTGGGCCTGGCCGCCCAGCTTGCCCTCGGTGCCCACCTCGACCGCGACCCGCGTCACCTGCTCGGTGAACGCCGACAGCTGGTCGACGAGGTTGTTGACCGTACGGGCGACCTTCAGGAACTCGCCGCGCAGCGGCCGTACCGTCTCGTCCGCCGTGTGCGAACGCAGCTCCATCCGCTGCTCGAGGTCACCGTCGGCCACCGCCGACAGCACCCGCCCGACCTCCGAGACCGGACGCGCGAGATCATCGACCAGCTCGTTGGACGCGTCGATCGCAGCGGCCCAGGAACCCTCGCAGGCGCCCGTCTCCAGCCGCTCGGTGAGCTTTCCCTCCCGGCCGACCACACGCCGCACGCGCGCGAGCTCACCCGTGAGATGCACGTTGCGGTCGGCGACCTCGTTGAAGACCGCCGCGAGTTCCGCCATGACACCGTCGCCGGAGACGGTCACACGCCTGCGGAAGTTCCCGTCACGCATGGCCACCAGACCGGACAGCAGTCTGTTGAGTGCCGCGGCGTCGACCTCGACGGTTCCATTGCGCTGCTTCTTCACGGGCTGTCCGCCTTTACTGCGCGTGCCTGTTCCCCGCGCCGCCACGTCAGACTCCACCGTGTCCCTCCCGCAGGGGTTGACCGAATCGCTCGGGCCTTGTCCGAGAGCTTGCCCAGATCCTCTATGGCTCACCGCCACAGCCCACCGTCGACGGGTGACCATGCGGACGTCAAATCGTTGAAACGTACCAGGCCGGAACCGGTCGGGGTGGAACCTCCCATGGTTGTCCCACATCCCTCCATGGGGAAGCCCACACTTGTCCGGTCACAGGCCTGTTCCTGCCCGTCCTTGCCCGAACCCGGCCCTCGTGTATCCGGTACCTGCACGGAGCGTCTAGCCTGGCAGGCGAATCGAAGCGGCGAGAAACGGGCACAGGACTCGGGGAAGCGACGAGACACCAAATGGGGAGTGCTGTGATCACGGCGCGCGCGGCTGCCACCTTCGACCCGGTGGGGCGCTCCGTCGCGACGGCCCGCGCCTTCGTGCGGGACACCCTCCAGGGGTGGGGGTACACCGATGTCGTCGACGACGCCGTCGTCCTCACCAGCGAGCTCGTCACGAACGCGGTCGTCCACGCGGGCACAGCGGCGGACGTGCTCTGCCTGCGCACGGACGAGGGTGTACGGGTCGAGGTCTCCGACCACTATCCGGAACGCGAGATCCCGCTCCAGTCGACCGGACTGGACTTCGGCAGTCCCGACCGGGAGGGCGGCCGCGGCCTCCTCCTGTGCGCGGCACTCGCGTCCCGGTGGGGAGTCGAGTACTCCCCCACGCACAAACATGTCTGGTTCCAGCTCGATCTCCCCGACCGCCCGGTGGGCATCCGCTCAGCGGGCCCGCTGCTCCCGGTGGGCCTGCTCCCCGTCACCGACGAACGGGTCAGGGTCGCCGTCGTCCAGATCGACAGCTCGGGCTCCATCGCTGCGTGGAACGACGACGCCTCCTATCTGTTCGGGCACTCGGCGGAGCAGGTCACCGGCAAGCAGTTCACCGACTTCACCGCGTGGCCGCAGACCCCCGGCACCAACACCGGCATCGCCGACGCGCTGCGCCTCTCCCGCTGGGAGGGCAGCTACGGCATCCGGGCCGCCGACGGCCGCACGATCCCGGTCTACGGCTCCCACCTGCGCGTCAGGGACACCGAGGGCGAGCCCTCGACGGTGTGCCTCCTGGTGCGCGACTACGAACGCGCCGTACTCCAGTCACCGGTACGCACTCCGGTCTCCGACGCGAACACCGAGAGCCGCACGACGGACCCCTTCGAGGTCTTCATCGGCTCCCCCGCCCCGGACGACCTCGACGGGCTGCTCCAGCGCACCGTCGAGCGGGCCCGCGACATGCTCGACGCCGACGCGGCCTTCCTGCTGCTGGCGACGGACGACGAGACCGAACTGGAGGTACGGGCCACGACTGGCCTGCCCTCCGCCCGGCAGCGCTTCGCCCGCGTGCCCGTCGAGGCCGGCACCGGCCGGTACGGCTCCGCACGCATGCCCGCCGTCCATGAGGATCTCGACGCAGTGCCCGGCGCCGTCCCGCTGCTCGCCGACACGGGCATGCGCTCGGTCGTCACGGTCCCGCTGAAGGTCGAGGGCCGCCTGACGGGCTCCCTGGGCGTCGCGGCCGAAGCCGCCGGCCGGTACTCGAACGAAGAGGCCCTGCGCCTCCAGTTCGCCGCCGACCGCATCGCCCTGGCCGTCGAGTCCGCCCGTCTGGGAGAGCTGGAACGGCTGCGCCGCGGCTCGCTCTCCTTCCTCGTCGAGGCTTCCGACCTGCTGGCCGGCACGCTCGACCGGGACCAGACACTCGCCCTCATGGCGCAGATGACCGTCCCCACCCTGGCCGCGTGGTGCGCCGTCTACACGATCGCCGACCAGTCCTCGGATCCGTACCTCTCGTACGTTCTGCACGAGGACGAGGAGCGCATCGACGGCCTCAAGGCCCTGCTCTCCAAGATCTCCCCGCCGGACCCGGTGCCGACGCCCGGCGCCCGTATCTGGTCCGCACCGTCCGAGGCCGCGCACGAGGCAGCCCTGCGCACCTCTATGCGGAGCATCGGCCTCGGTGACCCCGGAGGGCTCGGAGCCGGCATCCGTACGACACTCGCCACCGCGGCCGCGGTGGGCGGGGAGACCGTGGTCCTCCCGCTTGTCGCCCGTAACCGGGTCATCGGCATGCTCACACTCGGTAAGCCGTCCGACGACCACTTCCGCCAGGAAATCCTGGAACTGGCCGAGGACCTGTCCCGCCGTGCCGCCTTGGCGCTGGACAACGCCCGTCTGTACTCGGAGCGCACGGCGATCAGCCAGTCCCTCCAGCGCAGCCTGCTGCCCCCGGGCCTGCCCGACGTCCCCAACGTCGAGATCGAGGTCATCTACCGGGCGGCCGGTGAGGGCAACGAGGTGGGCGGCGACTTCTACGACGTCTTCCCGATCCGCGACGGCGCCTACGGTTTCGCCATCGGCGACGTCTGCGGTACGGGCCCGGAGGCCGCGGCCGTCACGGGTCTGGCCCGGCATGCCCTGCGCCTCCTCGCCCGCGAGGGCTTCGGCGGCCCCGCCGTCCTGGAGCGGCTCAACGCCGCCATCCTCGACGAGGGCGCCCGGAGCCGCTTCCTGACCCTTCTGTACGGGGAGTTGTGGCCCCAGGAGGACGGCAGCGCGCTCCTGAAGGTGGTCTGCGCCGGGCACCCGTTGCCGCTGCGCCTGCGCCAGGACGGCTCGGTCGAGGCGGCCGCGGAACCGCAGCCCCTGCTCGGCGTCATCGAGGACCTGGAGTTGTACGAGCAGACGGTGACCCTGAACCCGGGCGACGTCCTGCTGTGTGTGACCGACGGTGTCACCGAACGCCGGGAGGGCGCCCGCATGCTCGGTGACGACGGCCTGGCGGACGTACTGGCCAACTGCACGGGGCTGACGGCCGGCGCGGTGGCGGCGCGCATTCTGCGAGCGGTCGAGCGATTCGCCGCCGAGCCGGCCTCGGACGACATGGCCATCCTCGCGATGCGCGTCCCCGAGCCACCGGCCGCCGCTGTATAGCTCCGGACAGTCCGGAATACCTCCGGATAAGCGAAAGGCCCCCGCCACTTGGCGGGGGCCTTTCGTTTGTCTGAGCCCCAATGCGGAATCGAACCGCAGACCTTCTCCTTACCATGGAGACGCTCTACCGACTGAGCTATTGGGGCCTTGCTGCCCTGCGGCAACGAGCTAAAGCATACCCTGAACTGGGGGGTGTGCAAAACCGCCTGTCGCACCGTCACGACCCGGTCCACCAGCGGCGTTCCGACGCCACCCCTCCCCCTGGCGAACCGCACCACCCCGGCCAGGAGCGCCGGCGAGCGGGTCGGGAACGCAGAAAAGCCCCGTGCCACAAGGGCACGGGGCTTTCTACAATAATTGTTCGGCGGCGTCCTACTCTCCCACAGGGTCCCCCCTG